>NZ_LVDJ01000011.1:33082-160304 GCF_007636505.1 Shewanella sp. KCT
AAAGGCGTTGATATAGGCCTCTTTGATCGCCGCCGCTTTTTTGCCTGTGAAACCCATCACCAGAAACATAAAGCCGTCTTTGGTCATTTGGTACAGATTGTAAATCTCGCCGTTTTGCTCATTGGTATATGGGTGTGCTGAAAAGTTAGCAGACCTAAATTCATCTGAACAATCAAGGTTTTTAATTTTGGCTGTGACGTTGCGATGTTGCTTACCAAAAGCTTCGGCAACTTTGAGTGAAGTGGTTTTTATATCGCCATTATCGCTGGTAACAGCATTGGCTGGAATAATAGAAGTGATCATAGTGGTGCTCCGTTTCTACTCGGATTGACCACCACACTATTATGGTGGTCGGGAGGTTAGAAACCGTGCACCCACGGCGGAGTTATTCCCCTTACGGGTATTGTATTCCTCGCCCTCCCGACCATAAAAACTGGTTGGGTTGCCTGGCAATAGGCATAAAAAAGCCACGACTATCGGGCGCGGTGAATCCGGGTGCAAAAAAGAGTTTCTACGCTCTTAGCGCGCACTATAGGCCAAAAGTCATTACCGAGTCAATTCACTTGTCGGTTAACTGATAAGTAATTCATGCATAACGGTAAATGGTTTCGTTAATATTGTGTGTAAATGTTGATTAATGTTAACATGGCGGTGGATTTTTAGAACATTACAAAGACTATGATTTTCATGTGCTTAGTTTAGTAATGGCTAAACAGCCTCGATAATAAAAAACGAACAGGGATGCAAAATGAAAAAACTTATGCTTGTCGGTGTTATGTTGGCAGGATTGTCTGGTTGCTCAAGTATTGTCAGCAAATCTGACTATTCGGTAGCAATTGCCAGCAATCCAGAAACTGCGGATTTTACTGTGGTAAACAGGGCGGGGAAAGTGGTTCATAGTGGGGTAACCCCTGCAACTGTGATGCTTAAATCGTCATCGGGTTACTTTAAAGGTGAGACATACACCATTACTTTCAAAAAAGAGGGTTATCCAGATAAAGTCTATACCATGAAAAGCGGTATCGATGGCTGGTATTTTGGTAACATTCTCATTGGTGGCCTTATTGGCATTCTTATCGTTGACCCAGCTACCGGCGCTATGTATAGCCTGCCAGAGCGTGTTGATGTGGCACTAGATGGTGCTCCAGCAGATAAAGAGCAAGTGACCATAGCGTCGATCCATAATTTATCAGACGACCAAAAAGCCCAGCTGGTAAGAATAAATTAATTGAGACGTTGAGCTTTAAAAAAAAGGCGTTATTCCCCTAACAGTGGGATAACTCGCTCAAACAACTTACCAGTACAAACCGCCGCCGATTAACCTCGCGGCGGTTTTTGTTATTCAGGCCTCAACGCTACCGTTGGGGCCTTTTTTATTGCTAAACAGGAGGATGCCATGGGCACCACAAAGAAAGTAAAAGGCACGCAACTTTATGCGATTGACCCTGCCGATGACAGCTTGTTAGTGGTGGCTAATGTCACCAGTATCGAGGGTATCGACTCGACCATAGAGCAAATTGATGTCACGCCATTAGAGGCAGATGCCCGTGAATATGAATCCGGCCTAGCCACTCCTGGCGCCGCCACATTTGGTGTCAATACCAACCCAGATCTAGACGTGCATCAGCGCCTGCACGAACTAAAAACCGCAGGCGAAACCTTGCAGTGGTACTTGGGCTGGAGTGACGGTAAAGGCATAGAGCCTGATGTGAGTGTGCCAGGCGTGGTGACCTTGCCGACGACACGTACCTGGTTAACCTTCCGTGGCTTCTTAAGTTCATTCCCGTTCTCGTTTGCGCTTAATGATGTGGTGAAGTCGAGTTGTAGCATTCAGGTGTCTGGTGATCCGGTATTGATCCCGAAAGCGGCAGCGTAAGGAGGTACCATGGAACTTAGCCTCGCAGTGATTAATGAGTCCTCATCGTTTGCCCCGGCCAAGCCAGAGGCGAAAGAGATCAGCTGGCAAAACCTCAACGGTGAAACGGTTACCGCGACCGTGTATGTGCGCCACAGCAGTTATGCCACGTCGGCCGCGATTTCAACGGCGTTTCGCCAAGGTTGCACCGACATTGTCGCCGCACATCTGGTATCAAGTATCGTCACCAGCAAAGGGGAACCTTTGCTTACCATGGCCGATATTGTGGGCAGTGAAAAGCGCGGACCTATGTGTCAGGCGTTGGTCGATGCCATGATGGCCGCTATTGCAGAGGTGAACCGCTGGGGGGATGAGGCCGACCCAAAGCCTGTGACGCAGAAGACGAGCTCTGGTTCGAACTCGTCCTCGCCGGCGTCGGCGGACGAACCGTTGCAGAAGCCAAACGGCGAGTAAGTAGCGCCGAGTTTGCCGGGTGGGTCAATTACCGCGCCAAATATGGGCCGCTGTCGATGCAAGATCGCAGCGAATGGTACACCGCCCGGCAAATGCATCAACTGTGTTTAATCAATGGCGGCAAAGCTGAACTGCAAGACTTCATGAGTTTCTATCGTGAAGAACAAACAGAAGACGCCACCCCAGAAGATCTCTTTAACCTGCTGCAAGCCAGCGCAACATCCAATGAATAAAGGTAGTTAATATGGGCAGTTACGGACTACGATCGCTCACCGTTGACTTAATCGCCAATACGGCCAGTTTTGAAGGCGGGCTAAGTAAAGCCGAACGTGCCATTCTCAAAACTGAGACCAGTTTGGCGAAAATGGTTGGGCGGGTCGATCCGGTTACTGCCAAGCTTAATAATCTTGATAAGGCTTATGAAAATCTCACCAAGCAATTTGAAGCTGGTGATATCGAAAAAAGCAAATTTGAGCTTTATTCTAAGCAGGTTAAAGAGTTTCGCAGTCAAGTAGAGCGATCTCAATACGACAAGCTGTTAAATCAGTTAGACCCTATTCGCACCAAGATAAGCGACATTGCCGATCAACAAAAACGCTTAAAGGCGGGCTTTGACAAAGGCCTAATCAATGAGGCGGACTATACCCGTTATAACAAAAGCCTAGAGCAGATGCGCACCCATTTGGTTGGCAATGAAAAGGCCATGAATGTGAATGCCATGTCGGCCAAGCAGATGCAGTTTGCCATGCGCGGCCTGCCGGCACAGTTTACTGATATCTTTGTCTCCTTGCAGGCTGGCCAAAACCCCATGACGGTGTTTATTCAGCAAGGCGGACAAATCAAGGATATGTTTGGCGGCCTGGGCCCGGCCACCAAAGCCCTGGGCGGCTACGTTGCTGGGTTGGTTAATCCGTATACCCTTGCCGCCGCCGCAGTTGTCGCCGTTGGGGTGGCATACTATCAAGGTAGAAAAGAAGCAGACAGGTTTCGCAGTGCCATTATCATGGGTGGCAACGCGGCGGGTACAAGCGTTGAAAACCTGCAATTGGCAGCTGCGTATATAGACGGCTATGCAGGTACACAACGTGCAGCGTCTGAAGCCCTACTTCAGGTAGTAAAATCAGGTAAGGTTGCTAGTGAACAATTCGCGCTAGTTGCTGGCTCTGCGCTGTTAATGAAGCAAGCAGTAGGTACCGCCGTAGAGGACACAATTAGCGAATTTGAAAAACTCGCTACAGATCCCGCAAAAGCCGCTGCCGAACTAAATGAGAAATATCATTTCCTCACCTCGAGTGTGTATGAACAAATTATGGCTTTAGAAAAAGCCGGTAATCACACTGATGCTGCCAAGCTTGCAACAGAGTCTTATGCCGAAGCCATTGAGCAGCGGGCAGATCAGATAATATCAAACCTCGGCCGCATTGAGAGCGCCTGGAAATGGACCAAGAGCATAGCGGCGGAAGGCTGGGATGCGTTTGTTAATGGCGCCATGTATTATCTTGATGGTCCTAACCTTGAGCAGCAGCTAAGGGAAAAGGGCGCAGAAATTCAGGAGTTGCTTGCTAAAGGCCCTGGGAAAGGTGGTGAAGCTACTCGTCGAAAGCAAGAGCTAGATAGATTAACAGGGGAACGTGACGTCATTATCGAACAGCTAAAGGCTGCTCGTGATTTAGCTGAAGAAGATAAGAAGTCGCAAGAGATTAACGCCAAAGCCATTGCCGGTCAGCAAAAGTTCAATGACATACTCGAGTCCACGTTAACCAAAGAAGAAAAGCGCCTCAAAGCCCATCAGGATCTACAGCGTTATATTACCGATATCCGCGCCGCAGATCCAAACAGCGCTTTAATTAGTGACGACAATATTGCTAAGGCCAAGAAGTGGATCGATGACCAGTACAAAGAAAAACAAAAGGCTGAGTCTGATGCCGGGCAAAAGCTATTAAGGCGTTATCAGCTGCAAGAGGAGCAATTACGCCAGCAGCTTGAAACCCGGGAAAAGTTGAGTAAACAGTCACAGAACTTACTTGGGTTAGAGCAGCAAATTGCAGATCTTAAAAGCAAAAAGGTACTAAGTGCCGATGAACAAAGCCTGTTGGTCTATGCCGAAAAAATTGCGGCACAGTTAAAAATTAATCAGGCGCTAGAAGATGAAATTGCTAAACGTGAGCAGCTTCGTCGGGAGATGGCGTTTCAGCAAAACCTCGGCAGCGAAACAGCTGCCATTCAGCTGCAATATGCCGACGAACTCGGCGCCTTTGGCAAAGGCGACCGCACCAACAAACGCCTAATTGGCCGCAATGCAATTACCCGCAGCTTTCAGGGAAAAAAAGATGCGTTGACCAGCCAACTTACAGAAGGATCAATCGGTGAAGATGAATACAACACCAACATGCAGGCCCTAGAATCCGAATTGGCGACCCGATTGCAAATGTATGAAAAGCATTATCAGGATATCGAGGCAGCCAGAGCCAACTGGCAAAATGGGGCTAGCCGCGCGTTTGATAATTATATCGATAGCGCCAATGATGTTGCCGCCCAGACTGAAAACCTGTTCAACAACGCCTTCGGTAGTATGGAAGATGCCATCGTGCAGTTTGCCCTCACAGGCAAGGCCAGCTTTGCCGACTTCACCAAGGCGATATTAGCTGATCTAACTCGCATTCTGGTTAAACAGGCTTTGGTGAAAATAATCAGCTATGCGTTTGGTGGTTACGCTGATGGTGGCGTGGTCGGTGAATATGACAGTGGCGGCTATACGGGCCCCGGGGGCAAGTATCAGCCAGCAGGCATAGTGCATAAAGGCGAGGTGGTCTTTAGTCAGGAAGACGTTGCCCGCCTTGGCGGTGTAGCCAGCGTAGAGAGCATTCGCAAGGGATTTAAAGGCTTCTATGATGGTGGCGTGGTCGGCGGTAAGTATGCTGCTTCAGCTATGCCAGCGTCAGGCGGCGTGAATATCACCCAGCACATTAGCGTCGAAAACGACAACAGTAATGGTGTTAAAGACACTGACAAGCTAGGTAAGGCTTACGCCCGCGCTGCCGACGAAGGTACCCGCAAAGAGATCGCCAAGCAACTTAAGCCAGGCGGTATGATCTGGCAGGCAATGCGCGGTTATTAACCGCCCGCCTTAATCAATAAAAGAGGTCATTAATGGCATTGCAGCAATTTACCTGGGTACCAACCAACAGTGCCACTGGCGAGAAAAGTTTTACTGTTAACAAGGCCGAATTTGGCGATGGTTACAGTCAGTCGGTTTCCCGCGGCATCAACAATGACAAGCAAAGCTGGCCGTTAACCTTCACCTATAAAAAAACGGATGCGTTAGCTATCTGTGCTTTTTTAGATGACCACAAAGGGGCTAAGTCGTTTGCTTGGTTACCACCATTAGGCGCCATGTCGCTGTGGACGTGTGAGGGCTATAGCGTGGCTCCAATGGGCGCCGATGTTTACCGTATCACCGCCACATTTGAGCAAGTCTATCATCCGTAAAGGCATCACCCATAAGCATCATCCGTAAAGCGTTCCATAAAAACACCAACAAGAGCATCCATCAATGCTATCTCATGATATTCAAACCCTAGAGCCAGGCTCTGAGATAATCCTCTATGAAGTCGATGGCAGCGCATTTGGCGCGGGTATCTTGCGATTTCACGCCCATAACGTGCCACACACCGAGGCCGAAATTGCCGCGGCTGTGGCGGCTCAAACTGACCTGCCAGCAAAGCCAATCTACTGGCAGGGGGAAGAGTATTCGCCATGGCCAGTAAAGATAGAGGATGTCGAGATCAATGCCGATGGTTCGCCATCCAATCCAAAGCTTACTGTGGCCAACCTCGAAGGGGCGATCACCGCCTTGTGTCTAGTATACCAAAACATGGAAAACGCTCGGGTAACCATTCACCGCACCTTGGCCAAGTACCTCGATGCGGCCAACTTCAGCGGTGGTAACAGCGGTGCCGACCCGACCCAGGAAAACCTCGATATCTGGATAGTGGACCAGAAGGTGGCGGAAACCGATGAAGCGGTGCAGTTTATGCTGGCTAACCCAGCTGCCGTAGGCAACTACAAAATTGGCCGTAAGATGACGCCTTATTGTTACTGGTGTCAGCGTGGTGGGTATCGTGGCGCAGATTGCGGTTACACCGGTAGCAATATGTTTGATAAAGACGACAACTCCACGGCGGACCCCGCAGCCGATCAATGTAGCGGCACTATAGCTGGTTGCAAGCTGCGCTTTGGTGATGATGCCGAATTGCCTTACGGCGGTTTCCCTGCGGTCAGGATGATCAAATAAGGACCAACAAATGAAACCTTGTTCGCTGCACGCCTTTCAGGATCACGCCAGAAACTGCTACCCAAATGAGTGCTGTGGCGTACTGTTATTGGTCGGCAAGTCAGAGCAATACCGCGCCTGCGAAAACACTCACGCTCAAGGTAAAGACGCCTTTCGAATCGACCCGCAAGTTTTTGCCACCCTCGAAGATGAAGGTACCATAATTGGTATCTGCCACAGTCACCCAGACGCCAGTAGCCAACCAAGCAACCATGACCTGGCCATGTGCGAGGCATCTAAATTGCCGTGGCACATTCTAAGCTGGCCAGAAGGGGACCTACGCACCATTACACCATCAGGTGAAACGCCACCGCTACTTAATCGGCCATTTGTCCATGGCGTATGGGACTGTTATGCCCTGGTCAAAGACTGGTACCAACTCGAGCTTGGTATCGCTCTGCCAGAATTTGAGCGTGCAGACGGGTGGTGGGAAGGTGAGCATGAGCTCTATCTCGATAACTATGCCGGCGCAGGGTTTTCCCCAATACCAGATAGCGATCTTCAATCCGGCGCGCTGCAAGTTGGCGACGTAATCTTAATGCAGATCCAGGCTCCCCGCGTGAACCATGCCGCGGTATACATAGGCAACGGCATGATCCAGCATCATCTGTATGGACGTTTGTCTCGCCGCGATGTTTACGGTGGTTATTGGCAGCGAAATACCAGGTTGATAGTTCGGCGTGATGGTGAATCACAATAGATAATTACAAACTTGTAAGTATATTGGGCAAATGTTAGCATTCGCACTATAGGACACTGTACTACACTTAAGGGGAATGAGTGGGGCGGATATTCAAAACACCTGATTTTGCAAATTGGGCTGAAAATGAAGGTGTTGCTGATGAAGCCTTAATTTCTGCCGTGAAGGAAATGGAAGATGGGCTCATGGATGCCAATCTTGGTGGTAGTGTATACAAAAAGCGTGTAGCGCGTAATGGTCAGGGAAAAAGCGGCGGTTTTAGAACACTCATCGCGTTCAAAGGGCTGAATAATTCTTTTTTCCTGTATGGTTTCGCTAAAAATGAGAGAGATAATATCTCCAAAAAAGAAAAAACTGCATTAAAAGCCTTGGCTAAAGAGATGTTTTCATACAGTGATGAAGAACTCAAAAAGGCGTTAAATAATAGTAGTTTAATAGAAGTAATAGAAAGGGGTAACGAGAAATGAGCAGATTATTGCAATCTATTCATAGTACTGCGAAAGGCTTGCATGAGGCTGGGGTGATGAAACCTGCAACCTTACGTGAGTTTGACGAATTGTGCCTGCCTGAAATAAAGCCGTTGTCACCTCAAGAAATTAAGCGTATTCGAAGGGCCAACAATGTAAGTCAGCCAGTGTTTGCCATGTGTTTAAACGTGTCTGTTTCAAGTGTGCAAAAATGGGAGCAGGGAACACGTCATCCAGAGGGGCCAGCATTAAAACTGCTAAACCTAGTGAAAAAGCAAGGTGTTGAATTGCTAATGGCGTAAGCCTCACTATGGTCAATTTGTAGAAAAGCCACCGAAAGGTGGCTTTTTAGTCTGTGTATGTAGTCACAGTAACTGCCTGGCCCTTGCTAATTCAGCCTGTAGCTCCTCGGGGCGCTTGGCTTGGCAGTTGAATTTTAACCGCAGATCAGTTAACTCCCTATCAAGCTGCTTACGGGCATAATGCAGATTATTCATATGCTCAAAGGTGTTGTTATAAAGTCCTGGGTTGAGTGACGCCAACCCATTGCAAATGCCCTGATGCCAACGGTAATTAACCCACGCCGCTGAATGCAGCAGCAAATCCATAAGTCTGGCTTGCTCTGGAGTAATGAGGTAACCCGCTTTTTCAGGTTCAGGCAGGTTGGGGGCTTTACCAAGCCACTCGCCCTCGATGGCCATACTGTGTACATAACTGACGGCCTGTGCCACCTGCGCCGTGTCAAGCTCATCTACATGCCGAACATTAAACCGCTGATGCACCAGCCCATAGGCCTCTGAATAGTTGAGCTTCATTTTCGACACGAGCAGGTTAATTGCATTTCGCAGCCCGGTTCTGTCATCGGTATTGCTTTTGCGTTGTTGCTGTAATGTCTCGGCCATGGCATTAAAGGCGTTGATATAGGCCTCTTTGATCGCCGCCGCTTTTTTGCCTGTGAAACCCATCACCAGAAACATAAAGCCGTCTTTGGTCATTTGGTACACTTTGGATTCGCGTGAAGCACCATTGCCAATCGCCACATTTTGAACATGGGCTGAAAAGTTAGCTGATGCAAATTCATCAGAACAGTCAAGGCTTTCAAGCTTTTGAATAACATTCTTGTGTAGCTTGCCAAAAGCTTCGGCAACTTTGAGTGAAGTGGTTTTTATATCGTAGTGATCGCGCACAACTGCATCGGCGGGCAGCATAGCAAGTGATGTGGATAAAGTAGCTGTGACCATAACGGCCTCCTAGATTTTTTCTGAAATAACCCATTAACCGAATGGGTGTCGGGAGGTTCAGAACGGCTCTAAGAGACCGCGGACTTATTTCCCCTAAGGGTCTTATATTCGTCGCCCTCCCGACATAACGGGTACTGCATTTAATCCTGCCGGATTTGGGCATAAAAAATCCAACACTGTCGGGGCTGGCTATCCGCTTAGATGAGGTTCTGACGCCTCAGTGCGGACTATAGGCCAAAAACGAACTGATAGTCAATTTACTTATCGGTTAACTGATAAGTAAATTGATATTATTGTCTGTAATTGTTGACTGATGTTAACATGAGGCTAGATATTGAACACATTACAAAGAGAGGGATTTTCATGTACTTAGTTCGCTTGATCACTTTAATCATTTTGGGATTAGGTGGATTTTACTTCGCTGGTTCCGTCGACAATCAAAATCTCCGCTTTATTTCTATGATGGCTGGTTGTTTAGCCGTAATTTTGTTTTATTTTTACCCCATGTATGAAGCACATTTTAGAAAACAGCCTAATTTCGATGCCATATTCATGGTCAACCTGTTATTAGGATGGACACTAATAGGTTGGACTGTGGCTTTGGTTTGGTCGTTGCGTGAGCCAGAAATTGTCGCCGTAGTAAATAAGAGCAAAACTGATATGGCTGACAGCCATAAAGCGAGTGATGCTGCCAAGGTGCATGAGGCTACCAAGCAAATGGTGGAATGCCCATTCTGCGCAGAAGATATTTTGGCAAAAGCCAGGAAGTGCAAACACTGCGGAAGTGAAGTAGAACCTGCAATACATTGAGCTTTCTAAAAAGTCGTTTATTATTCCCCTAATAGTGGGATAACTCACCCAGACCACAACAAAGAATAGGCCGCCGTTAGTAAATAACTATCGGCGGTTTTGTTTTTCTTGGCCTCAGCTTTTTAGCTGGGGCTTTTTTATTGCCTTAAGGACCACCATGCCAGAGCAACAAAAAGTCGTGATTAAACTTTCAGGATCATTGGCGGCTAAATTTGGCCGCGTCCATGTGCGCTATCTGGAATCGGGTAAAACTTGGGAGGCGTTCTCGGCGCTTAAACGCACCGTTGCAGGTTTTGAACAGTTTGTGATGGCCCAGGCAAAGTTAGGTATGCGTTATGCCATATTCAGAAACGGCAGTAACGTGGCTGAAGATGAATTTGACTTTGCCGGCACCCGGGAGATCCGCGTTGTCCCCATCATGGAAGGCAGCAAGCGAGGCGGCGTACTGCAAACTATCGTTGGTGCCGTGCTGGTGGTAGTTGGGGTGATTGTTACGGGACTATCATGGGGGTTAGCTGCTCCTGTTGGTGGTGCCCTGATTAGTGCCGGAGTTGGATTAATGGCTGGAGGTATTGTGCAGATGCTATCACCGCAAAACCTCAACAACTCATCCAATGAAGATCAGGGTACCAGTTACGCCTTTGGCGGTGCGGTAAACACCACTGCTCAAGGCAACCCTGTAGGTATCGGTTATGGTGAACGCTTAGTCGGCGGCGCCATTATCAGCGCTGGGATTTATGCCGAGGATCAACGCTAAATGGCATCACTTTCATCTAATCTGGCTAAAAAAGCGATCAGTGGCCGCAAAGGCGGCGAAGGTCACACCCCAGTAGAAACGCCGAATAACTTGCTTTCTACCAGCAGCGCCAAGATGTTGCTGGCGCTTGGTGAGGGCGAATGGCACGGCAGTATTGATGGCTCTAATATCTATCTCGACGGTACACCGCTGCTCGATAGCCAGGGCAATGAAAATTTCCCGGGAACCAAGTGGGAGTTTCGGCCAGGCTCTGTGCAGCAGACGTACATTCAAGGTATCCCATCGGTCGAGAACGAGCTCGCCATCAATACCGAATTAACCGACGGATCGCCATGGGTGCGCTCGGTAACCAACAGCATGTTATCCGCATTGCGTTTGCGCCTGCGCTGGCCAGCTCTGCAACAGCAAAAAGACAATGGCGACATTGTTGGTCTGACGATCGCTTATCGGATTGAAGTTGCTACAGATGGCGGTGGCTACCAAACTCTTCTTCAAACTTCGGTCACAGGCAAGACCAATACCACCTACGAGCGTAGCCACCGTATCGATTTGCCAGCTGGCAGCAGCTGGCAAGTGCGGGTGTCTCGCATCACGCCTAATCAGAATAAAACCATCGTTGCCGATAGCATGTTTATTGCGGCGATCACCGAAGTGGTGGATGCGAAGTTTAGTTATCCAAACACGGCGCTGCTGTATATCGAATTTGATGCCGAGCAATTTAACAGCATCCCTTCGGTCGCGGTTAAAGCCAAGATGCGTAAGGTGCGGGTGCCGACCAACTATGACCCTATTGCGCGCACTTATTCTGGCACTTGGGATGGTAGCTTTAAAATTGCCTGGACTAATAACCCCGCGTGGATCTCTTACGACATTATTTTAGAAGACCGCTTCGGTACCGGTCAGTATATCGATGCCAGCTTGGTGGATAAGTGGGAGCTGTACCAAATCGCCCAGTATTGTGACCAGTCGGTACCCGATGGCAAGGGCGGCAGCGAGCCACGCTTTTTGTGTGATATCTATATTCAACAGGCCAAGGAGGCCTGGCAGGTTCTGCGCGACTTAGCCGCAATTTATCGTGGTATGAGCTACTGGGCGAATGGTCAGATGTATAGCGTGGCCGATATGCCGCGGGATATGGATTTTCTTTACACCAACGCCAACGTGGTAGACGGCAAGTTTAGCTACACAGGCACCAGCGTGCGCAGTAAGTTTACTCGTGCATTGGTGAGCTATGACGACCCTGACAACGATTACAACACCGATGTGACATCTGTTGGTGATATCTCCCTGCAGCAACGATTTGGCGACAACCCTGTCGAGCTTAGCGCCATTGGCTGCACTCGAGAGAGTGAAGCACAGCGGCGAGGTCAATGGGCCATTCACACCAACAATGCCGATCGCATGGTTGGCTTTAGTGTCGGCCTAGATGGTCAGGTTCCACTGCCCGGTATGATCATCGGCGTTGCCGATAAGCTTGTCGCCGGCAAGCGCTTTGGTGGTCGCATCAAAGCGGTCAATGGCCTCAATATTACCATCGACCAAGCCTGTGATGCCGCAGCTAACGACAGCCTCATCGTTAACTTGCCATCTGGCAAGGCCGAAAAGCGAACCATTACCTCTGTGAATGATGCCGTGATCACAGTCTCAACAGCTTACAGCGAAACGCCAGCTGAGCAGCTGCAATGGTCTGTCGAATCAAATACCTTGGTGCCTCAGCTATTCAGAGTGATGACCATTCGCAAAGCTGACTCAGATGAAATTGAGTACCAAATAAGCGCGGTAGAACATAACCCAAGTAAGTTTAACGCTATCGATAACGGCACCAAGTTACTCGACAGACCGATCTCCGTTCTGCCGGCCAAAACTCAAGCGTCGCCAGCCACAATCAATATTAGCCAGCGCACCTACGTCGAGCAAACACAGTCAGTCACAGTGATGATCATCGACTGGCCAAAGACTGACGGCGCGGTCGCCTATGATGTTCAATGGCGTAAGGACGATGGCGATTGGGTCAGCCTGCCGCGAACCGGTAGTAACAGTGTTGAGGTGGTGGGGGTTTATACGGGTGGCTATCTTGCTCGAGTTAGGGCTATAAACTCGGTGAATGTTGCCTCGATTTATGCCGAATCAGTGCTGACCGATCTAACAGGCAAAGACGCAAACCTCAGTTTGCCAACCAGTTTAACTGCTACATCAATCGCCTTTGGTATCAATCTGTATTGGGGTTTTCCACTCGGCAGCGAAGACACTCTTCACACCGAAATTCAAATAGCCTCGGACAATTTTGGTAGTGATGCGCAAAAGTTGGTTGATGTGGCTTACCCATCTGCCAGCTACGTTGTCGGCAATTTGCCGAAAGGAACTGCATATTATTTCCGTGCAAGACTGGTTGATAAAGTAGGTAATAAAGGTGCTTTTACACCATGGACCTACGGTGCATCATCATCAAACCAAAGTGACTATGACACTCTTTTCGGGGAAACCTTTAGATCCTACACCTGGTTTGCCTGGGCAGATGATGATGCCGGCACAGGGTTTACCACTAACGAGACTGCCGGCAAGGCTAAAAAATGGATGGGGGTTGCCACAGATAAAGCCGTTTCGGCCCCGAGTGGTAACTGGGAGGATTACACCTGGACGAAGGTGCAAACGGATATACCGCCCGTTTTCACCCCTGACGAAGAGGCCAAACTAGACAACTTGATGGCAGGCAAGCTGCCTAATGATGCCAGTAAGGAAATGCTAGCCCTGCAGGATGCGCTAGCCGATCCTAAGTTCAACAATAATCTGTTGACGGCTCAGCAACTTCTTAACCAGGGCATTGATGCTGCCGATCTTGGCGGTGAAACACCTGCAGGTGCCCAGGCTAAAGCGAACGCGGCAGAAGCTGCAGCGGCGCTGGATGCGCTGAATAAGGCCCAGTTGGCCGAGGCTAACGCTTTGGAGCAATCAGGTGGTACAAACCTATTAAATATTTCTACGTTTACATCGAGTTTAAACAAAGGCGGCTGGAATAATGGAGCAGTTGAACTTATTGGTAATGCCGCCGGTGTTGATGCTTTAGATGCTAGGTCACACGCCCTAAAACTAATCGCTAGGGATAGTTATGAGTTAAATAACGCTATCCCAGTAACTGGCGGTGAAAGGCTGTATTTCTCCGCTTGGATGAATACTCAGTTAAGCAACTACCAGCTTAGGTTTGGCTATCGAAAAGTAGTTAATGGCATTCCTCAAAGTTATTGGCACTCAGCTTGTGCTCAAGACGTTGGTGAAGGGTGGAATTGGGTTCAATCCTTTGCCGTTATACCAAGTGATTGCACCAGTATTATTCCTTGGCTTGTGATTAACGGTTACAGCGACCTAGGCGTGGCTTTTGTGCAAGATCTTGTTATATCAAGAAGCCCGATAAAAGCGGGGGCATTGGCAGAAAAGGATAGCTTAACTGCTGGTGATGTAGGTGCCGACCCAGCGGGCTCAGCTGCCCAGGCTAAAACTGCTGCCGAGGGGTACGCCTTGGCACAAGCAAACCTAGCTGAAACCGAGTCAAAGGCTTATGCCGATAACGTTGTATCAGCAGAGGAGCAAAGGGCCATTGTAGATGCTCAAGCTAGGGCTGATGCGGCAAAAGCCGAGGCCGTTAATGCAGCGCAGCAGGCGCTCGATGCTCGAATCAACGCTGGCGAGGCATCTGGGTTAGACAATCTGTTAAGTATTTCTGGCCTGCCTTTTAGTCAGGATTTGATGATATATGGTGACAGTGACAAGTATTACCCTGTGGTGTTTATGTATGGTTCACAACAACAAAATCGCAGAATAAAAATATGGCGAAGTTATGATGAAACAGCCCCTGACGATTGGTACTTATCGACTCACAAAGGGCAGTTAAACGTTGATTGGTTTGGCAACTTTGGCGGCTGGGGTGGTGCTGGTTACTTTGAACAGATATTACATCACACATCGGCTTACACTGAGTTACTTGCTGATGCGTATCGTTTCGGCGCGAATATGATGTATGTGTTCTTTTTGCGCGGCGGCGGCCCTGGCGGTGCTATATATCACTTTGCAAGTGATCAAAATGTTATGCCGCAAGTCTTTTATAACCAGGAATTAATTCATTCACCCAGCAATACATATGCGCCCGCACCAATAACAACCATTAATAGTGAGCGACTACATAATCTAAAGATTGGATATAGCACTATTGGCAATTTGCTGGCTTATTCTGCTCAGTTCGGCAGCCTAAAATCTAGGTTGGCGTCATTTGGTGGCATTACAGCTGAAACCATTGCAGCTTTGGCGATTGCTACTAATCATCTGCAGGCTGGGGCGGTTGTTACTGATAAGTTGGCTGCAGGCGCGGTTACCTCAGACAAATTAACGGCTGATACTGCATTAATTAATAAGCTAATTTCTAGTCAGGGCTTATTTGATGAATTGCAGGCCCGCTTGGCTGTGTTTGGCGGCCTAGCGGCGCAGAGTATTGCTGCCAACGCCATCAGCACAAAACACCTAACCATTGCCAATACCGATAATATTTGCACCAATCCAAAATTCATGAATGCATCAGGAACAGGAGGAAATACAGAGGGGTGGACTGGAAATGTCACTGTTCTATGGAATAACAATCCCGATGCTTATGGTGGTGCTTCTTATCTTGGACTGATTAATAACTACCGTGACACTTACTTTAATTACGATAAACCTTTTAGCGTATTAGATGGAGAACAATACTATTTAAGCCTGTATGCCTACCACTATCAAAACCCCACAGCTGATTTAAGACTAGGGCTTATGGTGAGATACTCTGATGGTTCAATGGGTTGGAATACGTTTCTGGCTAGAGCGGCATCAGAGAGGGGGGCTGCTAACTTTGCCAGCGGTTCGGTGACTGTTGGTAATGTTGCAGGCAAAAAGGTTGTTAGTGCGGCCCTGTTTATTCAGATGAATGGCACTAACGGTGCCATGGGTGGTGGATACTATGTAACGAATGTTTACCTACGAAAAATGGCATCTGCAGAGTTAATTGTTGATGGCTCGATAACGACTCAGAAACTCGTTTCTAAGGCCGTTACAACTGACAAAATTGCGGCCAATGCCGTTACTGCTAACGAGTTGTTTGCCGATTCTGCGCTGATTAATAAGCTAGTGGCCAGCCAAGGCCTATTTAATGACCTAGTGGCCCGCTTGGCGGTGTTTGGTGGCCTGACGGCTAACAGTATCGCCGCCGGGGCCATCTTGGGCACACATATCAAAGCCGGTGAGAAAATTCAGTCCCCCATCATCGAGGGCGGCCAGTTAAGGCTTATCGGTAGTGGTTATATGAAAGTTCAAGCCGCGACACCGTTCGGCCCTGACTCACTGGTTGAATGGTATGGGCCTAAATTGTTGTCAGGTACCGAGCCGAACTGGGGAGCGCTTAAGAAGTCAAACGCAATAACCTATTTGGCCGCAAATGGTGATGCTTATTTCGGCGGCAGTTTAAGTGCTGGGGTATTAAAGACGGGGGTTACTAACCCGGATAAGAACCAGTATGCAGCGAGTTCAATACCTGTGCTGATTGGGCCATTTGGCACTAACGGCAAGGCTAAAAATGTTGTTGTGTCTTATGACCTGTCTGCAGACAGCACAACATCTTCTAGCTCTGCTGTATCTAACAAGTCTCTGCAGTGGCAGCTGCAGCGCTCTATTGGAAATGGAGCCTGGACAACCGTTGCTAGCGGTACATTTACCATATCAGTAAACAAGACTTGGGAACCTGAATTTGGCTATTACGAAATTCGTGAATATTGCCATGCTTCATCGACCTATACCGATAACTCAACGTCTACCAGTGATTTTCAGTATCGCTTGTTGGTGGTAAGCGCCACGCGTTATCACGTTGTGTCGCAAGTTTCATCACAGACTATTTCAATCGTTTCAACTGAACAATAAGGGGGCCTAAATGGCTTTAACATTACCATCTATTTCACTTTCATCTGGCATCGATATAGCAAACCCGCTGCTGGTGATCTCAGAGTTAAACGTTACCAATAATGCATCGATTAACGAGCGCCTGGAGGTTGCCATGGCACCAGGAGAGGGCCAGCAGGTTAACGAAGGCTACAAGGTAGTGACTAACAACCACGGCGGCAAGGGTTGCACTTACATGGTGAGCGTATTTGCCACCCAGGCAGCATTCGAGGCAGGCAAGCCACCTGTTGAGGTGTTACGTGACGAACGCTCAGCAAAGGTGTTTAGTGTGCAGCTGGCAGATGCTGCCTATGATGGTATGGAGCCTAGAACGGCGGCTTATGCTCATCTGATTGCACAGCCTGGCTTTGAAGGTTCGACCGTTGTGGATGGCATCGGTGTTTAACATGCGATCTGCTTTGGTTGTTTTGTTAGTCGCATTACTTGGTGGTTGCGATAACCCAAAGGTGCGGCCAGAGCATGTAAGAACTCAAGTCGATCTCAGAGTGCATTTTATGCAATCAGTAAAACTTGAGGCTAAAGCTCAAAGCCAAGGTTTAAACGGCAAGGAACGAGGGTTCGCAGTGTGGTCACCAAATGACAATCAATGTGATGTCTATCTTCAGTTACCGGATAGTGTTGACGATGATAAAACTCTAACGCTAGGTCACGAGGTATTTCACTGCATTGCAGGTCAGTTCCATTAGTGCGGCTGATATAATGGAAATCTCCAGGTTATTTATTGCGTGAAAAATGAATAAAACCTGTAGAAAATAAAGATGCTTAATCAGCTAAATCATGGCGTTAATCGTGGTTTTTGGGCGAATTATTTTCTACAATACAAAGCTAACGATTTGTTTTTAAGGCGCTAAAGATCGGTCTCCAAAACCGATGGTTGCGGGTTCGAGTCCTGCCACCCCTGCCACATTCTAGAGAAGCCGTTCAGAAATGAACGGCTTTTTGCTTTTCTGAGTTTTATCTTTTCACTCAAGTTCATATAGTCTCTGGTCGTCGTGACACTCGCATGGGCAGAGGTTATCCTTAAGGGGTTAGCATTTGTCTGGAGGCGATTTGGAACCGAGTGCATATTTAGATGCGATGGGTATAACCCGCTGGGTAGAGAAGGGAGCCGAGCTTTCCCTGTACCATATTCTTGTGGATCGAGGAGCGAGCGTCTCAGGCGACCACCCGCTTATTCGCCAGGTGTTGGCACTCTTTCCCGAGCAGGATAAGCAGGTTGTCGTCAGCGATTCGCTTAGCAGCACCAAAGAGGTGTTTTGGGATATGCGAAGTCTCAGGTTACCTAAGGTGGCATGCGCCATCAGCTCTGCACCTATCGCCGTTCTCGAGCAAGAATCTAAGGCCAAGCGCGAGCTATGGCAGCATATTTGGGAGAGCGATGCCTATGACGCTAACGCTTAAGACACTGACCAAGGAAGAAGCTCCTAAGTTGCATGAGCTGGAGTCGGCCTGCCATAGCTTCCCCATGTCGCTGAGTAACCTTGAGACCTGTTTCGGGCGTTTCTACCATGTTATCGGTCTCTTCGATGATGAGCAGTTGTTGGGCTTCAGCATTCTGCATCAACTGTTCGAAGATGCCACCCTGATGGATATCTGCGTCAGGCCAGACGCCCAGGGGCAAGGTTTGGGTAGGCGCCTCACTGAGGCGTTAATCGAGCTGGCAGCGACTCAGGGGGCCGAACGTATGATGTTAGAGGTGAGAGCCTCTAATGAAAGGGCAATCGCCTTATATCGCCAGATGGGCTTCGAGCAGACGGGAATGCGGGCCAATTACTATCAGCTAGAGCAGGGGAAAGAGGACGCTATCCTGATGGAGCGTTTGTTCTAGCCGTTTGGGTTTGTATTTGGGGATAAAAAAATAGCGCCGAAAGGCGCTATTTTTGTTTCTAAGCGTTGAATGCAAAAGACAATTGCTTGCCAAGGTCTTAGGTTATTTGACCTCTTTACCTTGCGCCTGCAGGTCGGCGTGGTAGCTAGAACGCACCATAGGACCACATGCTGCATGGGTAAAGCCTATCTCTTCGGCATAGTCTTTCAGCTCGTCAAACTCAGCTGGCGGCACGTAACGCTCTACCGGCAGGTGGAACTTAGAGGGCTGCAGGTATTGACCGAGTGTCAGCATCTCAACCTTGTGCGCACGCAGATCGCGAAGCACCTCGGCGATCTCTTCGTTGGTTTCACCCAGACCCATCATCAGGCCCGACTTAGTCGGAATATGTGGGTGTTGTTCTTTGAATTTCTTCAACAGATCCAGTGACCATTGGTAGTTCGCCCCTGGACGAGCCTTACGGTAGTGCTTAGGCGCCGTTTCCAGGTTGTGGTTGAAGACATCGGGTGGCTCGGTTGCCAGGATCTCCAAGGCGGCGTCGATGCGGCCTCTGAAATCGGGCACTAAGATCTCAATCTTGATCTCTGGGTTGAGCTTACGGATCTCGCGGATACAGTCGGCAAAGTGCTGGGCACCACCATCACGCAAATCGTCACGATCCACAGAGGTGATCACCACATATTTCAGCTTCATGTCTCTGATGGTTTGTGCCAGCTTTACCGGCTCTTCGGCATCAGGCTTGAGTGGACGGCCATGGGCCACGTCGCAGAAGGGGCAGCGACGTGTACAGATGGCGCCCAAGATCATGAAGGTGGCGGTACCATGGTTAAAACATTCGGCAAGGTTAGGGCAGGAAGCCTCTTCACATACAGAGTGCAGACCGTTCTTACGCAGCGCCTGTTTGATGTCGACGATACGCTGGTTCGATGCCGGGAGCTTGACTCTCAACCAATCGGGTTTGCGTAGCATGGTTTCGCGCTCGGAAGGCACGACCTTGACCGGAATACGAGAGACCTTGTCGGCATCGCGTAACTTGACTCCGGGTTGTAATCTTTCAGGCCTACTCATATTAGTCTGTTAACCCTTGATGATGTTCTAGATGTTGATAGCCCAATTCTTGGCTAAAGGTTTGTATCAGTTTCTCGCCGGCTTCTTCGACGCTTTGTGGCCCCTTGAGCGGCTTACATTGAGCCATCTCTAATCCTGCATAACCGCAGGGGTTGATGCGCTGAAAGGGGGACATATCCATATCGACGTTTAGTGCCAGACCGTGGAAGGAGCAGCCTTTACGGATCCGCAGACCCAGAGAGGCAATCTTGCGCTCTTCGACATAGACGCCAGGGGCGTCGGCCTTAGGATAGGCCTCGATACCATAGAGGGCGAGCATCTTGACGATACTCTGCTCTATGTCGGTCACCAGTTGGCGAACACCGATTTTGAGGCGTTTGATGTCCAGTAGAGGGTAGGCGACTAGCTGCCCTGGACCATGGTAGGTCACTTGGCCACCACGATCGACTTGAATGACGGGGATATCGCCGGGGTTGAGAATATGCTCACTCTTGCCTGCCTGGCCTTGAGTGAACACCGGAGGATGTTCGACTATCCAAAGCTCATCTCGGCTCGTTTCATCGCGATTATCGGTATATTCCTGCATGGCATGCCATACCGACTCGTAATCCTGGCGTCCAAGATGACGAATATGTAAAACCGTATCTTTCAAGGGCAACCTCTCCCCTCAGCGTTTAAGTGCGCCTATTATACGCGCGAAATCAGGAAATGTAAGGTAGATCACATTTCCTATCAGGAGGGCACATCTTAGAGGACGCGCTTAACCCCTTCGATAGCCGCTAACTCGATGTAAAGCAGTTCGATCTGCTCTTTACTGTGAACCGTTACCTTAACGGTGATCGAGTGGTAGCTGCCTTTGCTTGAGGCCCTGGAGGTTGGCATATAGTCGCCTGGTACGTGACGCTGCACAACGGCAACGACATCATCGGCGAGTGTGTCTCTGGCGTCGCCCACGACTTTGAAAGGGAAGGCCGCGGGGAAGTCTAGGAGTTCATGAAATTTGGTGTCTAACATAGGTGTCTATCTCTTGCCTAACTTAATGGCTATAAAATGGGGGTTATTATACCTAATTCAAGCCTGAGAGGCTAAAAACAAAAAAGTCACCCTTAGGTGACTTTTTACTATCTCATGCATTTGTCGCTGTGGAATTAGTTAAACCAGCTGGCAAACATCTGCTTAAAGTAGTCCATCAGCTTGCTGAACCAGCTGCCTTCGTTCACCTCTTGCAGGGTGACCAGTGGGAACTGGGCAATGTCTTTGCCGTTAAGCTGGAAGTAGATGCGGCCTACTGTCTCACCCTTGGGGATAGGGGCGGTCAGCTCCTTGTTCAGCTCGTAGTTGGCTTCGAGGTTTTTCGCCTGGCCACGGCTGATGGTGATAGGGGTATCGGTCAGCACGCCCAGATCCACTGACTCTCTGTCACCGTACCAGATCTTCTGGGTTACAAAGCTGTCGCCCGCCTTGTAGGGGGTGATGGTCTCGAAGAAGCGGAAACCATAGTTGAGCAGTTTCTTACTCTCTGCCTTACGGGCCGACTCGCTGGCGGTGCCCATGACCACAGACACCAGACGCATGCCATCTTTGGTTGCCGAGGTCACCAGGTTGTAACCGGCGCCAGAGGTGTGACCCGTCTTGATGCCATCGACGTTCAGGCTCTTGTCCCACAGCAGACCGTTACGGTTGTACTGCTTGATGCCGTTATAGGTGAAAGATTTCTCCGAGTAGACGCGGT
Organism: Shewanella sp. KCT; assembly: GCF_007636505.1. Classification (NCBI taxonomy): domain Bacteria; kingdom Pseudomonadati; phylum Pseudomonadota; class Gammaproteobacteria; order Alteromonadales; family Shewanellaceae; genus Shewanella; species Shewanella sp. KCT. The sequence continues at coordinate 54,318 of NZ_LVDJ01000011.1, forward strand.
ACTCCTCGGGGACGTCGCGGATCAACGCGGCGCCCAGCAGTGCCATGTCGTAGGCTGTGGTCTTGTGATTTTCCGAGTCCAGTCCGTGTGAGTTCTCGAAGTAGCTGTCACGCATGCCCAGCTGTTTGGCCCAGGAGTTCATCAGATCCACGAAGCCATCTTCGGTACCGGCAATGTGCTCGGCCATGGCAACACAGGCATCGTTACCCGACTGAATGATGATGCCGCGGTTAAGATCTTCGACCGAGACCTGCTTACCCACTTCGATAAACATCTTAGAGGAGTCAGGGAAATTCTTCGACCAGGCGTTCTTACTGATGGTCACCTTGTCTTGTGGTGAGATATTGCCCACCTTGATCTCGTGGCCTATCACGTAGCTGGTCATCATCTTGGTGAGACTGGCCGGGTTTAGGCTCTCATAGGCATTCTCTTCGGCGATGATCTGGCCCGAGTTGTAATCCATCAGGATAAAGGCTTTGGCTGCTACCTTAGGTGCATCAGGCGTAACAACGGGTGCCGCGTTGGCTGCCGTGATAGAGAGAGAGGAGACAAGGAGGAGTGTTTTCAAGCTATGATTCAGTAATTTCATATTATCAAGGCACGTCTTCTGGTTGAATGCAAAAATTTGGGCGCTATGTCGGGCGAGTATAACATTAGTCGACCATCGAAATCAGTGAAGGTTCCTTAATCTTAAGGAAAAGCGCACCGATTTCGGGTCGTTACCTTATTCGGTCACCAGATAGCTCTGAGGGTAGCCGTTTTGCTGCAGTGTCTGATGCAGCTGGGCAGCGATTTGCTGGCGTCCTATGGGGCCGAGTTGCAAGCGATAGAGATTGCCGCTCTGCTGGATACGCGTCTTCACCTGGTACTGGTCGGCCAAGGTCTGCGCCAGATGCTCGATGCGTCCCTTATCTGAGGAGGCGATCACCTGCACATAGTGAAGCTTGGTTTCCTGCAGTGCGGCCAAAGCCACCGACTCGGGGTTTTCTATGTAGATCACCTCGAGCTGCACCTTGGCCGTGCCTGTCTTGAGCATGTCCAGGCGATGCGCCGCGGCGTAGGAGAGATCTATGATGCGGTTATCGTGAAAGGGGCCGCGATCGTTGACCCTCACCACTACCGATTTGTCGTTGGCCAGATTAGTGACCTTCACGTAGCTTGGCAGTGGCAGCGTCTTATGGGCCGCCGACATGGAATACATGTCGTAGGTCTCGCCATTGGAGGTGAGGTGACCATGAAACTTGGCGCCATACCAGGAGGCGATGCCTGTCTTCTGATAGCCTTTGCCTGTGTCGAGCACCCGGTAGGTCTTGCCCAGCACAGTATATTCCTTGCGGTTGCCGCCGCGGCTGTAGGGCTCAAACTTGGGGTGAGCATCTTCCACCTTGGAGACATCGGGCGCATCGGTCGGCGCTACGTCGTCGGCAATCTTATAGCGGCCGCTCTGAGACGAGCAGCCCGCCAAAACCAATAGCAGGATGAAGGAGAGCAGTGACAGGGCGTTACTGTTTCGCATAAGCATCTTTGAGTTGTTGGCTAAATTGATACACCGCCATGGCGTACAGCGGGCTGCGGTTATAGCGGGTGATCACGTAAAAGTTGTTTAGTCCCAGCCAGTAATCTTTGCCGTCTTGCTGCTCAAGCTCGACCAGTAGTGCGGGTTGTTGCACGTCGAGATCGACATTCTGCGCCAGGGAGATGGTTGGCGACAGGATGTCGGCAACCTTGTAGGAGAGCTTCTCTCCCGACCAGGCCTTGAGATGCGCGGGCAGATGGTGCGTAGTCAGCGGTAGGGTGATCAAGGCGCCCTTCTGCCAGCCATGTTGATGGAAATAGTTGGCGACACTGCCGATGGCATCGACCGGATCGCCAACCAGGTCCCGGCGGCCGTCGCCGCTAAAATCCACCGCGAAATGGCGATAGCTGGAGGGAATAAACTGACCATAACCCATGGCGCCGGCGTAGGAGCCTTTTAGCGAGCTCAGGTCCAGTTTTTCCTCTTTGGCCAGGGTCTGTAGCTGGGCGAGTTCCTTGCGAAAGAAGTCGGCCCGCGGCGTGTAATGAAAGCCCAAGGTGTAGAGGGCATCGATCACCGGGTAGGTGCCCATGTAGCCGCCGTAGAAGGTCTCGATGCCGATAATGGCAACGATGATCTCGGGGTCCACCTGATAGGTCTTTGCCGCCTTGGCGATGGTCGCATCATGGGTGCGCCAGAAATTCAGTCCCTTTTCCAGACGCTTATCGGTGAGGAAGATGGGGTGATATTGAAACCAGGGCTTGGCTTCCCATGGGGTGGTGATGGCATCGATCACCTTCTGGTTGTATTGGGCGCTACTGAGAAAGCTGTCTATCTCTGCCTGGGTGAAGCCGGCGCCGAGTTGCTGCTCAGTGAAGGCTGTCTTCAACTCACTGATGTCACCCTCTTGGGGGATCACCTTGTCATCGGCTTGGGCCAGCATGCTGGCGCTGCCCAGCATCAGGGCGAAAAATAGCTGTGAAACTGGTTTCAAATCGTCTTCCTTTAACGGTCAATGAATCGTCTATGGGTATGAATGCTCATCAGGATCCCGAAGCCTGTCATCAGGGTCAGCATAGAGGTGCCGCCGTAACTGATGAGAGGCAGAGGTACACCAACTACGGGGAGTAGTCCCGATACCATACCAATATTCACAAAGACATATACAAAGAAGGTTAAAGTAATACTGCCAGCGAGTAAACGGGCAAAACTGGTTTGTGCGCGCGAGGCAATCACCAGGCCGCGGCCGATCACATAGAGGTAGAGGCAGAGCAGAATAAGGCTGCCGATCAGGCCAAACTCCTCGCCGATAACCGCGAAGATGAAGTCTGTGTGGCGCTCGGGCAGGAACTCCAGCTGAGATTGAGTGCCGTCGAGCCAGCCCTTGCCCCAGATCCCACCGGAGCCGATGGCGATCTTGGACTGAATAATATGATAGCCAGCGCCCAGTGGGTCTTTTTCCGGATCCAGCAGGGTCAATACCCGGGTACGTTGATAATCGTGCATCAGGAAGTACCAGAGCACAGGCAGCATGGCCAGCACGCCGCCGATGAAGCTGCCGACGATGGCCCAGCTCATGCCGGAGAGAAACAGCACGAAGATCCCCGAGGCCGCCACCAGGATGGAGGTGCCGAGATCCGGCTGCTTGGCAATCAAGAGCGTCGGAATAAGCAGAATTACCCCTGCACCGGCCAGATAACGTTTCTTCGGCGGCAGCGGGAACTTACTGATATACCAGGCCATGGTGATCGGGAAGGCTAGCTTAATCAGCTCAGAGGGTTGAAACTCCATGAAGCCCAGGTTGAGCCAGCGCTGGGCGCCCTTGTTGATCTCACCGAAGAAGTGCACACCGAGTAGCAGAATCACCCCGGCGATATAGATGGGGAAGGCCCAGCGCCTGAGCACCTCAGGGTTGATCTGTGCGACAAACAGCATGATCCCCAGCGACAGTCCCATACGGATCAGCTGACGCTCCATCAGCGCCATATCTTCGCCGCCAGCGGAATAGATGACGAACAGGCCATAGCACATGAGCGCCAGCAGCCCTAGAAGCAGTGGCAGGTCGATATGCATGCGCTGCCAGATGTTGGGTCTATGGCTATGGGCGTTCATTGTGTGGGCTCCCGGCGGTTTCTAAGGGCAGGTTGTCGCGTAGCATATACTCATCCAGCAGCGCGCGGGCCACGGGGCCAGCGTTGGCGCCACCCCAACCGGCGTTTTCCAGTACCACTGCCAGCACGATGCGCGGCGCCTCATAGGGGGCGTAGGCGACGATCAAGGCGTTATCCCTCAGGTGTTCGTCGATATTCTCTGCGTCATATTTTTCATCTTCGGCCACACTGAAGACCTGGGCGGTACCCGTCTTCATCGCCGCGGTATAGCCGGCATCGACGAAGCGTGACTTATGGGCGGTATCTCTCATCGCCTCGTTGATGATCTGCCAGTTGTGTGGACTCTTCAGTACCACGGGAGCCATCTTGTCTACCGGGGTGTCCACCTTGACGGTATCATTCTTGATCGACTTCAACAGGTGCGGCACGAAACGTTCGCCCTTGTTGGCCATGATGGCGGTGGCGTTGGCCAGCTGCAGCGGTGTGGTGGTCCAGTAACCCTGGCCGATCCCCACTGAGATGGTATCGCCGATATACCAGGGCTGATTGTATTTGAGGCGTTTCCAGTCCTTGGATGGCATGTTACCGGCCGATTCCTCGAAGATATCGACACCTGTGCGCTCGCCAAAGCCGAACTGCTGCATGAAGTTGCTGATCTTATCTATGCCTGTCTTGTAGGCCATGTCGTAGAAGTAGGTGTCACAGGAGTGCACCAGGGCGCCGTTGACATCGACCCAGCCGTGGCCCCAACGTTTCCAGTCGCGATACTTGCGCTCGACGCCGGGGATCTGCCAAAAGCCTGGATCCCACACCCGGGTCTTAGGGGTCACAACCTTTTCTTCCAGGCCCAGCAGCGCCATGTGAGGCTTAACCGTCGATGCCGGGGCGTATTGGCCCTGGGTGGCGCGGTTTATCAGCGGGCGAGAGCGAGCGTTGAGCAGATCGCTATAGGCCTTGGAGCTGATGCCGTGCACGAACTGGTTCGGGTCATAGCTGGGGCTGGAGACCATGGCCAGTATGCCGCCGTCGCGGGGATCTATGGCAACGATCGAGCCGCGGCGACCCGCCAGTAGCTCCATCGCCTTCTTCTGTAGCTGAAGATCCAGGGTCAGGTAGATATCCTGGCCCGGCTCTGGCGCCACAGATTTAAGGGTGCGAATGGTGCGGCCGCGGTTATTGACCTCTTCTTCCAGGTGACCCGGCATGCCGTGCAGCAGGCTCTCATAAAACTTTTCGATCCCCTGCTTGCCGATATCCTTGGTGGCGGCGTAGTTCTGCCACTGGCCGTTGCGCTGCAATGCGGCCTGGTCCCTGTTGTTGATGCGGCCCACATAGCCCAGCACATGGGTCAGCAGCCCATCGTAGGGGTAGTGGCGTTTCAGGCCCGCATCGATGGAGAAGCCTGGAAATCTGTGTTGGTTCACGCTAAAGATCGCCACTTCCTCCTCCGACAGGCGGTTCTTGACCGTGATCGGCTTGAAGCGGCGATGGTATTTGAGGGAGGCGACCAGGCTTTCTCTGTCATCCTTGCTGAGCTCGACGACCTTGGCGAGTTCATCCAGGGTCGAGGGAATGTCTTTGACCTTCTCGGGGATCAGTTCCAGCGAGTAGAAGGGCTGATTCTCCGCCAACAGTTGGCCGTGTCTGTCGTAGATCAGGCCGCGGCTTGGCGCCACTGGCACGACGCGGATGCGGTTGTCGTTGGAGCGGGTCTCGTAGTCTTTGTAGGACAGGACTTGCAGATGATAGAGGTTGCCCAGCAGTATGCTCAGCAAGATTATCACACAACCAAAGGTGAAGATGGCGCGGCGTTTGAACAGCGAGGCTTCGGCTGCATGATCATGCATGGCCATCCGTTTACGTGGCGCCAATTATACTCTCTCCGGCAGTATGTTGGTTGTCACTATCATCGTCTATCCCTCGATTGACTCGAGTATCGCGCGGCGCACTACTCTCTATGATACGGGTGGTTGTTGTTGATGCTCCAGGCACGGTATAGGCTCTCGGCCACCAAGACGCGTACCAAGGGGTGGGGCAGGGTCAAGGCCGATAGACACCAGCTCTGATTCGCCGCCTGTTTACAGGCGGGAGCCAGCCCCTCGGGGCCGCCGATAAGCAGGCTAACATCGCGACCGTCGAGTTGCCAGCGATTGAGCTGAGTGGCAAGTTCGGGCGTGGTCCAGTTTTTACCCGGCAGATCCAGGCTGACGATATGGTTTCCCTTAGGGATAGCCGCTAGCATCTGTTCGCCCTCTTTGTGCAAGATGCGGGCGATGTCGGCATTCTTACCGCGCTTGCCGGCAGGGATCTCAATCAGTTCGAACGCCATGTCCCTGGGGAAACGGCGCTGATATTCTTCGAAACCTGTGGTGACCCAGGCGGGCATGCGAGTGCCCACGGCAACGAGTTGTAACTTCATTAAGCTGGCTTTTCAGACCACAGCTTTTCAAGCTGATAGAAGTCGCGGGTCTTGTCTTGCATCACATGAACAATCACGTCGCCCAGGTCGACCAGCACCCATTCGCTGCTGTCACGGCCTTCGACGCCATGGATATGTAGGTTGGCACGTTTGGCCTCGAGTACCACGTTCTCGGCGATCGCTCTGACGTGGGTCTTAGAAGTACCCGAACAGACCACCATATAGTCGGTAACATTCGACTTGTCGGTGACTTCCAGTACTACAACATCTTTTGCTTTTAAATCTTCGACCTTGTCGATGACAAACTGTTTAAGCTCGGCGCTTTGCACGCTAAATTCCTCATTCATTTTTAACAGCGAGGCAGTATAACAGGTTATGCCCCTAAAGTAATTGCTAATAGCGGTGCGTGAAATGCCTGTCTGCGCCCTAAACGGCGTGAGTTTGGCTAAAGGTTGAAGCCTTGTTATCTGGCTGTTAGCGGTAGAGCTGATGGGCGGCGATATAGTCGGCCACAACCTGTGGCATGGCATCGGGCGCCAGCTGATTTTGGGCCAGCTGCTGGCGAATCTCGGTAGAGGAGTAGGGCTGAGGTGTGATGGTCACTGGGAGGATGAGACCGGCGTAGCAATCTGACTCTGCAGCCCTATCTAGCCCTGTCTTGTCTGCGCGGCGGGTATTAAGCAGTGTGGCCATCTCGCTGTCATCGCACAACGTCCAGCCCGGACGCTGACAGACGGCGATATGACACAGCTCGAACAGCTGCCGCCAGTGATACCAGCTTGGCAGGCCAACGAAGGAGTCCATCCCCATGATAAACACCAGCTGATCCTGGCTGTGGGTCTGACGCAGGTACTTCAGGGTCTCTACCGAATAGGAGGGCTGGTCGCGGTTTGCCTCTATGTCACACAGCTTGAGCTGTGGGTATTGCTGACACACCAGCTGGGCCATCGCCAGGCGGTGTTGGGTCGAGGTATTGGTGCCGTTCTTGTGGGGCGGAATATGGTTGGGCATCAGCCAGACTTCGTCGAGTCCCAGGGCGGCCTGCACTTCAAGCAATGGCTTGATATGACCATAGTGAATGGGGTCGAAGGTGCCGCCCAGTATGCCTATCTTCATCAGCTTTTTCCTAGCCGAGTTCGATATGGCTAAGATGGCTGTGAGCCTTCGGATCGTACAGCAGGCAGAGGTGACTCATGGCGGTCCAGTCTTCAGCTCCTTGCTGCTTGAGCTTCAGCTCGATCTTCGAGGCGCTGGCCAGGGCTGTCTCTATCTGACTTAGGCTTAGGCGCGACAGCGCGCCCTGATACAGCCCCTTGCGCTTGTCCCAGATCCTGAACTGACTCCACAGACTCTGCATCGGCGTTCCCGCCTCCTGAGCCTGCTTGAGCTGTAACAGTGTGGTCAGCTCCTTAAACTGGCCCCACAGCAGTATCGGCAGGGCCGTGCCCTCGGCCTGGAGCTGGGCCAGAATATGCTGGGCCTTCTCCTGTTGATTGGCTAGCAGGCAATCGGCCAGCTGAAATACGCTGAAACGGGACTGATCTTCGAAGTAGTTTTGCAGTTGCTCGCTGGTGATCTGGCTGCTGGGGCTAAGTAGCACCAGCAGTTGTATCGCCTGATCCGCTGCCAGCAGGTTGCCTTCATACAGACTCAGCAACAGCTGCTGGGCGTCCTGGGTGAGGTTTAAGCCGGCCTCGCGAACACGGGTCTGTAACCAGCGTTGAAACTGTGGTCCTTCGGGCGTGGCGCAGGGGATATAAATCCCTTTGTCATCCAGCTGCTTAAACCATTTCGACTTGGTCTGCTCGCTGGCAAGCTTTGGCCCTGTGATCACCAACAGAATATCCGGATTTACCTGCTGCATCAGATTCTGTAGCTGGCTACTGCCCTCGCTGCCGGGTTTGGCCTGGGGCAGGTGCAGCTCTATGATGCGGCGACTGGCGAACAGGCTCATGCTGTTCCACTCATCCTGCAATTCGCGCCAGTTAAAGCCAGTCTCCTGAGTGAGCACTATGCGCTCCTCGAAACCTTCTCGCTTGGCCTGTTCCAAGATCGCCCGCTTGCTGGTTTCACACAGCCAGGGGTCATCACCAAAGATGAGGTAACAGGGCTTTAGCGGCGAGAGCTGCTTGGCGAGCTGGTCCGGGTAGACGCGCATCAGTTGGTCTCGATAGAGGCCAGGATCTGGATGATCTGGTCGGCGGCCTGGATGCGCATCTCTTTTACAAGCAGCTCCATCTCACGGCTCTTTGCCAGTGCGGTGCGGGGATCGTCAAGGTAGTCGCGGTGAATGTCGACATCGAAGGCCTTGGCCTCGCGCTCGGGATACTGCACCGCGAAGCGCACATGATAGTTGAGCTCATATTCCGCCACATTCCCCGTGGGGTAGAGGGAGAGGGTACTTCTGTCCAGCGAGTCGTTGAGGATCCGCACGACAGGCACACTGGTATCGTCTTCCACCACTGTAATGCTGTTGAGACGCAGGCGTTCGCGCACCAGGCGGGTCAGCTCGCTGTATTCGTCCTGGCTGCTCAGGGTGAGCGTCTTAAGAGAATCTGGGATCGAATAGCTGCGCTGAAGTTTAAAACCACATCCGGCGCTAAGCAGCACCGAGAGGGCTAAGATTGCAAAACATAAGCGTTTAATAAGCATAGGCTAAGCCATCTATTTCCATGTTTGATAAGACTCGGCCACCTGAGGTGGCCGAGTAGAGCGGGCAATTAGTTGGCTACGATATTGAGTAGCTTACCAGGTACATAAATCACCTTACGTACCGTCTTGCCTTCGGTGTGCTTGATAACGCCTTCCTCTGCCATACCGGCAGCTTCCACCGTGTCTTTGTCGGCGTCGGCGGCCACTGTTACCTTGGCGCGTAGCTTGCCGTTCACCTGTACTATGATCAGCTTGCTGTCTTCGACCAGCGCCGACTCATCGACGACCGGCCAAAGCACGTTTTCAATCGTCTCTTCGTGACCCAGTGCCTGCCACAGCTCGAAGCTGGTGTGCGGGATGATAGGGTAGAGCAGACGCACCACGGCGCACAGGGCTTCCTGCATCAGGGCTCTGTCTTGCTCGCTCTCCATCGGCGCCTTTTGCAGACGGTTCATCAGCTCCATCACAGAGGCGATGGCGGTGTTGAACATCTGACGACGCTCGATATCGTCACCCACCTTGGCGATAGTCTTGTGCAGCTCACGGCGCAGCTCTTTTTGAGCGCTATCGAGTGAGGCAACATCCAGGTCAACGGTTGGGCCTTGTGACACATGGTCATGGGCCAGTTTCCACAGACGCTTGATGAAGCGGTGAGCCCCTTCGACGCTCGACTCTTGCCATTCCAGGGTCAGTTCTGGTGGCGAGGCGAACATCATGAACAGACGCACGGTATCGGCGCCGTACTTGTCCACCATCTCTTGCGGGTCGATACCATTGTTCTTCGACTTAGACATCTTGCTCATGCCGGTGTAAACCAGTTCATGACCTTGGCTGTCGACGGCCTTGACGATACGGCCCTTGTCGTCGGTTTCGGTAACCTTGGCATCGTTTGGCGATACCCAGACACGGGCACCTTTCTCATCTGTGTAGTAGAAGGCATCGGCCAGCACCATGCCCTGGGTTAGCAGACGCTTGGCTGGCTCATCGCTGTTAACCAGGCCGATGTCACGTAGCAGCTTGTGGAAGAAGCGGAAGTAGAGCAGGTGCATACAGGCGTGCTCGATACCACCGATATATTGATCCACCGGCAGCCAGTAGTTGGCCTTGGCTGGATCCAGCATCTGGTCGGCCTTAGGGCTACAGTAGCGGGCATAGTACCAAGAAGACTCCATGAAGGTGTCGAAGGTATCGGTTTCTCTGAAGGCTTCCTGACCGTTAACCTGAGTCTTGGCCCACTCTTTGTCGGCCTTGATTGGGCTCTGGATACCATCCATGACCACATCTTCAGGCAGGATCACCGGCAGTTGATCTTCAGGCGTTGGCATTACCGTACCGTCGGCCAGGGTGACCATAGGAATTGGCGCGCCCCAGTAACGCTGACGGGAGACACCCCAGTCACGCAGACGATAGTTTACCTGACGCTTACCCTTGCCTTCGCTGGTTAGCTTAGCGTCGATGGCATCGAACGCTGCCTGGAAGTCCAGGCCGTCCAGCTCTGGGAATGAGTCGCCAGAGTTAAACACTATGCCCTTTTCTGTGTAGGCTTCTTCGCTGATATCCAGCTCGCCATCTGCAGGCTTGATCACCCCTTCGATTGGCAGGCCATACTTAGTGGCAAATTCGTAATCACGCTGGTCGTGACCCGGTACCGACATCACGGCGCCAGTACCATAGTTCATCAGCACGAAGTTAGCGGCCCAGATAGGCACCAGCTTGCCTGTCAGCGGGTGGACGGCCTTAAGGCCAGTGTCGACACCCTTCTTCTCCATGGCGGCCATGGCGGCTTCTGTGGTGTCGGCGTTCTTGCACTCTTCGATAAAGTCGGCCAGCACAGGGTTGTTTGCCGCTGCTTGCTCAGCTAACGGATGACCTGCGGCGATCGCCACATAGGTCACGCCCATAACAGTGTCTGGGCGAGTGGTGTAGATGTCGAAGCTCTGATCGCTACCCTCGACCTGGAAGGTCATCTCGATACCTTCGCTGCGGCCAATCCAGTTGCGCTGCATGGTCTTGACCTGCTCAGGCCATTCGTCCAGTTGGTCGATATCGTTTAGCAGTTCTTCGGCGTAGTCGGTGATCTTGATGAACCACTGAGGGATCTCTTTTTGCACCACTTGAGTATCACAGCGCCAGCAGCAACCGTCTTGAACCTGTTCGTTGGCCAGTACGGTTTCATCGTTTGGACACCAGTTAACCGAGGCGGTCTTCTTGTAGACCAGGCCCTTTTCGTACAGCTTGGTGAAGAACCACTGCTCCCAGCGGTAGTATTCAGGTGTACAGGTGGCGATCTCACGGCTCCAGTCGTAGCCGAAACCCAGCATTTTCAGCTGGTTCTTCATGTAATCGATGTTTTCATAGGTCCAAGGGGCCGGCGCCGTCTTGTTGTTGATGGCGGCGTTCTCAGCAGGCAGACCGAAAGAGTCCCAACCTATGGGTTGTAATACGTTTTTTCCTTGCAGACGCTGGTAACGGGCAACGACATCGCCTATGGTGTAGTTGCGGACATGGCCCATATGCAGTCGGCCTGAAGGGTATGGAAACATAGAGAGACAGTAAAACTTCTCTTTGCTTTCGTCCTCGGTTACTTCAAATGTTTTAGTGTCTTGCCAGTGCTGCTGCACCTTAGCTTCAATCTCTGAAGGTAGATATTGCTCTTGCATTGATGATTCCCGGCCATGCCGCCTATTTATTTGATCTTGCGCATCTTGCGCGCGAGTTAGATCTGCATAGAATAAACTAGAAGTGAGTCATTAAAAAGGTTCGCATGAAGGAGTATTGAACATGAGTGAAAGAAGTACCGAGTTGCTAGCGCTTTACCAGGCCCTATTTGAGCAGGTGAAATCGGATTTCTCTGAAGATAACTCAATGACTGCAAAGGAATTATATAAGACTGTCACGGCGAGTAAGGAGTTCTTGCTGCTTAAGGAGCAGGCCAAGGAGGAGGAGCTTGCCCTGGTAGAAGAATTTTTAAAGCGTGATATCGGCAGCTACCTGGCCGAAAAGAACGCCACGGATCTTAGCCACAGCCCCACAGTCATCGCCGCCGAGAATACCCTGTGGCATTGGCTGAGTGAGATTACCGACAGGAGTCAGGTCGAGTGGCATGAGGTGACCCAGGACTTCAAGCATCATGGCTATTATCAGAGTGGTGAGATTGTGGGTCAGGGAGTGATGGTCTGCACCGGCTGCGGCCACGAGATGCGTATCGAATTCCCCGGTGTGATCCCCGACTGCCCCGAGTGCGATGGCGATCAGTTTACCCGAGAGGCGCTGGCGCCTTAATCTCCTGAGCGCTTGATGACTGAGTGCCTGATGTTTTCAGGGGCTCATTCCCTGAGCGCCCGACGCATAAGCATCTAACCACAGTCGTGAGTCTGACCGGCTCATAAAAAATCCCCGCCAATGCGGGGATTTTTGTATCTGCTCGAAATTTGTTGGTGGGCCAATTCTAAAGTTAGAGCTAGAGTTAGAGTTAGAGCTAGAGCTAGAGCTAGAGCTAGAGCTAGAGCTAGAGCTAGAGCCTTAGTCTGCGAATCACCGCGCCGATTAATAGGATGGTGCACAGCAGCAGGAGTGGCGTCTGGCCCCAGCGGGCGAAGCCTGTACTGCCTGACACCAGCGGCACCTCGGCCTTGAGCACTCCGGTTTCAAATTGCGGCAGGCTATGGGTGATCTTGCCCTGTGGGTCGACCACGGCGGTGACGCCATTGTTGGTGGCTCTTAGTAGCGGCCTGCCCAGCTCGATGGCGCGCATCTGGGCGATCTCCATGTGCTGCAACGGCCCGTTTGAGCGGCCGAACCAGGCATCGTTGGAAACGGTGAGCAGCAGCTCAGTACCGGCATTCACGTTAGCCCTGAGCTGCTCGGGGAAGGCGATTTCATAACAGATGGCCGGCGCCAGCTGATGCCCCACGGCGTCGAGGTTAGGCTGCTGGAAGTCGCCTCTGGCGAAAGAGGACATGGGCAGGTTAAAGAAGGGGGCCAGGGGCCTGAGCAGATCTTCCAGCGGCACAAACTCGCCGATGGGCAGCAGGTGGTGCTTACGAAACTCGTTGCTGCCATCGCCGCGATAATCGGCACTTTCTTGTTGTAGCTGCTGGTGGTTACCCAGGACGATCAGCGAGTTATAAAAGCGATTCTGCTGCTTGCTGATGATGCCCGTGATGATGGCGCTGTTATTCAGATTGGCGACCTTGTTGGCGTTGTCGAGAAACTCTTCCACCATATACTCGGGGGCAGGGATCGCCGCCTCAGGCCAGATAAACAGATCTGTGTCGGCCAGCGACGGCCTTGAGAGATCCATATATTTCAGCATGGTGGGCCAGAGCGCCTCGGGCTGCCATTTCATGCTCTGGGCGATGTTGCCCTGCACCAGCGCCACCTTGACCGATTTGCCTGTCGGGGTAATGGGCGATAGTTGCGCGCTGGCAAATGCCCCCAGGCCGGCAAGGGCGGCGATAAGGAGCAGCGGTGCTGCTCGCAAGCTCAATGAGCGCGGCCCATTTGAGCTCACCCCATTTGAGCCTTGCCCATCAGCGCGATGGGTGAAGGCAAGGGCCAAGGCGCCGGCGATCATGGCTAATACCAGGCTGAGCCCCAGGGCGCCTACGTTGCTGGCAAGGGGCGCCAGCGGCCCATTGGTTTGGCTATAGCCGGCCCAGAGCCAGGGGAAGCCGGTCAGCACCCAGCCTCTGGCCCACTCGGTTAGCACCCAAGCGGCAGGGAAGACGGCGAGAAAGCGCAGCGTGAGTGATTGAGGTACCAACTTAACGCTGAGGTAGGCCGCCAGTGCCGGGTAGAGCGCTAGGTAGAGGGCCAGGATGGCCATCAGGCCCAGTGAGGCGATAAGCGGCAGGCCACCGTAGGTGTCTATGCTGACATGCACCCAGCTGATCCCCACAGAGAAACAGCCAAAGCCAAAGCTCAGCCAGTAGATAAATGTCTGCTTCGGGGGAAGCATACGGCTGTGCCCAAGGGCGAATGCCATGGCCAGGGGATAGATGAGCCAAAGTGAATAGGGGGCGAAGGCCAGAGCGGTACTGGCACCCGCCAGATAGGCGAGTACCAGCCGTATTACAGGATGATGGGCAATTGCCCTAAGTCGTAGCAGCATTATAGCCTCATCAAGGGACTGAAAAGTTAAGCGTTTTCTTCTTCAGTCTGGGGATCGGGAAGTTTCACCCTGAGCTGAACCAGCCTGCGGGTGTCGGCGCTAATCACCTTAAATTCAATCTCATCTATGGTGATCTTCTCGTTGCGCTCGGGCAGGTGGCCGAAGGCGTGGGAGACCAGGCCACCGACGGTATCGAACTCTTCGTCACTAAACTGGGTGCCGAAGGTCTCGTTGAAGTCGTCGATAGGGGTCAGTGCCTTGACCATGTAGATCTGTTTGCCCACCTTGCGGATCTCTGTCTCTTCGGCGGAGTCGTGATCGAACTCATCTTCGATCTCGCCGACGATCTCTTCGAGAATATCCTCGATGGTGACCAGACCGGAAACGCCACCATATTCATCGACGACGATAGCCATATGGTAACGTTGGGAACGGAATTCCTTCAGGAGCACGTCGACACGTTTGCTCTCCGGTACCACGACGGCCGGACGGATCACCTGCTCGAGGGAAAAGGGCTCGTCGTTATTTTTAAAGCCATACTGCAACAGGTCTTTAGCCAGCAGTATGCCTTCGATATGATCTTTATCTTCGTTGACCACGGGGAAGCGGGAATGGGCCGAGCCGATTACGGTCGACAGCAGCTCCTCTACCGTGTTGTCTATTTTTAGCGCCACAATTTGTGCCCGTGGGATCATGATGTCGCGCACGCGCAGATCGGAGACTTCTAAAACACCTTTAATCATTTCGCGCGTGTCTTCGCTGATCACTTCTCTCTGTTCAGCGTCGTGGATCACCTCCACTAACTCGTCGCGACTCTGTGGTTCGCCCTGGAATAACTGACTTACTTTTTCAAACCAGCCCTTCTTGTGGGCGTTGCTACTCGGTGGGTTATCGTCACTCATAGTAATTTCCTGACCAGAATTGGCCGGCTATTGCTCCTTGTAAGGATTGGGAAATCCCAAACTTTCAATAAGTTGAGTCTCTAAAGACTCCATCTCTTCTGCTTCGCTATCGATAATATGATCATACCCTAGCAGATGCAGACAACCATGTACAACCATGTGGGCCCAGTGGGCTGTAAGGCTTTTTCTTTGGATCTCAGCCTCCTGCTCGACCACAGGCACACAGATAACTAAGTCGCCCAGCAGGGGTAGTTCAACCTCAGGCGGCGACTCGAACGGGAATGATAGCACATTTGTCGGCTTGTCTTTGCCTCTATAGGTATGATTTAACTGCTGACTTTCCGCCTCATCCACCAGGCGTATGGTCATCTCGGCCTCTGGCATGGCATTGCCAAGGGCCAGACGTACCCAAGACTCGAACTCTTCCTGGGTCGGTAGCTGCTCAGCCTGGGTGGCAACCTGTAGATCCAGGTGCAGTGCAATTGGGCTATCAGGCATCATGGTGCTTAGGCTCCTCTGCCTTAAACTGGCTCTCGCGCTTGGCCTTTTCGCTGGCTACCTTCTGATCGTGCGCCTCATAGGCCTCGACGATACGGGCCACCACGGGGTGGCGCACCACATCCTTGGCCTGGAAGAAGTTAAAGCTGACCTCGTCGACTTCGCTAAGCACTTCGATGGCATGGCGCAGACCAGACTTCTGATGCTTGGGCAGGTCGATCTGAGTGATGTCACCAGTGATCACCGCACGGGAGTTGAAGCCGATACGGGTGAGGAACATCTTCATCTGCTCCACAGTTGTATTCTGACTCTCATCCAGGATGATGAAGGCATCATTCAGGGTGCGGCCACGCATGTAGGCCAGAGGCGCGACTTCGATGACGCTGCGCTCGATCAGGCGCTCGACCTTCTCAAAACCCATCATCTCAAACAGGGCGTCATACAGGGGACGCAGGTAAGGGTCGACCTTCTGGCTGAGATCGCCGGGCAGGAAGCCGAGCTTCTCGCCGGCCTCGACCGCTGGGCGGGTCAGCAGTATGCGTCTCACTTCCTGACGCTCCAGGGCATCGACCGCCGCCGCGACCGCCAGGTAGGTCTTACCCGTACCGGCCGGACCAATACCGAAGGTGATGTCGTGGCGCACTATGTTGGCCACATAATCGCTCTGGTTAGGGTTGCGGGGCTTGACCACGCCGCGCTTGGTCTTGATATACAGCTCTTTGTCGTCACGGGGGGCGTCGGCCTCCAGCGCGATCGCCTCTTGTATCGCCATGTGCACCTTATCGGGCTCCAGGTCTGGCGTGCTGCCGCGTACCGGCTGTGTCTCGATATAGAGTTCTTTGAGCAGGTTATTGACCGTCAGGCAGTTGCGGGCCTGACCGACAATTTGAAAATGGTTATTGCGATAGTTGATCTCGACGCCGATACGACGCTCGAGTTGTTTGATGTTGTCATCAAAGGGGCCGCAGAGTGAGGCTAGCCTACGGGTATCAGACGGCTCGAGATACAGATTGAGCGTGGTGAGTTTGTTTGACAAAAATAGCTCCAGTTGCGTTTGTCGTGAATGCGTGTGCCGTCGGGTGTCATGCCCGACAGACTATAGTGACAGTTTACGAGGCATTAAGTTTAATTGCTAATGCTATTTGATTACACCATTTGATCGAAAACTCGCCGCCCTTAAAAGGTTTATGGATTCAAGGCGCAGTAAAAATGCACGATAGAAATGTGCAATAAAAAAGCGACCCTGGGGTCGCTTTCAATTCGCACTTAAGATGTTGCCTAAGGGATAAACTGCGTCACCCCAAGATCGTCATCTTTCTTATGCTTGGCCAGGATGTCAGATGGACGCAGGTCACGGCGCAGGTCCATCTCATCTTCGCCGCGAATGAACTTGCCACGCAGCGAGTTGGTAAACACATCGACAATCTCGACGTCGACGAAGCTACCTATGTGCTTAGGATCGGCTTCGAAGTTCACCACACGGTTGTTTTCGGTGCGACCACGCAGCTCCATCGGATTCTTCACCGATGGGCCTTCTACCAGGATACGCTGCACTGTGCCTAGCATCTGACGGCTGTAGCGCATCGCCTGCTGGGTGATCCTGTCTTGCAGAATCGCCAGGCGCTCCTTCTTCTCATCCAGCGACACATCGTCAGGCAGGTCTGAGGCGGGCGTGCCCGGGCGTGCGCTGTAGATAAAGCTGAAGCTGTGGTCGAACTGCACATCTTCAATCAGCTTCATGGTATCGGCGAAATCCTGCTTAGATTCACCAGGGAAGCCGACGATGAAGTCAGAGCTGATCTGAATGTCGGGCCTAGCCTTACGTAGACGACGGATGATCGATTTGTATTCGATAGCCATGTGGCCACGCTTCATCTGGGTGAGGATCAGATCTGAACCAGATTGCACCGGCAGATGCAGGAAGCTCACCAACTCAGGCGTGTCTTCATACACGTCTATGATGTCTTGGGTAAACTCGATCGGGTGGCTGGTGGTGAAACGAATACGATCGATACCGTCGATGGCGGCCACATAACGTAGCAGCTCGGCGAAGGTACAGATATCGTCATCGTGGGTCGCGCCGCGATAGGCGTTCACGTTCTGGCCTAGCAGGTTTACCTCACGCACGCCTTGCTCGGCGAGCTGAGCGATCTCTAGGATCACGTCGTCCACCGGACGGCTCACCTCTTCACCGCGTGTGTATGGCACTACGCAGAAAGAGCAATATTTGCTACAGCCTTCCATGATGGAGACGAAGGCGCTCGGGCCCTCGGCGCGCGGCTCTGGCAGGCGGTCGAACTTTTCAATTTCGGGGAAGCTGACGTCGATGACTGCCTTGCCGCCTTGCTGGATCTGTTCGATCATCTCTGGCAGACGATGTAGTGTCTGTGGGCCGAAGATCAGGTCGACACACTGAGCTCTGTCTTTGATTGCCTTACCTTCTTGAGACGCCACACAGCCACCTACACCTATGATAAGGTTAGGGTTCTTGTCTTTTAGCGTCTTCCAGCGACCCAGCTGGTGAAATACTTTTTCCTGTGCTTTTTCGCGAATCGAGCAGGTATTGAGTAGCAGTACATCTGCTTCTTCGGCCTCTTCGGTCAAGGTGTAGCCTTGATATTCGTCGAGCAGGTCGGCCATCTTTGATGAGTCATACTCATTCATCTGACAGCCCCAGGTTTTAATGTGGAGTTTCTTACTCATCAGTTTTGCGCCGTTGTTGCAACTACTGGGAAAAATAGCGCGACATTTTACCCTCTGCGCCGCCTGCTGGCTAGCTTTTGCACGTCATAAGGATGAATTTACTCGGTGCGCGCGGATCCTTTGACCGGGAAATCCACCAGGGCGACCTGCGCCTCGGGCATCTGAGTAAAGAAGGCATCGGCCATCGCCTGGCTGCTGTTTTTGGCCTGACGCTGTATGCTTGTTTGGATCTCCGCCCTATAATGGCTCATTAATTCAATCGTATATTGATATAGGGCATAATCAAGCGAGTTGCGATAGGTTACAGTCATCCTCTCCATCCCAGAGGTGGGCGTGGCAAGGGCCGAGGCCGAGATTAGACTGGCGGCGGTGATTAGGCTGGCTAGCAGTAACTTTTTCATAGGACACTCCGTGACACTCAGCAGTAATGGTTAGCTGTATTGCAAGTTAGCTGTGAACTGAGAGTGTAAAGGCGCAAATGGTGTTATGCGCCGCGCCTTTGTAACTGAGTGTGAGTAGTTGCCTGCCTGGTAACATTTATACACGCAATCCGTCGATGTGACATATTTGGTAATAAGAAGTAGGGAGTCGAACCCAAGGTGAGTCAGAACCAGCGCAAGACCTTAGTGAAAGATGTTGTCGTGTTAGGCGGCGGTATGGTGGGGGCGGCGACGGCCCTCGGGTTGGCGCAGCTTGGCCTGTCGGTGGCGGTGGTTGAGGCCTATGGGCCGAAGGCCTACGACAGTGAGCAGGAATTGGATCTTAGGGTATCGGCCATCAGCGTGGCCTCTGAGCAGTTGCTCGAGCGCCTCGGCGCCCTGCCGGCACTCGGCGAGATGCGTCAGGTGGCCTACAAGGGGCTAGAGACCTGGGAGATGGAAGGCTGCATCACCCAGTTTCATAGCGACCAGATTGGCGCCTCTCATCTTGGTCATATCGTCGAGAACCGCTTGGTGCAGCTGGCCCTGTGGCAGCAATTTGACCGACATGACAATCTCAGTCTGCTTTGCCCTGCCAAGGTGAGCCAGTTTGCCCGCATGGAAGGCGGCATTCGCCTCACCCTGGAGGATGGTAGCGAGATAGAGACGCGGCTATTGGTGGGGGCCGATGGCGCCAACTCTCAGGTGCGCCAGTGGGCAGGGATCGGCGTGACGGGGTGGGATTACGCCCAGTCGGCCATGCTGATCAATATCGCCACCGAGCAGGAAGAGCAGGATGTCACCTGGCAGCAGTTTACCCCTAAGGGGCCGCGCTCCTTGTTGCCGCTACCGGGTAAGCACGCCTCCCTAGTGTGGTATGACGATGCCAGTCGTATCGCTCAGCTGCAAAGCCTAAGCAATCAGGCGCTGTATGAGCAGATAGATGCCCATTTTCCTAAACGTCTGCCGCGTGAGTTTAAGGTGCTCTCTAAGGGAAGCTTCAAGCTGACCCGTCGCCACGCCCAGCGCTACTTCGACGATCACCTGGTCATCTTGGGCGACGCCGCCCATACCATCAATCCGCTGGCCGGCCAGGGCGTCAACCTGGGCTTTAAGGATGTCAGCGCCTTGATAGACACCTTCGCCGATGCCATCGCTAACCATAAATGCTGGTGGGATAACGAGGTGCTCAAGAGTTATCAGGCTAAGCGTTACACCGACAATCAGCTGATGATGACCACCATGGATCTCTTCTACGCCGGCTTTAGTAACGAGCTCTTGCCGCTGAAACTGCTTAGAAACGGTGCCCTCAAGCTGGCGAACATAGACGGGCCCATCAAGCAGAAGGTACTCAAATACGCCATGGGGCTATAAGCTCCGGCCATATTGCCCTTGTCCGGGATAAATTTGTTGCCGACTCGATTGAGTGCTAAAATGCCGCGTTTTTTATTGGCACTTGCGAATGGACAAGGGTGAAATGAGCAATATAAAGCTTATCGTAGGCTTGGCTAATCCAGGCGACAAATATGAGCAGACTCGGCACAACGCAGGTGCATGGTATGTCAACGAGCTGGCACGGGTATGCGGTGTCAGCCTGGTGGCCGACAGCAAATACTATGGCCTGACCGCCAGGGCAACTCTGTACGGTAAAGATGTGCGCCTTTTGATCCCGACCACCTTTATGAACCTTAGTGGCAAGTCGGTGGGGGCCTTGGCAAACTTCTTTCGTATTGCTCCCGATGAGATCTTAGTGGCTCACGATGAGCTGGATATGCCGCCGGGTGTGGCTAAGTTTAAGTTGGGCGGCGGTCACGGTGGCCATAATGGCCTCAAAGACATCATCGCCAAGCTCGCTAACGACAAAGGTTTCTATCGCCTGCGGATCGGCATTGGCCATCCAGGCGACAAGAGCATGGTCAGTAACTATGTGCTGGGTAAGGCGCCGCAGACTGAGCAACGCCTCATCGAAGAGGTGATTGACGAGGCGGTGCGGGCCACCGAGGTGCTCTTTAAGGAAGACATGAGTAAGGCGATGCACAGGTTGCACTCTTACAAGGCCGGATAAGTCGATTCGTCGACAATGAACAGCTTCATTATCGCCTCGGCGATAAGGTTAATTAAATAAAGGTAATAATATGGGTTTTAAATGTGGCATCGTCGGCCTACCAAACGTAGGTAAATCGACTCTGTTCAACGCCTTGACTAAGGCGGGTATCGAAGCGTCAAACTTCCCGTTTTGTACGATCGAGCCTAACACGGGTGTGGTACCTGTGCCGGATCCACGTTTGGAGGCCCTGGCGGAAATCGTTAAGCCTGAACGTGTTCTGCCGACTACCATGGAATTCGTCGATATCGCCGGCCTGGTGGCGGGTGCCTCGAAAGGGGAAGGCCTGGGTAACAAGTTCCTGGCAAACATTCGTGAAACCGATGCTATCGGTCACGTGGTGCGTTGTTTCGAAGATGAGAACATCGTACACGTCGCCAACAAGGTTTCGCCTGCAAGCGACATCGAGGTGATCAACACCGAACTGGCACTGGCCGACTTAGATTCTTGCGAGCGCGCCATCTTGCGTCAGCAAAAGCGTGCCAAGGGCGGCGACAAAGATGCTAAGTTTGAGGTGAGCGTACTCGAGAAGATGCGCCCTGTGCTGGATGAAGGTCACATGCTGCGCTCTATGGATCTGAGCAAGGAGGAACTGGCGGCGGTTAACTACCTTAACTTCCTGACCCTCAAGCCAACCATGTATATCGCTAACGTTGCCGAAGATGGGTTCGAGAACAACCCACACCTGGATGCGGTACGCGAGATCGCGGCGAAAGAGAATGCGGTAGTCGTGGCCGTGTGCGCGGCGATCGAATCTGAGCTGGCCGAGATGGATCCTGAAGACCGTGACGAGTTCATGGCCGACCTTGGCCTGGAAGAGCCTGGTTTAGATCGCGTGATCCGCGCCGGTTACCAACTGCTGGATCTGCACACCTACTTTACCGCCGGTGTGAAAGAGGTTCGCGCCTGGACTGTGCCAGTTGGCGCCTGTGCGCCGCAGGCGGCTGGCGTTATCCACACCGACTTCGAACGTGGCTTCATTCGTGCCCAGGTGATGTCTTATGACGACTTCATCGCCTACAAGGGTGAGGCGGGTGCCAAAGAAGCGGGTAAACTGCGCGTCGAAGGTAAGACCTATGTGGTTAAAGATGGCGATGTGATGCATTTCCTCTTCAACGTTTAGCGGTTGACGCCGTTCTTGGCGGCGAAAACCAACAAACGCTTAGGCGGCTCGATACTCATATCGGGCCGTTTTGCTTTCTCCTACGGGGAAAAATAGGCGTTAATTGCAGGTTTTTACGGGCGAATTGCATAAGGCCTGTTCACTTTGGTGAGTTTATAGGCGAACGGCTAAGATAGTTTAAATTAGCGAAAAAAAGCTGTTGACCTGCCTACGCTGAATAAGCATAATACGCCCCGTTCCTCAGCAAGAGGGGCGCGAAATATCGATGGCTATGTAGCTCAGCTGGTTAGAGCACAGCACTCATAATGCTGGGGTCGCAGGTTCAAGTCCCGCCATAGCTACCATCCTTTCAAGATGTAAAATTGATAGTGGCAGACGCCACCATCCTTTCAAGATGTAAAATTGATAGTGGCAGACGCCACCATCTGTTCAAGATGTAAAACTAGAAGCAGTGCGGGAGTGGTGGAATTGGTAGACACGCCAGATTTAGGTTCTGGTGCCGCAAGGTGTGAGAGTTCAAGTCTCTCCTCCCGTACCATTTATTTTTGACTAGAGGTTGTCTACCTTTAGTCTTAAGCAAGAAAATTGGGGTATCGCCAAGCGGTAAGGCACCGGGTTTTGATCTCGGCATTCCTAGGTTCGAATCCTAGTACCCCAGCCATTTTCCTCTTGCTTAACTTGATTCTTGGGGTATCGCCAAGCGGTAAGGCACCGGGTTTTGATCTCGGCATTCCTAGGTTCGAATCCTAGTACCCCAGCCATTTATCAGTAAGATAAATGTGGCTATGTAGCTCAGCTGGTTAGAGCACAGCACTCATAATGCTGGGGTCGCAGGTTCAAGTCCCGCCATAGCTACCATCTTATTTCAGGTAAATCCGCCGTTATCGGCGCCATCTGCTCGAGATGTAAAACTTGAGGTCTGCTAGTTAGTTGAGCCTCGGCTCAGACATATGACTAGAATCTTCATCAAGATATAAAACTAGATGCTAAGCGGGAGTGGTGGAATTGGTAGACACGCCAGATTTAGGTTCTGGTGCCGCAAGGTGTGAGAGTTCAAGTCTCTCCTCCCGTACCATTATTTGAGGTTATAGGTGTTTCCTGTAATCTAAGCCAAGCTTGTTGGGGTATCGCCAAGCGGTAAGGCACCGGGTTTTGATCTCGGCATTCCTAGGTTCGAATCCTAGTACCCCAGCCATTTTTATCTAGCTTAAGATGTTAAACTAAGCCATCAAATCAGATGTAAAGCGATGCGGGAGTGGTGGAATTGGTAGACACGCCAGATTTAGGTTCTGGTGCCGCAAGGTGTGAGAGTTCAAGTCTCTCCTCCCGTACCATTATTAAGATTGCAGAGAGCCTGTCCAAGTGACAGGCTTTTTTGTATCTGTCTTTTGCCTATCTGTCGTTTGTTTATCTATCAGTTGCCTGTCAGGCCAGAATCTGAACCCTCAGACCCTGGATTTAAGCGTCGCTTCAATCCTTGCGAGAAGCCTTCAAGTCACAAGCCGACCCAAGCAGTGATCTACTGGCTAGTCGCTGCTAGGCCCCTGTGATAGCATGAGTTTTTTATTATCACAGGGAGTGACAACCTTGAGCATTAAAACATTAGTCTGTGGCCTGAGCCTGCTGGCGCTTAGCCCTCTGGTACTGGCACAGCCCAGCACACTAACGATAAAGCAAAATACCCAGCCTAAGTCTTCAGACCGTTATATTCGCGCGGTACATCAAGAGATAGAGACCCACAACATAGGGCTCGAAAAGACTCGCTACGCAATCTTGATGGGCATGCTGAATACCAAGGGCTTCGCCTGGGTGTATGACGGTGAGGGCGAGGGTTATATCTTGGCGCGCTTTGACTATCGCGGCGACACCAATGTGATGCGTATCGAATACGACGAGTCCCTGGTGCAGCTCAAGTATCAAGATGCCCTGGGCGATTATCAGTGCGCAAATCTGATCGATGGGATCTGCTATAAGAATGGCCGAGGCTATTACAACTACATCAAGAACCTCAGAGCCAGCATCGCCAGACAGCTGCAAATGCGTTAAGGAAGCGTGAAGATGAAAAAGATTATGCTAGGAATGCTCATAGGGCTAAGCCTTGCGGCGCCATTGCAGGCACAGGGGCTGCACCTCTATCAAGATCCCATTCCACTGGGCAGCTATGTGACTGATTACGATGACATGCTGGATAAGGCCGTGTCACGTAACCACTGGCGCTTCGAGCGTGTGGGGGACAAACGCTTCGCCAGACTGAGCTACAAGACCTATGAAATCAACGTCGAGCTGGTAGAGAGCGACAAGGGCATCGCCATCACCCTGATCGATGCCAAGCGCGAAGGCTGTACCAAGAAGTGTGACGTCGACATGGGTAAGGTCAGCGGTTGGCTGGTCAAACTGCGCCGCACCATCGCCTATGATCTTACCCTGGCGGTGCGTGATGACGCCCTGAGGCGCACGGTCAGATAGGTGTTAGGTTGTTAGATGATGATAGATACAAAAAAGCCACTCAATCGAGTGGCTTTTTTCGTTACCCTTGAAGCGGGTGATTAGTGCTTAAACATCGCAGAGATAGACTCTTCGTTGCTTACGCGGCGGATAGCTTCGGCCATCACGCTAGACATGGTTAGCTGAGTCACTTTATCCAGTGCCGCCATCTCTTCACTTAGTGGGATGGTGTCGGTCACGATCACTTCGTCGATCACAGACTCGGCGATGTTCTTAGGCGCGTTGCCTGAGAATACTGGGTGAGTGGCGTAGGCGAATACGCGGTTAGCACCGTGTTCTTTAAGCGCTTCTGCAGCCTTACACAGGGTACCGCCGGTATCGATCATGTCGTCGACTATGATGCAGTCGCGGCCTTGAACGTCGCCAATGATGTGCATCACCTGAGCAACGTTCGCCTGTGGGCGACGCTTGTCGATGATAGCCAGATCTGAGTCGTCCAGTAGCTTGGCTACGGCGCGAGCACGTACTACACCACCAATGTCTGGTGAAACTACGACAGGGTTGTCCAGCTGCTTGCCCAGCATGTCTTCTAGTAGCACTGGGCTACCGAATACGTTGTCTACAGGTACATCGAAGAAGCCCTGGATCTGCTCGGCGTGCAGGTCACAGGTCAATACGCGGTCAACACCAACGCTTGATAGGAAGTCGGCGACTACCTTAGCGGTAATAGGTACACGAGCACTGCGTACACGACGGTCTTGACGGGCGTAACCGAAGTAAGGGATAACCGCAGTAATACGGCCAGCAGATGCGCGACGTAACGCGTCTACCATAACGATAAGTTCCATCAGGTTATCGTTAGTAGGTGCACAAGTAGATTGAATGATAAATACATCCGCCCCACGTACATTTTCGTTAATCTGGACACTGATTTCACCGTCACTGAAAACGCCAACCTCAGCGTCTCCGAGTTTACAAAATAGGCGATCTGCTATCTTCTTGGCGAGACTGGGGGTTGCGTTACCAGCAAATAGTTTAATGTCAGGCACTGTATGGACCTCAGGCGTATGCTTCATTGTAATTGTCGGGATAACCTAGGCTTTCCCGCATGAACTTAGCGCTGCGTTAGCCGCAACGCTAATGGTGATTTATTTGTCCCCTTGGCGATGAAACCGCACAAATCCGCCGGCAATTTGGCAAAAACCTGCTCTGCCTGCTGGCGTGTGTCGAAGATACCGAATACACATGCTCCGGTCCCCGTCATTCTGGACGGCGCATATTCTATCAGCCACGCCAATGCTTTGGCAACTTGGGGGTATCGCTCGGCGACTCTGGGTTGGCAATCGTTGTGCCAGTCACTGCTCATTAAATCATCCATGGAGAGCTTAGGCGTATCCCGTGGTAGCAGGGGATCGTTAAACACCTCGGCGGTGGAAACATGAACATCCGGGGTCAGGATTAGGTACCAATTTTCCGGCGCCTCGACTGGGATTAACTGCTCGCCGACCCCTTCGGCAAATGCCGCTAAACCATTAATAAAAACAGGGACATCAGCGCCGAGAGACAGGCCTATCTTTGCCAGTTCATCCTGTGATAATTGAGTCTGCCAAAGATGATTCAGGGCGACCAGTGTGGTGGCCGCATCGGATGAGCCGCCACCTATGCCGCCGCCCATTGGTAGTTTTTTATCCAGCCAGATCTCCGCGCCTTTATGGGTACCCGTGTACTCCTGCAAAGATTTTGCAGCTTTTAGAATTAAGTTATCGCTATTTGCAACAACAGCTTCCATTTCGGAATGCAGGGTGAGGTTGCCGCTGTCGTTGACGGCAAAATCCAGGTAGTCGCAGTAGTCGATAAACTGAAACAGGGTCTGTAGCTCATGGTAGCCATCGGCGCGGCGGCCGTTGACGTGGAGAAACAGGTTGAGTTTAGCCGGTGCCGGCCAGGCGGTGGATCTATTGCTTGTCATCTGTCGATTCCGGTTGTGATGCTTTGATGGGCGTCGGTGTCAGTGCCTGCCATTGGCTTACCTGCAACTTTAAGCGTATCTCGTCACGTTGCAGCTGCAGCAGTCTCGGCAGCTCGGCGCCGCTCTGCTGTTGCCAGCTGTTGAAGCTGACGTGCCAGGGACTACTGCCCGTGTGGTTGAGCACCTCCTTGGGGCGACCCTGTTCGTCGACGGCGACAACCTCATCCTGAGCGGAGATCTGCCCCGTGATCCACAGGGGCAGGGTGTCGACCGGAATCGACCAGCCGGTGAGGCGCCTGAGCAGCTCTTCGGCATCGCTGTCCTGATACACCTTGTCTTCGATCTCCAGGCTCGCCTGGCTAGGGGTCTTGTTGAGGGTCATGACCGTAGTGCCCAGCATAGTGGTCAGGGTCAGGTCATCCTTGGTCTGGGTATGGAACCAGTAGAGGTTGGTGCTGAATTTATCGTCCGGGGTGCGCACCGCCAATTTGCCCTGTAGCTCCCAGGCTTCTGCCTGGTTAGCGCTTTCTACCTGTGTGGGGACATAGTCGATCGGTTTGTGGGAGGCACAGCCGGCGAGGGTCATTAGCGCTAAGGCCGCACAGCTTGCCGAAATTTTTGTGAAGTAGTTCAAATTATTCATCTATGGCTAAAATCACTAGCGCATATCATACGAGGGCTGACTTTAAATACCAACGACTAATCCCAAATTTCCTGCCAGCCTAGGCTAGGGTTAGCAATGGCTAATTTTCGCCGAGGTCTGAGGGCTTGATTTTAAGCCTCAGGTTTAATAGAAAAAAGTTGTGACAAGCCAGATTATTGTTCGGTTTTGTTAAGCGTATTCTGTTTTTAGTCGACTCAATTGCGTAGAATGACTGGCATTAAGTGAGATGATTCGGGCCTATGGCCGGTAGTCAATGAACTCGCAAGATTAACAGACCCTAGAGACCAGAAAGAGTCAGATGAGCCTTGTAGCAATCGGTATTAATCATAAAACAGCCACTGTAGACCTACGAGAAAAGGTAGCGTTTGCGCCTGATAAAATTCATGAAGCGATGAAGAGTCTTGCCAGTCGGACTAAGACAGGGGAGGCGGTGATCGTCTCGACCTGTAACCGCACCGAGCTCTATTGCAACACGGGTGATGAGGCGGATGTGATCAGCTGGCTGGAGTCTTATCATCAGTTATCTCACGATGACGTATTGCCCTGCCTGTACAAGTATCAGGGGCAGCAGGTGGTACAACATCTGATGCGAGTCTCGTCGGGACTCGACTCGCTCATCCTGGGCGAACCGCAGATCTTAGGTCAGGTGAAGCAATCTTTCGTGAAGGCCAAAGAGGCCGGTACGGTTGCCGTCACCATGGACAGACTGTTCCAAAATACCTTCTCGGTGGCCAAGAAGGTGCGCACCGAGACAGAGATCGGTGCCGCCGCCGTATCGGTCGCCTTTGCGGCCGTGAGCATGGCCAAACATATTTTCTCGGCGCTGAGCGCCACTAAGGTGCTGCTGATCGGCGCCGGCGAGACCATAGAGCTGGTGGCACGCCACCTGAAAGACAATGGTGTCGACTCCATGATAGTCGCCAACCGTACCATTTCCCGCGCCGAAGCCATGTGTGAAGAGTTCGGTGCGACGGCAATTACGCTCGAACAGATACCAGATTTTCTCCCTAAGGCCGATATCGTGATATCCTCTACCGCCAGCCCATTACCTATACTGGGTAAAGGCATGGTAGAAAAAGCGCTTAAGCAGCGTCGTCATCAACCTATGTTATTGGTTGATATAGCAGTTCCTAGAGATATCGAGGCCGAAGTTGCCGATCTGGACGATGCCTTCTTATACACGGTTGACGATCTGCAAAGCATCATTGAACAGAATATGGCCTCCCGACGTGAGGCGGCCGAGAAAGCTGAATTAATTGTTGAAGAGGAATCTCATCATTTCATGGAGTGGATTCGATCGTTAGAGTCGGTCGACAGCATCCGTGAATACCGAAGCCAGAGTATGGCGATCAGAGATGAGTTGGTTGAGCGAGCGATCAATAAGTTGGCCCAGGGTGGTGATAGCGAGCAGCTAATACTGGAACTGGCGAACAAGTTGACCAATAAGTTGATCCACGCCCCGACCCAGGCGCTCACTCAGGCGAGTCGCCGCGGTGACCTCAATAGCTTAGGACAATTAAGAGCAGCGCTCGGACTAGATAAAGACTAAGGTTAGCGTTGTAATGAAGGACAGTGTTATTCGCAAGCTCGAAGGCTTGCTTGAGCGTAATGAAGAGGTTTTGGCGCTGCTGAGTGATGCGGAAATCATCGCCGATCAGGAGCGTTTTCGCGCTCTGTCCAAAGAGTATTCTCAACTCGAAGACGTGGTAAAGAGCTTTAAGGCCTACCGTCAGGCCGAAGAAGATCTTGCTTCGGCGCAGGAGATGCTCGCCGAAGATGACGCCGATCTGAAAGAGATGGCGCAAGAAGAGATTAAAGAAGCCAAGGCGACCCTGGACGTCTTGGAAGGTGAGCTGCAGATCCTGCTGCTGCCAAAAGATCCTAAAGATGACAACAACGCCTTCCTCGAGATCCGCGCCGGTGCCGGTGGTGACGAGGCGGCTATCTTTGCCGGTGACCTGTTCCGCATGTACAGCCGCTACTGCGAGGCAAACCGCTGGCAGATGGAGATCATGAACGCCAACGAAGGCGAACATGGTGGCTTCAAAGAGATCATCGTTAAAGTCTCAGGCGATGGCGTCTATGGCAAGCTCAAGTTCGAGTCGGGCGGACACCGCGTACAGCGCGTGCCTGAAACCGAATCTCAAGGACGTGTGCATACCTCGGCCTGTACCGTGGTGGTAATGCCTGAGATCCCAGAAGCCGAAGCGATCGAAATTAATCCTGCCGACCTTAAGGTCGACACCTTCCGCGCCTCGGGCGCCGGTGGTCAGCACGTAAACAAGACAGATTCTGCCATCCGTATTACCCATATTCCTTCGGGTATCGTTGTGGAGTGTCAGGATCAGCGCTCGCAGCATAAAAACCGCGCCCAGGCCATGAGCGTCTTGGCCGCCCGTATTCAGGCGGTGGAAGATGAGAAGCGCCGCAGCGAAGAGGAATCGACACGTCGTAACCTGGTGGCCAGTGGTGACCGCTCAGAGCGTGTGCGTACCTATAACTTCCCGCAGGGACGTGTGAGCGAGCACAGAATCAACTTGACCCTCTATCGCCTCAGCGAAGTGATGGAAGGCGACCTCGATGCCATCCTCGGCCCCTTGATGCAGGAAAACCAAGCCGACATGTTAGCAGCCCTTTCCGAAGGTTAATCTTGCTATCATTGCCGCTAGGTGATTAAGGATATGCTTTGTTCCAGACGTTAGCACAGGCCCTAGAATGGGCCTCGACTCGACTCCAGGATGTGTCTGACAGTGCCAAGCTCGATGCCGAGGTGATGCTGTTGCATATCATTCATAAGCAGCGCAGTTATCTCTATACCTGGCCAGACGAGCGTCTGACCAGCGAGCAGGTGACCGAATACAAGCAGATGGTCGGCCGCCGCGAGTTAGGTACCCCCATCGCCCATATCGTCGGCGAGCGGGAGTTCTGGTCGCTGCCCTTCATGGTCAACCCCACCACGCTGATCCCGCGCCCGGATACCGAGATTTTGGTAGAGACGGCCCTTAACCTGCCGCTGGCGGAGAATGCCAAGGTGCTGGACCTGGGGACAGGTACCGGGGCTATCGCCCTGTCGCTGGCCTTCGAGCGTAGTAACTGGCAGATCACCGCGGTAGATAAGGTGCTCGAGGCCGTCGCCCTGGCCAAGGCCAACCGCGACAACCTCAAGCTGCCTCAGGTGGAGGTGCTGCAGAGTGACTGGTTCGACGCCATCAATCGTTACGACTTCAACCTGATCGTCTCCAATCCGCCCTATATCGATGAGGAAGATGAGCATCTGTCCCAAGGGGACGTGCGCTTCGAACCCCATAGCGCGCTCACCGCAGGTGAACATGGCTATGCGGATCTCTTCTACATCGCCGAGGCGGCGCGCGACTACCTGGCGCCCGGTGGCTATCTGCTGCTCGAGCATGGTTTCGGCCAGGCACTCACTGTGCGCGATAAGATGATCGAGCTGGGTTACGAGGCGGTCGCGACGGTACGCGATTTTGGCAGCAACGACAGGTGCACCCTGGGTCGCTGGCCAAGATAGTTAGCCTAGATGGTTTGACTAGCTAACTTAAGTGCTACGTTAGCACCTCACAGCGTGACACTAAAAACGCCATGGGCCTGAGCCTGTGGCGTTTTCTTTTCGTAATATTGTCGTTTTATTTTCGTTTTGTTTTAATGACCCCCAGGATAGGCCATACTCAACAGTTCACAGGCTAGGGGAGACCTGGCGTCTTAGGAAAACACCATGAAAATGATCGCTATGTTACTGGCCTTGTTAATTATCGGCCTCTTGTATTATCAGCAACTCGCCACGCAACCTGTGCTCAGCGAGCAGACCGAGGCGGCCCTGGAGGCCACTCAAGGCTCTGGCCCTAAGGTGCCGACTCGGCCGGATGAACTCGCCACCTTCGATAAGGAGATGAATGCCCTGATGCAGGAGGAGGCAGAGAAGCGGGCCAAGGCGTTAAAAGAAGCCGAGGGCCAGTAGCGCTTAAAGGAGAGGCCGCTACTGTTTGAAGAAGCCTCAGGCGCTTAAAAATTAATTCTCTAAGCTTGGTTAGCTTAGATTTGCTCGCTTAGATTTGCTCACTTAGATTTGCTCGCTTAGAGCGTCTTGGTCATGAAGTACTTGCAACCCGTCTTAGGGTATTGCTCCTGAGTCCACTCCAGTCGATAGCCTCTGGCCTCGTAGAAGGGGCGCGCCTGAAAGTTTAGGGTATCTAAGATGGCATAGATGCAGCCCCGCTCCCTGGCGATACGTTCGGCCTCTTGTAGCATCTGGCTGCCAATCTGTTGTCCTCTGAGCGACTCGCTCACCCAGAAGTTATCTATCATCAGCCAGTTACCGAAGGTGCGCGCCGACAGGCCGGCGATCATCTCCCCCGCCTCATTCTCCAGCTTCAGACCCAGGGGTAAGCGCTCGCTCACCTCCCAACGCTGCCAGTTAAACTCGGCGATTTTTTGTTTCACCCTGTCGGCGAATTCACCGGAGTCATCATGGGTAAAGTTAATTTTGTTATCTGTATTCAAGTGACCTTTCCTGTATGAAAATTATCTGGCGGCATTATCGCTAAGAATCAAGAGTATGATATTGGTGCCCCGGCCTTTGATCGGGTACACTAGCGCCTTTGCGAGCCACGAAAGAAGATATAATGGACAGTTTATACCCAGCTATTAAGCATATACACCTCACCCTGATTGCCGTGAGTGTGCTGTTTTTTATCGTACGATTTGTGCTGCATCTTAAACAATCAGCCATCATGGACAAGAAATTTGTTAAGATTGCACCCCATGTAATCGATACCTTCCTGCTGCTCTCCGGCCTAACCTTATGCTTCATCATCAAGCAGTATCCGTTTCAGGATGCCTGGTTGACCGAGAAGATAGGCGCAGTGATCGCTTACATCTTCCTGGCGGCTATCTCGCTCAAGGCTAACCGTAACAAACTCTTCAAGACCTTCGCCGCCCTGGGCGCGCTGGCCTGGGTGATGTACGCTGCGAAAATTGCCATGTTTAAACAAGCAATATTAATGAGCTAATGACAAACCTGATCTTAAACGAGGCGCTCTCCCTTCCAGAGAGCGCCTTTGATATTTCCGAGCACCTGGGATTTTCCGATAAGGAAGCGGCTAAGTGGGCCTGGTTTGAACTGGCAGGCGCTGTACTTAGCCACTATCTGGTCGACAGAGAAGCCCGTCTCGAGGCGCTGTTGCAATGGTTCTATCAGGATCTCGGCTTCTGTGCGCGAGAGTCCTATTTCAGTATCGAGGCGGCAGATCTGGCTAGCTGCATCACCACGCGGCAGGGTAACAGTACCACACTGGCAAGCGTGCTTATGCTGCTGGGTAAGCAACTGGATCTGGTGTTGCAGCCGCTGCTGTTGCCGGGCACCACAGTGCTAAGCTGTCGTATCGACGATAAGGTGCACTATATCGACCCGCTCACCGGGCAATCCCTGACTCGTCATCAACTGCATGTGTTGGTGCGCGGCGAGTTAGGTAATGGCGCGCCTTTTAAGCCGCGTTATCTGAAGCCTGCGAGCCTCAAGCGCCTGCTGTCACGCATGCTGCATGAACTCAAGGCCGGCGCCATTTTGGCGAGCAAGTTTGAGAGCGCCATGGAGTGCTGTAACTTATTGATGCAGTGGCACCAAGATGACCTGAATCTTAACCGGGAGCGGGCCTTTATCGCCCAGCAGCTAGGTTGCATCAGCGTCGCGGCGGCGGACCTGCGACACTTTGTCGATAACAGTCCCCACGACCCTGTGACCGAGCTGGTCAAATTACAGTTAAAAGAACTCAACGACGAGGTTGAGGTCTATCATTAACCCTTAGCGTCGAGGCCGGGATGGCCCGATGCGGGGCGAAATTTGCCGCGATTGCCAATCGGCTTTAGCGGCCACCACTATAACTACAACAATAAATAACCCATACAAAATAAAAGGGAGATGAGATGAGCAGTACCGCGATAGTCAGCAATGACGCCACGGCGTTAGTCACCAATGATGCCACAGGCCTGGGCTTGTTGGCGGTGATCTTAGGATTCGTGTTTTATACCAATAGCAGCCAGCACCCATTTTGGG
This sequence comes from Shewanella sp. KCT, assembly GCF_007636505.1. Lineage (NCBI taxonomy): Bacteria > Pseudomonadati > Pseudomonadota > Gammaproteobacteria > Alteromonadales > Shewanellaceae > Shewanella > Shewanella sp. KCT. The sequence goes on from NZ_LVDJ01000011.1 coordinate 87,026, forward strand.
TGAAGTTCTATCGTTTCATTCCCGCGCTACTGCTGTGCTACTTCCTGCCTTCGCTGCTCAACTCTTTTAATATCCTGGATGGTGATACCTCAAACCTCTATTTTGTCGCCTCCCGTTACCTGTTACCTGCCTGTCTGGTGCTGCTGATCTTAAGTGTCGACCTCAAGGCGATCTTAAGCCTGGGCCCCAAGGCGATCGTGATGTTTTTAACCGGTACCGTCGGCATAGTGATAGGGGGGCCTATTGCCTTACTTATCGTGTCGACCCTTAACCCTGAGATCCTCGGAGTGAGCGGCCCGGACGCGGTCTGGCGCGGCATGACCACCTTGGCCGGTAGCTGGATCGGCGGCGGCGCCAACCAGGCAGCGATGAAGGAGATCTACGAGGCCGGTGGCAACATCTTCTCCATTATGGTGACGGTTGATGTGATCGTGGCCAACATCTGGATGGCAGTGCTGCTGTTTATGGCCTCTAAGGCCAAGGAGATCGATGCCAAGACGGGCGCCGATACCCGCGCCATCGAGACCCTCAAAGAGAAGGTGGAGAAGTATCACGCCGAAAACGCCCGTATCGCCAGCCTGCGAGATCTGATGATGATAGTCGCCGTGGGCTTTGGTATCACGGGTCTGGCCCATGTGATCGCCGATTTCCTTGGCCCCTTCTTTGAGGCCAACTATCCCTGGACCCGCGATTACAGCCTGACCTCTAAGTTCTTCTGGCTGATCGTGACGGTGACTACCATAGGCCTGGCTATGTCCTTTACCCCTGTGCGTCATCTCGAGGCGGCGGGTGCCTCTAAGGTCGCCTCGGCGTTCCTCTATATCCTGGTGGCGACTATCGGCCTGCATATGGATGTGTTCAAACTGTTTGACCCGGCCAACCTCTGGTATTTCGCCATCGGCATCATCTGGATGATAGTCCATGCCGGTTTCATGTTGCTGGTGGCCAAGCTTATCCGCGCGCCACTGTTTTACATGGCGGTGGGCAGTCAGGCCAACGTCGGCGGTGCGGCCTCGGCGCCCGTGGTGGCTGCGGCCTTCCACCCAGCCCTGGCCCCTGTCGGTGTACTCCTAGCCGTATTAGGCTATGCTGTAGGCACCTATATGGCATGGGTGTGTGGTCAGATACTTCAGGTCGTGGCCCAATAAAGAATTTGATTCCTGCCGGGCTTGCCCCGGCTTCTTAAGAGAGAAGTAGCGATGAGTAATAAAACCATAAAGTTAGGTAGCATTGAAATTGCAAACGACAAGCCCTTTGTCCTGTTTGGCGGCATGAATGTGCTCGAGTCGCGAGATCTGGCCATGCAGATCGCAGAGACCTATGCGGAAGTTACTCAGAAGCTTGGGATCCCTTATGTGTTTAAGGCATCGTTCGACAAGGCTAACCGCTCATCGGTGAACTCTTACCGTGGCCCAGGCATGGAAGAGGGACTGAAGATCTTCCAGGAGATTAAAGATACCTTTAACCTGCCGCTGATCACCGACGTGCACGAGCCCTACCAGTGCCAGCCAGTGGCCGAGGTGGTGGATATCATCCAGCTGCCCGCCTTCCTGGCACGTCAGACGGATCTCGTGGTAGCCATGGCCAAGACTGGCGCCATCATCAACGTGAAGAAGCCGCAGTTCCTGGCGCCCCATGAGATGCGTCATATCATCACCAAGTTTAACGAGGCGGGTAACGACGAGATAATCCTGTGTGAGCGCGGCTCTTGCTTCGGTTACAACAACCTGGTGGTTGACATGCTGGGCATGGATGAGATGAAGCAGTCGGGTTACCCAGTGATCTTCGATGCGACCCATGCCTTGCAGCGTCCAGGCGGACGTGCCGATAGCGCCGGCGGTCGTCGTGCCCAGGCCACCGAGCTGGCCCGTAGCGGCATGGCGCTTGGCTTGGCGGGTCTGTTTATCGAGGCGCACCCGGATCCTGACAACGCCAAGTGTGACGGCCCATGTGCCTTGCCACTGCATCAGCTGGAAAACTATTTGACCCAGATGAAGGCGATCGACGATCTGGTGAAATCTTTCGCCCCCATCGATACCAGCAAGTAAGCGAGCCTTAACTCTGACTGCTGTATATCGAGGTCGACATCGAGGTTGACATAATGCTTAAGCCCCGCATGTGCGGGGCTTTTTGTTGTTCATTGAGTTGCCTCTGGTATCTGCGCTTTAGCCTGCCATCGTCCTAAGGCTTAATCACACGGCTCACTTTCCATGAGGCATTTTCACTCGCCCGGTTGGCGGTTAAGCGTTAGGCTAGTAGCCCCTTTTTGTGAGAGTCGCTTATGTGGATTGTCTTTACCTTTCTCGCCGCCTTCATGCAGTCCTGGCGTAATGCCCTGCAGAGTCAGCTGAGCCGTGATGTCAAGGTGGCCGGGGTGACGCTGGCACGTTTTCTCTGGACCGGGCCGATCGCCGCCTGTTATCTCGCTGCGCTTTACTTCTTCCTGCCGCCCGATCTACAACAAGCGGGGCAACAAGCAGGGCAACAAGCGGGGCAAGCGAATCTGCAGCTGTTTCCCGCCCCTTTCTGGGGATTCGTGCTCGGCGCCGCCTTGATGCAGATTGTGGCCACGGGCTTGATGGTGAAGCTGTTTCAGCTCAGAGACTTCGCCATAGGCGCAGGCCTTGCCAAGAGCGAGGCGATCGTCGCCGCCGTGTTTGGCGCCCTGTTTTTCGGCACCCAACTGAGCCTGCTGGGTTGGCTCGGCGTGGTGATAGGTGCCGTGGCCGTGCTCCTGATGAGCAAGGGGGCTGGGGTTGCCAGGCTCTCGCCTCAGGTGTTACTGTTGGGACTCGCCTGCGGAAGCGCCTTTGCGCTCACCTCGCTCTGGGTCAGAGAGGCGAGCCAGGTGCTGACTATGCCCTTTCCCCACAGCGCTGCCTGGGTGCTGTTCTGGGTGATAAGCCTGCAGACTATTGTCTTGCTGCTGTTTCTCTACTTGCGGGACCGTCAGACCCTGGCGGCCCTGTGGCGTCGGCCTAAGTTGACCTTGGCTATCAGTGTGACCAGTTGTCTTGGCTCCATCGGCTGGTTCAGCGCCATGGCCTTGCAGGCGGTGCCCTATGTGAAGACATTAGGCCAGGTAGAGGTGTTCTTTACCCTAATCGTGGCGGGGAGTTATCTGAAGCAGAAGGTGAAGCCGAAGGAGATGACCGCCTTGCTGCTTATCGCAGTGGCGGCCATCTTAGTCATCTGGGGATGATGCGGACTTAGGCTGTCTGGTAGCGGGCGAGGATCTTACCCAGGCTCTCGGAGGCCTGTGACAGCTGACTGACGCCGATCGAGGATTGGTTGGCCAGCTCCTTGATCACGTTGGCCTGCTGGCGTATCTCACTCAGCTCGGAGGCGATATCGTTGGCCACGGCGCTCTGCTCCTCCGAGGAGGCGGCGATTTGGAAGCTCATGTCGATAACCGATTGCGACGACTCGTTGATGGCGCTGACGTCTGTGCCTATCTCGGTGATCAGCGACTGGCTGGATTCGGCCTGCTTGACCGTGCGCTGGGTGATGTTATCTATGTTGTTGGTTTCCTGCTGCAGGTTCTCGATCATTGCCTGAATTTCCACCGTGGCCGACTGAGTGCGGCTGGCCAGGGTTCTCACCTCGTCGGCAACCACGGCGAAGCCGCGGCCCATCTCTCCGGCGCGGGCGGCCTCAATGGCGGCGTTCAGTGCCAGCAGGTTGGTCTGCTCCGAGATGGCGTTGATTGTGGTGATCACTTCGTTGATCTTGGTGGCATTCACCTTGAGGGTGCTGACCGAATCTGAGGTCTGCTCGATAAAGCCAGACAGCTGCTCGATATCCTTGATCGCCTTCTGTACGCGCTCATAGCTCTGACGGATTGACTGTGAGTTTTGCTCCACTTTCTCCACCGAGCTGTTGGATATGTTCGACACCTCACCGGCTGAGGCCGTCATCTCCTCCATGGCGGTGGCGACCGAGTCGAGAGAGAGGTATTGCTGCTCTATCTGGCGCTCGCTCTCCTGATTCTCCGAGGCGAAGGAGCTGGCGGTGTGATGCAGGGTTTCGGCATTATCTTTCACCGTGACCACAAGCTCGGTGAGCGTGTCCATGGCGTTGTCCAGGGCACAGCCTATGGTGCCAAATTCGTCGCGACCCGGGTGAAAGCCCAGGCGTGAGGTGAGGTCACCCTTGGCGATATTCTTGGTGGTGGTCCATAGCACCCAGAGGGCGCCGCCGATGAAGGTGGCGTTCCAGTAGAGCAGGACGGCAAACGGCAGTAACCAGAGATAGGTGAGCAGCAGGCTGTAGAGGGCCGATTGTTTGGCGTCGCGCTCGTGGCTGGCGACATTCTGCGTCAGCGACAGGTTTTGCCCCGCGGCGCTGCGCACCACGGCGGTGACGCTGTCTTGGCTGCGGCTTGAGCTTGCCTGGCCGCTGGGCTGGATATTCAGGCTGGCAAACTTATCGGTCTGGCCGCTGGTTTCCAGGGCGCGCACCATGCCCGATAGCTCACCTTCCAGCGCCGTCATCGAGGCTTGCTCTATGGCATCTATGCTGCCTTGATAGCGGCTGACGCCGATGCAGGTGATGGCGATGAAAAACAGCGCCCCAATGACCCAAAATTTATCGTTAATAGACATCTTGATGAAGAGTTTGTCTATGGTGCGAAAATTAACTTCTCTCATAGTTTTTTTCCGTCTCGAATTAAGGCTGAGGCCTTAGACAATAGTAGAATAAAATGCGGCGACATCCTTAAAATTACGCCTTTTTTACCAATAAATACAGGATGGTTTAACGTTTTTTTTACATAGATTGCGGCGCACCTGTTCTAGGTCAAGCTTGCCATTCGTCCCTTGAGGGAGTTGTGTAGCGTCAGCGCCAATTGGCTGGCCAGCAGACCAAAGCTAGCCCCAGCCAGCAGATCCCCGAGAAAGTGATAGTTGAGGCTCAACTGTCCGCTGATGACGGCAAGCATGCAGCCAAGCCAGAGGGGCAACAGCTTAGGCGTGTGGCGCCAGAAGGTGAAGGCGAGGGCGAAGGTCAGCAGGGCATGTCCCGAGGGGAAGGAATCATAGGCGAGTCCCTGGGCAAAAGGATGAAACGCCTCAATACGATCGGCTACCCAGGAGGGATTATGGCCATCGCCTAAACTTATCCAGCTCTCAGGCCAGGTGCGGCCAAAGAGCAGTTTGGCGACCCAGCGAATCGAGAAGGCCAGGGCCAGGGTGAGCACCAACTCAATGGCCAGGGCCTGGAACCTGGTGCGAAAGCGCTCGCTGATGCAGGCGAAGATGGTCAGCCCTGCCAGAAACTCCAGTAGCAAGGGCGTCTTACTCAGAAGCTTTAGTGCGGGGTGTGACAGCTGCTGGGCGTGCATCAGATCCGCCAGCTGGCGATCGATAAGGTGAACCGAGATAAGCACCAGGGTAAGCAGCAGGCCATAGAGGAGCAGGGCGCCCTTGACGCTACTGGGAAATAGATGTTTTAGCATGGAATTATGCATCTTTGGGAGAAAGCTCTAGCCTAAGGCAAATCCGAGTGCTTGCAAAGTTTGCTACCTCACACTCTGCTTATTTTGGGCTGCTTCTTGCAGCAGTTGTTGTAGCACTTGTTCACAGTGCTTGTCAGGGGATAAGAACGGGTGATGTGAGACGTGAAAACTGAGCATTGAGAGAAAAGAGAAAAGAGAAAAGAGAAAAGAGAGCAGAGGATAAGTAAGCGTCATGACGGCAGGGAGTTACCTTGCCGCCATGACGAGCGACTTAGAAAGGGGTCGCTAAGCTGCGCAGGCTCTCGATCAGGTAGTTGAGGCTAGGGCTCTCTTCTAAGTTACTGGTCGGGATGACGTTGTACTTAGGCGGAACCAGCCAGTCGCGCTGCACCAACTCATCGAGCAGATCCAGGTATTGCACGCTGGTCTTACCCACGAGCAGGTTGTCCAGGCTGCGGGTCTTGGAGAGGTGTAACATATCCAGGAAGCCGCTCAGGTAGAGGTGGTCCTTAGTGAAGCCGCCGCCGCGATAGACGCGGGCCGTGGTCACGAAGGCATCATCCTTGTCCATCTCCAGTTCATCGATGAGATAGCTGTAGGTGAGATAGAAGTCCTGCTCTTTGAGCATTGAGTCTACTGCCAGCACGCGCGCCGCCAGGGTGTTGAGGCGTGAGTGGGCCATGAAGCCCGCCTTAAGCTCGGCCAGAATCGCCAGGCCTTCCTGGGTATAGGTAGAGCCGGGCAGCCCCAGACGCAACACCTTAAGCGACTGCTGTTTGGCGTTGAGCGTGGTAGCCATATGCACCCCAAGCTCATGCTGGATCAGCCGCTGCACCTCGCTCTCATGGAACTGGGCATGGGTGCTGATCGCCAGCTGCGCCGGATTTGAGCTGACCATGGCGCGGGCAACGATGGCGCCGCTGAGGCCAATCTTACAGCGCATCTGCCACTGCTCGGCGCTCTGCTTCATCATCTCGCACACCTGATGGGCATCCAGGCTTTCCCCTCTCTCTTCGGGGATCTCCTTGGCGTACAGCAGGAACTTGGCGTTGGCGATGGCGCTCTTATCCGGGCGGCCATGGTAACGCAGCGAGTTGTAGACGAAGCCTTCCTGACCGACACTGGTCAGGAGATCTATCTGTTCGCCCAGCTTGTTAACGATATCCTTATAGAGCTGCTTGAGCGCGGGATCGGCAATATTGTCTATGGGCAGACGATAGAGACGATACTTGAACTCGTTGGCATCGATAGGGAGCTGACGATAGGCAAAATTTGGCTTGAAACGACTCGGCGCCTTCATGAAGCGTCGACGCTCGGCCGCCAGGTTGGTCGGGTTGACATACTTCAGCGTGTCGACCTTCTGTGCCAAGCGGAACAGGGCGGCGTCTATCTCCAGCACCTCGGGCTCGATGGCGCTGCTGAGCATGTCGGCGCTACGGGTCTTGCTCTGGCGATTGAGCTTACGCTGGAAGTAGGCGCTGGTGGCGCTAAAGGCGTTCTTCAGGCCCAGTTTGAGATCGTCCAGCACTATGGGGTAGACCTCGCCGGTCAACTCATCCATGAATACCTTCTTGATCTCCGTCGGCAGCACTAAGGTGCGGTCGAAGCGGGCGTTGGTGTGGGCGATCAGGTAGCCGCGGCCCTCGAAGGCCACGTCCAGCTCGGCGTCCACCTCTACGTTGGGCAGGGTGATGGTCTTGAGTTCACGTTGGAACTTGTGGACCACGGTGCCCCAGCGCTCCATATCGATCTGTGAGGTGCCTATGTTAAACACCGGCGTCGCCTTCTCGATACGCTTGTAGTTGTAGGAGTGCAGGTCGAACACGATCACCATGCCGAACATGCTCTCTAACTTGGCGATTAAGGCCTCGTAGAGTCGATAGAAATCCTGGTGTTTGGCGTGGCTGATGGCGCGCTGTTTGGCGCTTAGCGGCTTGCGCCACACTTGCTTCATCCAGGCGGACTTGTAATAGGTACTCAGGCTCTTAGGGCGATTGAGATCGTACTCAAAGCGCGAATCGCTGCCCGCCAGGGTAATGGGCTGGGAGGCGATCACCTCGTCGGTGAAGGGATCTTCCTCGAAGTAACGCTCCTCTGCGCTCAGCTGACATAATTTGATCAGCTCTGGGCGCAGGTTGTGCCCCGCGTGAATCGCGGTGCACACTACGGGCAGATACTCTTGGATGGTGATCACACAGCCGGAGGAGGCCAGCTGGCCTGAGAATGTCTCCCCGCGTTTAATCAGGGAGAGCATCTGATCGAGACTATAGATTTGCATTTTCTACCGCTTGACGATATGCACTCTTACGTTGCACCAATAGCTCTTTGGAGTTGATGATGTTTTCGGCGAAATCGATCACCTGCTTCTGCAGGCGGACGCGGTTAAGCTTGTTGATACGGGTGATGCCGCCCGGGCTGAGGACGTTAACCTCGACCAGCTTGTTGCCGATCACATCCAGACCGGTGAAGTAGAGACCGTCGCGCACCAGCTTTGGGCCGATGGCGGCGCACAGCTCGCGCTCTTCACGTGTGATTGTGTGTCTGACCACACTGCCGCCGGCATGGACGTTAGATCTGAACTCGCCAGAGGCGGGTACGCGGCGCATGGCGCCAATAGGCTCGCCGTTGAGCATCAGGATACGCTTGTCGCCTTCCTCGGCGCCTTCGATGTAATCTTGCAAGATCACATAGTTGCTCTGCTCGTCGGTGCCGATATAGAAGTCCAGCAGCGAGCTGAAGTTTTGGCGAGCGCTCTTTTCGATCACGATAACGCCATGACCGCCGAATCCGTTGAGCGGCTTGAGGATCATCTTATCGCTTTCGCTCTCTTCCAGCACTCGTTGCAGATAGTCGCGATTCTTCGACACGTGGGTGGCTGGAATGTACTGGCTTGCCGCACCGCTCATGCTGGCGGTGTAGAGTTTGTTGTTAGCGACTCTTAACCCTTCTAGATCGTTGATGATCAGGGTGTCACCCTTTACCGAATCCAGGAAGTTAAGCGCCAGGTTATCCAGCGGCGGATTGGCGCGCATAAAGATGCAGTCGAAGCCGGCCATGGGCAGGCGCGCCTTATGAAATTCGGCGGAGCGGTAAAAGCGGGGAATGTTGTCCGATATTTTCATCCCTTTCTTGATGATTTGACAAAACCCGTAGACACTACTGTCACGAATGGTCAGCCCACTGGTTGTGGTGATGGCAACGGTATGACCACGCTGCGCGCACTCATGAACTAATCTCAGGGTGGTATCGGTTTCAGGATCGATACGCTCCCACGGGTACATCAAAAAACAGATGTGCATTCTTTAAGCAACCTCATCTTCTGGGGGAGATTCCACATATTCATACTGTTCAACACGCTTGTTACTCGTGCTGTTTAGGGTGTGGAACTTTTTTGGTTCGCGGGTAAGCTTAGTGTATTTCAACCATACATGCTCAAGCTTGGTATTAGCCTTGTTGGGGTGTTTTAGTACCTTAACAAAGTGTTTTTCCTCTGCAGTTTCAGGCTCAAGATCGCCTGCTTCAAAGGCCTGCATAGTATCGCCATATAGGCTCAACAATTCAGCTTCAGACAAGGTGAACTCTCCGGACTTACTGAAGCCGCGGGGAAAGTTTTTGTCATCAAAAAAACGCTTTTGACCAAAACGAAATGAATCTTCTGACATAACAACCTCTCACTGTGATAGCAACGCTGTAACTACAGGGTTTTTCGATCGCGAAATTATGATTTTTGTCGTTAAAAGAGAAACAAAACTTTTTTATCGTCACCATTAGGATTAGTTGTTATTCTCTCGGTGAAATTGACTGAGAGAATAAAATGGACGTCAAAGTATTTAAGACCTTTTTAGAGGTGGCCAGAACCCGGCATTTCGGCCGTGCGGCGGAGAATCTCTATATCACTCAGGCGGCCGTGAGCGCCCGTATTAAGCAGCTGGAGTCCTTCTTCGACTCCGCCCTGTTTGTGCGCAATCGCAATAGCATTCAACTCACCACCTCGGGTGAGCGTCTGGTGCCCTATGCCGAGGTGATGGTGAGTACCCTGGAGCAGGCGAAGAACGAGTTGGCCCTGACCAACCATAAGGCGTTGCAGCTGACCATGGCGGGGACGCCCAATATCTGGGATGCCTATCTGCAGCACTGCCTGAGTAAGGTGACAGATGCCTTCGGCGGCTATGGCTTCCTGGCCGAGGCGCTGAGTCGCGAGCAGCTCAACCGTAATCTGCTGGAGCGAACCCTAGACATGGCCTTCGCCTTCGATCCGCTTAAGTCCGAGGAGCTGGTGTGTAAGCAGGTGGCCGACCTTATCCTGGTGTTGGTCTCGACTCGCCCCTGCGATCAGAGCGAGGCGCTGAGCGATAAGTATGTTTATGTGGATTGGGGCACACGTTTCGCCTCCGAGCACGCCGAGCGCCACTATCGTATGCCGCCACCTTATCTGCGTACCTCCACCGGGCGTATCGCCCTGGACTTTATTCTGGATAAGGCGGGAGCGGCCTATCTGCCGCTGTCGATAGTCGAGCCGTTTCTGCAATCTAAGCAGCTCTATCGGGTAGAAGGGGTGGAGCCCTGGAATCGTCCCATCTATCTCTCCTACCGTAAAGACAGCGGGTCACTGGAGGCGATCATCAAGATTGAGGAGCTGGTCAAGGAGATAGACCCTCTGACCGCCTTCAGCCTGCAGCAGATAGGTCAGTTGGGCTGATCTGCTTGAACTGACTCTTATTGAATGAGTAATAGGGGGCCGGCTAATCGTCGGCCTCCTCTTTTTGTTTGCGTTTGATGGCGATGGCGATACACAAGGCGGCGCCGCCCCAGGTCAGCGTCAATGCAAACAGCATCATGATAAGGGCGCTGTGACTCATGTTTTACCTCCTGGATGTTGGTCTGGATAGCCAGGCGACTTGCTGGTGAAGTTGATCAGCACGGCAAAGAAGAGCATGGTGCCCACCAGGCCCCAGCCTAAGAAGAGCTGATCGGCAATGGGGTAGTCGCCATAGCCGTTGACTAAGGTGTTGTAGAGGTTCTTCGCCAGTATGGTGGCCAGAATCGCCGGGCTGATGAAGCGCAGGCAGATCACAAACCAGCCGCCGACCCTAAACTCCGAATTTTCATTGGCATGCTGGTGGATCACTGTCACCTTGAGCAGCCAAGTGATGATCACCAGTTCCAGCAGACAGCTGAGCAGCAAGGCGATGTTGTTGATGAAGTAGTCCACCAGATCCAGCAGCAGTAGGCCACCATTGGTGGCAAAAGCCATGGAGACTAGATAGCCCAGGCTACACACCAACACGGCTGCGGGCTTGCGGCGCACATGAAACTTGTCGATCACCGCACTGGTCACCGCCTCTATAATGGAGATGTGGGAGCTTAATCCGGCGATCACCAGGGCGATGAAGAAGAGGGGGCCGAGAATATAGGGCGCCGGCATCAGGTTGATGGCCGTGGGTATGGTGACAAATGCCAGGCCTATGCCCGAGCTGACTACCTCGGTCAGCGGTTTCATCTGTTCCTCTGCCATATAGCCGAGCACACCGAAGATCAGAATCCCCGCCAGAATCGAGAAGCCGCAGTTGATCAATACCGTCATGAAAGCGTTGTTGTTGATATCCGCCTTGCTCGGCAGGTAGCTGGAATAGGCGAGCATGATGGCGAAGCCGACGCTGAGGGTGAAGAAGATCTGGCCGTAGGCGGCGGACCAGACCTGGGCATCCAGCAGGCGGCTAAAGTCGGGCTCGAACAGGTAGTTGAGCCCAGACAGGGCACCGGGCAGAAACAGGATGCGGCCGATAAGGACCAGCACCATGATAAACAGCATGGGCATCATGATCTTGTTGGCACGTTCGATCCCTCCTTTGACTCCGGTAAAGACCGCCATGAAGGTCATCAGCCAGGCGATGCTCATGGCGATCGCTATGCCGATTTGAAACTCGCCCAGGTGGGAGGGGGAGTTGTTGCCGAGTTTAAGGTAATGATTGAAGAAGAAGTCATTGGGATTGTCTCCCCAGGCTTGGCTGAAGGAAAAGCCGAGATAGGAGAGGGTCCAGCCTATGATGGCCACATAATAGACGGCGATCACCGCGGCGATAAACACCTGAAACCAGCCGAGCCATTCGAGTCTGAAGCCGAGGGTGTGGCCGAGCTGGGCGAAGATGCGCGGTGAGGTCTTCTTTATCTTATGGCCCAGGCTAAATTCCATGATCATAAAGGGGATGCCGGCGGTGATCATAGCGAATAGATAGGGGATGAAGAAGGCGCCGCCACCGTTGTCATAGGCCATGTAGGGGAACCGCCAGATGTTGCCCAGGCCGATGGCCGAGCCGACCGCCGCCAAAATAAAACCTACCCTAGAGTTCCACTGCTCTCGTTTCATCGATCACCTCGAGCCACGCGCCTTTTAAGAATAATTCTAGACGCTTATGTCGAGGTGGGGCAGAAATTGTCCTGCCCGGTATGGCTAGAGAGTTGGTTAGAGAGCTGACTAGAGAGTTGGTTAGCGAGTTGGCTAATGTGCAGGCTAGTGTATGGCGTTAGCTGCCCTGCTCAAGGGATTTTAGCTGGTGGTAGAGGGCCTGGTTGGCTGGTGTGGCTATGCCGTGCTCGGCGGCGCGGCTCAGTAGGTAGCCGGTGATCGCTTCGATCTCCGTCTGGCGGCCATGGTGGATATCCTGATGCATGGAGGAGTAATTACTAGCAGTAAGCTGGATCACCTGATAGACCCGCTCGGTCAGCTGCGTTTGGTTAAGTGCTATCCCATCGGCGTTTGCCACGCTAACTACCTCCTGGACAAGTGCATGTATGGTCGGCGTAAATTTAGCACCGGCCAGCTTGCCGTTGCGGCAATCGTTGATGGCGGTCAGCGGGTTGATGGCGATATTGATGGCGAGTTTCTGCCACAGCATGGGCAGAATGGGCTCGCACCACTCGCTGTTGTGAATCGCCCCAAGCAGCGCCCGGCGTAGATTGTCCGCAAGCCTTGGTCCCTGGGCGTGACCAACTTGTGTCAGCCCGGATCCGGTTTGTCTGATCTGCCACCTCCCCTGTTTCAGGGCGCCTTGGGAGGTGGTCCCCAGGCTTAGGCCACGACCAGCTAGATGGGGCGCCACGCTAAGGTGAGGGCCTAGGCCATTGTGCAGCAAGAGGATGTGGGCATCTGTCGGGAGGGCATCTAATAGTGGCAGCAGGGCCGTCTCGACTTGGTAGGCCTTGACGCAGACGATCAGCAGCTCGCAGTTGGCCAGCATCGATTTGTCGATAAACTTCGCCTGGCGTGTAACTGTCTCGCCATCGAGATTGGTAAATTCCAGCGTCTGGCTATCCGCGCTTGCGTCTCTACCAAGCAGCGCGGGCGAGAGTCCATAGGCTGATAGCTGCTGGAAGAGCAGCTGACCTATGGCGCCTGCGCCCAGGATCACTATCTTACCCGTATGAGTCATATCACTTGTCGTCATGACTGGGTCTTAGCCCGGGTTTTACCGATCACGGCGGCTTTAATATAGCGGCGGTAGAGCCAGAGGCCGAAATAGAACAGCAGCACACCCACCATGTCGGCGATGAAATCGGCGCTAGAGGCGCTGCGATAGGGCAGGCGCGACTGTACCAGTTCGATGAAGAGGGCATAGCCGGCCAGTATGCCTGCCAGGCTGTACCACTTAGGTTCGAAGGCGAGATGGGTTAATAGCGCCAGGCAGAAGAAGCTGCCCAGATGGCCAAGCTTATCCATGTGCGGGATCACTTGTGGGTAGTTAGGGCGGGAGAATACCAGGTAACTGATCACTATGATGGCAAGAAGAAGCGCTATCTTAAAAAAGGTTTTTCGAGAATTCACGGATCGCTTAGGTTGAGTGGTTTTGCCCAATCATAGGAAAATGTCATCTTAAAGTCATTAAGAAACGCCTGTTGTAACATTAAGAATTTTTGGCGCTCACAGGCCCGAGCGGGTAAACTAGCGGGCAGATAAAGTAGCTAGGGCCTGTTGAACTTTTAAGTTTAATTTTTGTTCATTCTAAACGCGTTTTGCGCGAGGCGAGAACCATGAAGCATAGTTGCTCTATGTGAATGGCGAACAACAAAGCGCGGTGTGCGTTTAGATGAACCCGTTGGGCAGCGTTTGTAGGCCATTTCTACAGCGTTATCGCCCGTTTGTGTAGAATACTACACGACACAGGCTCTGCCTTGTATAAATCACCTGCAAACTGCTGCAAAAACAAACAGCAAAGATCAACAGGCCCTAATAGAGGATGATAAATATGCCTTCGATGGATATCGTATCGGAAGTGAACGAAGTTGAACTGCGTAACGCCGTAGACAATACGCGCCGCGAACTGGATAGCCGTTTCGATTTTCGCGGTGTCGAGAGCGAAGTCTCCTATAAAGATCATCAGGTGACCCTGTCATCTGAGTCTGATTTTCAGTGCCAGCAGATGGTCGACATGCTGCGCAACCAGCTGAGCAAGCGTAACGTGGACCCAGCCTCTATGGACGTTGCCGAGAAGGCGATTCACAGCGGCAAGACCTTCTCGCTCAAGGTGACCTTTAAAGAGGGGATCGACAGCCTGGTGGCCAAGAAGCTGGTGAAGCTGATTAAAGACAGCAAGCTTAAGGTGCAGGCGGCGATTCAGGGCGACTCGATTCGAGTGACCGGCAAGAAGCGTGACGATCTACAGGCGGTGATGGCGATTGCCCGCGAATCGGATCTGGGCCAGCCGTTCCAGTTCAATAACTTCAGAGACTAATTCTCGTCTATTTCAGGTTAATGAGCGTTAAGCTCTGATTAAAAAGCCCCGCCGATGAGCGGGGCTTTTTATTGCCTGTTATCGAGACGAGTGGGCGTTGGCTACTTATTTGTCTCTCGCTTACTGGTCTCTCGCCTGCTGCACATCTGGCGAGTTCAGGGGCTCGGCCTGCTCGTCGCCGTTGGGATGGGGGGCGTATTTCTGTACCAAGACAATCAGCCCCAGCACAGGGAAGCCGATGACGCTGGCGGCAACGAAGAAGTTCACATAGCCGTAGGCATCGATATATTGGCCCGAGAAGCCCGCCACAAACTTGGGAAACAGCAGCATGATGGAGGAGAGCAGGGCATATTGGGTGGCGCTGTAGCCGCTGCTGGTCAGGCTGGAGAGATAGGCGATAAAGGCGGCGGTGGCGACTCCGGCGCTGAAGTTGTCGATGGAGATCACCACAGTCAATAGCTCTAGGTTGTAGCCGATCATCGCCTGATAGGCGAAGAGTAGGTTGGTGACCGCCACCATGAAGGCGCCTAAGAAGAGGATCTTCATGGTGCCGTAGCGGGCCAGCAGCATGCCGCCGGCGCCAGCGCCCACCAGGGTCATGATTAAGCCATACACCTTACTGAGGGTGGCTATCTCCGTCTTAGAGAAGCCCATGTCCACATAGAAGACGTTGGCCATGATCCCCATGACGATATCCGAGATCCGGTAGCAGGAGATCAACAGCAGGATCAGTATGGCGCTGCGGCCGTAACGTTTAAAGAAATCGATGAAGGGCAGTATGCTAGCGGTATAGAGCCAGGAGGCCGCCGCAGCCACGGGCCTGGGGTAGCGCTCTGATAGGCTCTGCTTCAGGTCTGATTCTATCTGGTCCGCCTCCTTAGCCTCGACCTTGGGCTCGCTGCTCAGTAGGGTGGTGAAGATACCGATAAACATCAGGCCCGCCATCACCAGGTAGGCAGTCTGCCAGGAGGTGAGATCATAGGTCTCGCTATTGGGGTCGACCCAGGCGGCAATGGTCAGGGCGCCGGCTGTGGCGACAATCATGGCGCTGCGATAGCCCACCTGATAGGCGGCTGCGAGGGCGGCCTGCATCTTCTGCGGCGCCGATTCGATGCGAAAGGCGTCGATCACAATGTCTTGGGTGGCCGAGGCGAAGGCCACCATGAGGGCGAACAGCGCCAGGCGCTCCAGGTCGGCCAAGGGGTCACTCTGGCTCATGCCTAAAATGGCGAGCACTAACAGCATTTGTGCGAAGAGCATCCAGCCGCGGCGCCGTCCCAATATTCTGGTTAAGAAGGGCAGCGACATGCGATCTACCAGAGGCGACCAGGCCCACTTAAAGCCATAGGCGAGGGCTATCCAGCTGAAGTAGCCGATGGCGGTGCGATCTATGCCTGCTTCCCTTAGCCAAAAGGAGAGGGTTGAGAACACCAGCATCAAGGGCAGACCGGCGGAGAAGCCGAGAAACAGCAGGATCAATACCCGCTTGTGAAAATAGATGGTGAGGGCGTCTCGCAATCGGGAAACTCGGGATGCAATCAAAATAGCAGTCGGCGTTGTCAGGCTAGGTGGGGTTAGCTTAAACGCTGGAGCCGCAAATAAAAAGTGAAAAATCCGTCATGAAAAAAGCCCAGTCCGGAAAGACTGAGCTTGGCTTTTTTTCGAATTATCTTAATAAAGATAGTTGCTATGACATTGAGCTTGGTCTGGTACCGATACAACAACTTGGGCAGGTGCCACCGAGACTGAGAAAATCGCAGCAATCGTCAATCTGCTTTCGCAAGAACTGATTGCCCCGTATGGTCCAGTCGGGCCACCTGTCGAAGGCGTGTATCAAGTGCCAAAACACTCGCTCGATATCGGTTTGCGCATCACCCTGATGATTGAACTGTGCCCACTCTTCTAGGGTGTCCCATAAGTAAAGCTGGATCTCATTGAAATCGAGTTGATTATTTAAAAACGCTTTTCCATATTGAGCCAGCTGGGGCGCTTTATTATCGATGAACTCATTGGGTGTCATCGTCCGCCTCCTTGCTACTACAGGCCTAAGTATAGCCAGTGGATTGAACGCCAGTTGTCTGAGATAAAAAATTTAATGTTCTGATTTATGGCACTTTAATGAAAGAAACATCAATCTTGAATTAAAGTGCCATTAATTTTGAATGAATGCAAAGTCTTATAGTTTTCTTAAACTAGCAGAATAGGTTCTCAAACCTGCAGACACGATTTACTGTCTCGGTAGCAGGGTCGCCTTCTTGAGGATGATCGGCTGCACCGGGAAGTCGGGCCAGCCCAGCTTGGTATTGATCTGCGTCTCTACCTCGGCCATGGCTTCCAGCACTTCCATCCCCTCGGTGACTTCACCGAAGACGGCATAACCCCAGCGACGCTTAGAGGGGTCAAGACGCTTATTGTCACCTACGTTAAAGTAAAATTGCGCGGTGGCCGAGTGAGGATCGTCTTCGCGAGCCATGGCGATGGTGCCCAGGCCGTTGCTCAGGCCATTGCCCGACTCGTTAACGATAGGCTTGCCATAGGGCTTCTCTTCCAGCTTGGGATTGAGGCCGCCGCCCTGAACCACGAAACCTGGGATGATGCGGTGAAACAGGGTGTTGTCGTAGTGGCCTTTGACCACATAGGTGA
Organism: Shewanella sp. KCT; assembly: GCF_007636505.1. Classification (NCBI taxonomy): domain Bacteria; kingdom Pseudomonadati; phylum Pseudomonadota; class Gammaproteobacteria; order Alteromonadales; family Shewanellaceae; genus Shewanella; species Shewanella sp. KCT. The sequence continues at coordinate 103,853 of NZ_LVDJ01000011.1, forward strand.
GAAAGTTATCTACCGTGATGGGGGCACGCTTACGATCCAGCTCGACCACTATATTACCCATGGTGGTTTCCAGTTTGACCTTGGGATAGATGGTGTCGCTCTGAATGTCCAGTGCCTGCGCTAGGCTGGAAAAAGCGAGTAATAGTAGGGCGCCAAGCCAGATTCTCATGTGAACTTCCTTATCTTAGTTATTGTTGGATGAACTGGTTGAGTTCGGGGTCGTTGATGATCTTTGCGGTCAGATCGCCGAGCAGATCGTTGACCGACAGCTCCAGGGTCGCAAAGTCTGCGCTAAAGGGGCCCGACACCAGGTTACGGGCGGTATAGCGCTTAGTAAAGGTCTTGCTTTCGTTGCTGGCGATCACATTGATGATGATATCGTTGGTCGCCTGATAGCCGAAGGTGGTGTCGCTGACATCGGTCAGCAGCTTTTCCAGTTGCAGCTGCATATGGTTCACCGAGCTAGGATCGATGCGATATCCCGCCTTGGTAAAGCCGTCGCGAAACACTTGCTCCAGCTGACGACGGGGTGACTCAGATGGGCTCACCAGCCTGGCGGCATCCCCTTCATTATTAAAGCGGGCAATGAAGTTTGCTGAGCGGGTGTCTATCATCTCGATGGCGACGGGCTTGGCCGGGACCCCTTGGGATTCAATCGCAGGCAACTGCGGATTGAGCGCCATATGGGTCGGCGTATGAGAGGCGCAGCCAAATAGCAGGCCAGCACAGGCGATGATGGGAATAAATCGTTTCATAGCGGAAAATCATGCTGTAAAAAGGTGGCATCAGCATACCAGAATCTTCATTGGATGCCAGTGGGAGACCTGTTTGTTAAGGCTTTGTTGCTCGCCGGGGTTTTAACTTAAACCAGAAAGCGTTAGAGTAAAAATTCCACTAAAAAGGTGCGGTCAAATGGCCGTCAGCCCGATAAGAACGATAACAAAGAGAAGAAAGATAACAAGCAATGAAGATGGATATTCAACCCAGCGCGGTGCAGACCCTGGGGGCGCCGGATAGCCTGATCTCAAACTCGGGCCAGGTGCAATATGGTCACTTCGATGGCCCGGTCAAATCCTTTGGCCTGGAGCACTTTCGCTATACCAATGTGATGGACAAGCCTGCCAGTCATCTCGCGCGGCATTTTCATTTCAAGCAGTTCCAGTTTGTCTCTGTGGTGACGCCAAGGTATGTGATTGGGGTCGCCATCGCCGATATCCGCTACGCCGGTACAGGTTTCTGTTACCTCTATGACATCAAGGCCAATCAGCTGGTGGAAACCACCTGGCTCAAGCCCCTGGCCATGGGCTGCCAACTGGCAGATTCCCCTTGGGCCGGCAGGGCGCAGCTCGCCAGTGGCAAGGGTAGGGTGACCATAGAGATCGTCGAGGGGGTTTGGCAGCTCAACATCGACACGGCGCAGATCAAGGCCGAGTTGGCGCTTACACCTATGCCCCTTAGCTTGCCCATGGCCATGTGTAACCCGACAGGTTATAGCGGCTGGACCTATACTCAGAAGCACAACGGCCTCAAGGTAGGCGGCAGCCTCACCATTCATCACGAGCCACAGCCCCTCAACCGCGCCTTGGCGGGCTATGATTTTTCCGCCGGTTATATGCGCCGTGAGACCAGCTGGCGCTGGGCCAGTATCAATGGCTATCAGGGCGATGATTTGCTCGGCCTCAACCTGGCGGCGGGGGTGAATGAGACCGGCTGCAACGAGAATGTGTTTTGGGTCAACGGCGAGCGTCATCTGCTTGGACCTGTGCATTTTGCCTTTAGCCGCGCGCCCGAATCCGCTGATGATGCCAGCTGGCAGATAAGCTCCCAGGACGGCCGGGTGGCGCTCAACTTCCGCCCGCTGAATCGCCGCCAGGAGAAGCTCAATCTCTGGTTGCTAAAGAGCAACTTCAGGCAGTATCTGGGCTATTTCGACGGCGAGATCCGCGACGGCCTGGGACGTACTCATCGTATCGATAATCTGCTTGGCTTAACCGAAGATCACTTTGCCCGCTGGTAGGGACTTTGCCCGCTGGTAGGGCATGCTTAGGAAATAACTTAGGAAATAACTTAGGGAATATAAAGGAATAATTAGATGGATTTTAATTCACTCATCACGCACCCCGAAGTGCTGTTACTGGTGCTGGCGCCGCTGTTTTTTGTCTGTATCCTGGCCGAGTGGTATCTGGGGGACCGTCGTGGCCGTCTGCCCGATAATGCCCGCTATTATCTGCCCGAGGTGCTGTGTAACTTTACCCTGGCGGGCCTGCATCAGGGAGCGGATATTCTCACCGGGCTATTAATAGCCAAATTATATCTGTGGGCGTTCGACTGGCGCCTGCTAGATATTCAGATGGGACTGGGCAGCTTTATCGCGCTTATCATCGCCCAGGACTTTTGCTACTACTGGTTCCACCGCGCCAGCCACAGGGTGCGCTGGATGTGGGCGGCCCACGTGGCGCACCATAGCTCGGAGCGAATGAACTTCAGTACCGCCTTCAGGCAGAGCCTGATGTACCCCTTAGCCGGCATGTGGATCTTCTGGTTGCCGCTGGTGGTCGTCGGCTTCGATCCTAACTGGGTGGTGTTTGCCGTATTGCTTAACTTGGGACTGCAGTTTTTCGTCCATACCCAGGCAGTGAAAACCCTTGGGCCGCTGGAGTGGCTGTTTAATACACCTTCCCACCATAGGGTGCATCATGGGCGCAATCCTCAATATATAGATAAGAACTACGCCGGCGTGCTAATCATCTGGGATCGCCTGTTTGGCACCTATGTAAAGGAAGAGGAGACGGTGGAGTATGGCATCACCAAGCCGGTGAACAGCTTTAATCCCCTGGTCGTTACCTTTAGCGAGTGGAAGGCGATGTTTAGCGAGGCTTTCGCGCCCGGGTTAAGCCTTAAGCAGCGCCTTGCCCTGATGTTTGCGCCGCCGGCGGCGCCCGAGCCGCAAGATGAGATTGATGATACCGAGCCCGAGCATAAGCTTGCCTCCTAAAAGCAAGGTTAATAAAAGAATCGCTTGTTCATCTAGGGAGAAAAGAAGTCTCTGACTAACCGCTAAGCTTCACTCATAAAAAACAGGGGCCAGGCCCTGTTTTTGTGTCTGCACGTCAAGTTGCGAGCAGGTCAAGTGACTAGCTGGTTAAGTCGTTTGCTGGTCAGGTCATGTGCTGATCAGATTCGTTCTGCAGGCCAAGCCATCAGCTTTGATGGTCCGGCTCGTTCACATCTTTAGCCGGTTTAACCGGCTCTTTCGCAGACTTGATAGCCCTCAAGATGACAAACTTGCCGTTAGAGGCGGCCGTTTCGCAGTTTTTAAAGATCCGCTTGAGCTTGACGTGATAGCCCAGATGACGATTGCCCACCACCTGCAACATGCCGCCCGGTCTGAGCTGGTGGAAGGCATCTAGAAACATCTGCCAGGCGATATGATCTGTAATAGCCTCGCCCTGATGAAAGGGGGGGTTACAGAGCACCAGATCCGGTTTCACCTCATCGCCCAGGTGGGTCAGGCAGTCGTCCCAGTGAAAGTGTCCCTGAGGTATGGCTTGCTCTGGATTGTCGAGCTTATTCGCCTGCCAGTTTTGTCTCGCCGAGGTGATGGCCATCTCTGAGTCATCCACGAAATGAACCTCAGCGTCCGGATAACACTGCTTGGCCCTCAGCCCCAGGATGCCGTTGCCGCAGCCGAGATCCACTATGGTGTCAAACTGGCCTTCAGGCAGATTGTCCAGCATGATGCGGGCGCCGATATCCAGCTTGTTGGCGGCGAAGACATTGCTAAGGTTGCTGATGCTGAGGTTAAACTCTTTCACCGGCCAGCTCACCTCGCTCGGTAGCGCTCTGGGTTTGCCGTCGGCGATACAGGTGATCACCCGGGTCTTCTTCCAGGCCAGGCTAGCCGAGGCGGGGCCTAGGTACTTAGCTATGGTCTCCAGCAGCGCCTTATTGATCGACTTTGCCTTGGCGCCGATATACACAGGGGTGTTGGGCGCCAGAGACTGAGACAGGCGCTGCAGCTGGTGGATAAAATAGTTGAGGTTCTTCGGCAGCTTCATCAGCACCAGGTTTAGGCCTTGGGGCGGCAGCTCGCGGCTGTTGAGCCAGGTGAGATTGCTATCGCTTAGCCGATTGGCTTTGAGGTTTTGCAGCGTGCCTAGCTGGCTCGTCTTGGCGTCTGTCTCGACCCATATGGGCCATTCGGCCGCCTGGGCCGTGAGGGCGGCGCACAGGGCGCCGAAGCTGTCGTTGATGACGGCGGTGTTATCAGCCTTCTGCTCAATCTCTATTAGGTGTTTTATCAGGTGTTCGTCCGCCGCGTCCCAGGCCTGCAGGTTAGAGACCTGATTGGCGGGATAACGGGAGAGACTCAGCTCGATATCGGCAACGGAGAATTGAGTTGTCATGGCTAGGCTGCTACTTTGAAAATTGGGGCGGCGATTATCGCAGATTTGCCCCGCGAGGTATATGCCTGGCGACGTGTGAGTTAGGTGTCTAGGCGAACAGGAAGAGACAGATGCAACAGCAAGGGTTTGGGTTTGAAGATATTGGCGACGAGGCCAAAGATGAAGGGGCTGTTAAGCAACAGACTCTCAGGCCGCCTATTACCCTGATCCCGGGATATCTCAATCAGGCCCAGCAAAACGCCTTGCTTGATGAGGCCGAGCACTATCCCTTCAGCCGACCAGCGCTGACACTCTTTGGCCGCACCCATCCCATCCCCAGACGTCAGGTATGGTTTGGCGACTATGGCTGCGATTATCTCTATTCTGGCCTCTTCATTCGCGCCGAGCCCTGGCCCAAGTATGCCTTGCGCCTGCGGGAGAAACTTCAGCGAGACTTTGGCCTGATCAGCAATGGTGTGCTGGTCAACCATTATCATGATGGCAGCGACACCATGGGCTGGCACAGCGACGATGAGGCAGAGATAGTCCCGGGCTCGGATATCGCTTCTGTCACATTAGGCGCCAGTCGTCCCTTCTTTCTGCGTCATACTCAGAGCAAGACCAAGGTCGAGCTGATGCTCAATAGCGGCGATCTGTTGATCATGCACTGGCCCATGCAGTTGAGCTGGCAACATGCGCTGCCGAAAAGGGCCAAGGTGAACCAACCTAGGCTAAACTTGACCTATCGGCATTTAATTCCACACTTTCATCAGGGATAAAGTGATCGCGCCGAGGCGGGAAGTGTAAGCTAGCTCTCACCTTTGCAGGGATGAAAGTTTTATTCTCATCGTGAGCAGGTGTGTCGCACAATGTCTGTGGGACCCGATAATCACCAGAAGGAGTTGCTTATGAATAAGATGTTCGTGACCACGGTAACGGGTGTCGTTACCCCTGGGGTTGTTAAGGCGATGGCTAATCTGACCCGCGAGGCAGGTGGCGAGTGGTTAAGCAGCAAGGTGATCAAGATGGATGCCTGGTTTGCCGCCATGATGAAGGTGGCGATCGCTCAGGAAAAGGTGGCCGACCTGCAGGCCGATTTTGTGCAGCAGTTCCCCGAACTTGTCTTTAGTTTCAGCGATATGGCCGAGGTTTTGAGTGAGCACACCCGCAGCTTGAGATTTAATGTGGACTGCTCAGACAGGCCGGGGCTGACGCGGGAGATAGTCGATATCCTCTCTAACCTGGATCTCGAGGTTGAGCAGATGGAGTGCAACCGGGTCCATGTCTCTACCCTGGGGCAGACGGTATTCTCGGCCAAGTTGGCAGTATCCGTGCCCGATGAGATCAGCGGCGACAGCGTTATCGAGCTGTTGGAAAACGTCTCCCAAGATGCCAGAGTCAGCCTGACCTAAGCTTGAGGCAAGGGCTGTGGGTTAAGTGATCGCCTGCGGAGTCTGGGTGATGGAGAGTTGATCTTTGTTGCCACTCACAGTACTCTGCGGCCACTTAAGTTTTCTATTCGATAGAGACGATAGCCATGTCAGTAAAACAGCAGATAATCGATACGCTCACTCAAGTCTTAGCCCCTGTGCATCTTGAGGTGATCAACGAGAGCGACAACCACCATGTGCCGCCAAATTCCGAAACCCATTTTAAGGTGATCGTCGCCAGCGCCGTGTTCGAGGGCCAGCGTCTCATCGGCCGTCACCGCGCGGTCAACGAGGCGCTCAAGGCGCAGTTCGACGCCGGGCTCCATGCCCTGTCTATGCACACCTTTACCCCCGAAGAGTGGGACCAAGAGGTGCAGGTGCCTAACTCGCCCAAATGTAAGGGCTAAAAGCGTACAGGCTAAAAAGGACTAGCGCCTAGGCCCTTCTTGGCCGTAATGACGCATGAGATTGCGCCAAACGAAGACCACAGTAGGTTAACGCCGCTGTGGTTTTTTGCTTTCAAGGCGTTGAGCTAAGTTCACTTTACTTTCCCCGGCACCTACCGCATATTGTGTAGGTCTATCGCGGCGCAAGGGAACACCCTGTCGTCGCACGCCATACTGGTGCTCGGCATGTTGGCATATAGATAGTTTGAGCATCACCATTTTGGGAGAATAATAATGCCGTTACTCGATAGCTTCACCGTAGATCATACCCGCATGAATGCCCCTGCCGTGCGTGTCGCCAAGACGATGACCACCCCCAAGGGCGATACCATTACCGTCTTCGATCTGCGTTTCTGCGTGCCCAATAAGGAGATCCTGAGCGAGCGCGGCATTCATACCCTAGAGCATCTCTTTGCTGGCTTTATGCGTGACCACCTCAACAGCGATCGTGTCGAGATCATCGATATCTCGCCCATGGGTTGTCGCACCGGTTTCTACATGAGCCTCATCGGAACGCCGAAAGAGGCGGAAGTGGCCGAGTGTTGGTTGGCGGCCATGGAAGATGTGCTCAAGGTGAAGCAGCAGTCTGAGATCCCTGAGCTGAACGAATACCAGTGTGGTACCTATGAGATGCACTCTTTGGAGCAGGCTCAGGAGATCGCCAAGAACATCATCGCCGCCGGGGTGAATGTGAATCGCAATGATGACCTTAAACTCAGCGATGAGATCCTAAAGGGTCTGTAACTCCCTCTCGGGATTTGACGTCATCTGAGTGGTAATCTGAGCGGTAAAATGTCATAAAAAGCAGCTTAGGCTGCTTTTTGGCTATCTGCATCGTCTTTTTAGCGGTTGTCGGTGGTCCGTATGGGGCTAGTGATGGTCAAATTGGCGCCAACTTCTGCCTGAGTTAGGCTGGTTGTGTGGTTAAACTTTAGTCGAACAGTCCGGCTTTTTGCCGATTTTTTATCCGTTAAAAAAGGGCGAAAAAAAGCACGTTTTAGGGGGCAATTTTGCTTCGCAAATCCATATAACCCTGCTAGGACAGGGGGCTAAATTAATTTCCGTTTACCTAAATCATAAAAATCTCTCGAACTGTGATCTACTCCTCACTGTAAAAATCCCCGCATCCCTTTTAAAACACCCGTATTTTTCATGGCGATAAGCAATTATTTACGGTAAAATGCGCCCGACCAGCGTGATTGCGATCGCATTTCTGTAATAAATCTGCGCTAGCTCAATGCGATAGCTGATGTTTGAAATCTATCTCATTTAGCAGGAACGCGACGCATTATCTTTCCTTCATAAACGTAGTGCTTGTGGATATGATTACAATAAAGAAAGGATTGGACCTGCCTATAACAGGTGGACCAGAGCAAGTTATCCATAATGGCCCAGCCATTAAACACGTAGCTACTTTGGGTGAAGAGTATATTGGCCTGCGCCCCACGATGAAGATCAAAGTGGGTGATAAAGTGCAGAAAGGTCAGGTGATTTTTGAAGACAAAAAGAATCCTGGCGTTAAATATACTGCTTTAGCCAGTGGCACCATCTCAGAAATTAACCGGGGCGCCCAGCGTGTTCTTCAGTCTGTCGTGATCGAAGTTGAGGGAGACGACAGCGTTTCTTTCGCTAAGTACGATGCCGCAGCGTTAGACACCTTAGAGCCGCAACTCGTACGCGACAACCTGATCGAATCAGGTATGTGGCCTGCATTGCGCACGCGTCCTTTCAGCAAAGCACCAGCAGTTGACTCAACGCCTGCCGGTATTTTTGTGACCGCTATCGACACCCAACCGCTTGCTGCCGATCCTGCCGTTATCATTAACGAGCACAAGGAAGACTTTGCCAATGGCTTAAGAGTCCTTGCACGATTGACAGAAGGTAAGGTGTATCTGTGTAAGGCGCCAGGAGCCGATATTCCTGCGGCCAACGCACAAGTCGAAGAGTTTGCCGGTCCGCACCCTGCGGGTCTTGCTGGCACTCATATCCATTTTGTTCTGCCTGCATCGGCTAAACGCACCGTTTGGCATGTTGGCTATCAAGATGTGATCGCAATCGGTCAACTATTTACTACTGGTGAGCTAAACTCTCAGCGCGTGGTTGCGATTGCGGGTCCTAAGGCGCTTAAGCCTAGACTCGTACGCACTCACAGTGGCGCCTCTATTGCCGAGCTTACTGCCGGTGAAACTGCCCAAGGCGATGTACGCGTTATCGCAGGTTCTGTGCTTTCTGGTAAGACAGCCACTGGCCCACACGCCTACTTGGGACGTTTCTTTAACCAGGTTTCTCTGCTTGAAGAAGGCCGCGAACAAGAATTTATCGGCTGGGCGATGCCTGGTGCCAATAAGTTCTCTATCACGCGCGCTTTCCTGGGTCACCTGTCACCGTCTCGTCTGTTTAACATGACGACCAGCACAGGGGGCTCTGACCGTGCCATGGTGCCTATCGGCAACTATGAGCGTGTTATGCCTCTCGACATTCTTCCTACCATGCTATTGCGTGACCTGGTGTCAGGCGATACCGACGGCGCAGCTGCCTTAGGCGCGTTAGAGTTAGACGAAGAAGATTTGGCACTATGTACTTTCGTATGTCCTGGTAAGTATGACTACGCGTCGTACCTACGCGACTGCCTAGATACGATTGTGAGGGAAGGCTAATGGGCTTGAAACAGTTTTTCAAAAGTATTGAACCCCAGTTTGAGAAGGGCGGGAAATACGAGAAATGGTATGCGCTGTTCGAAGCGGCATACACGGTATTTTATACCCCAGGTCACGTAAACAAGGGTCGTACCCATGTGCGTGACAACTTAGACCTGAAGCGTATGATGATTACGGTTTGGGCCTGTGCATTCCCTGCGATGTTCGTGGGTATGTATAACGTGGGTCTTCAGGCACAAGATGCCTTGCTCGCTGGCTTTGCGACGCCGGATACCTGGCAAACTGCATTGTTTGGCCTGTTCGGTACTGAGCTGACGGCTGATTCGGGTGTTGCTGCCCTGATGTGGTACGGCGCCTGTTGGTTCCTGCCTATCTACGCGGTGACTTTCGCCGTGGGTGGTATCTGGGAAGTCCTGTTTGCAACAGTACGTGGCCACGAAGTTAACGAAGGTTTCTTCGTTACCTCTATCCTGTTTGCCCTGACACTGCCGGCAACCATTCCACTATGGATGGTGGCGCTGGGTATCACCTTCGGTGTGGTCGTGGCGAAAGAGATCTTCGGTGGTACCGGACGTAACTTCCTTAACCCAGCATTGGCCGGTCGTGCTTTCCTGTTCTTCGCTTACCCGCTAAACATGTCAGGCGACACCACTTGGGTGGTTGCAGACGGTTTCTCTGGTGCGACGGCGCTGAGCCAAGCGGCACAGGGCACTCTGGATTATGGCTTTAACCAAGCTTGGTGGGACGCCTTCCTAGGTTTCATCCCAGGTTCTGTTGGTGAAGTGTCTACGCTGGCGATTCTGCTGGGTGGTCTGGTCATCATCTATACCCGTATCGCGTCATGGCGCATCGTTGGTGGTGTGATGGTCGGTATGATTGCCGTCTCTCTGCTGCTTAACGCTATCGGTAGCGATACCAACCCTATGTTTGCGATGCCTTGGTACTGGCACATGGTACTGGGTGGCTTTGCCTTCGGTATGATGTTCATGGCGACTGACCCAGTTTCTGCGTCTTTCACCAACCAAGCGAAGTGGGCGTACGGTATTTTGATTGGTGCTATGGCCGTATTCATCCGTGTCATTAACCCTGCTTTCCCAGAAGGTATGATGTTGGCCATCCTGTTTGCCAACCTATTTGCGCCGCTATTCGACCACTTCGTGGTTCAAGCGAATATCAAGCGGAGGATTGCTCGTGGCTAGTAATAAAGATTCGTTCGGTAGAACGCTGTTTGTTGTTGTTGGATTATGTTTTATCTGTTCGGTATTCGTTTCTACTGCGGCCGTACTGCTTAAGCCAACTCAACAAGAAAACAAATTGCTTGATAAGCAAAAGTACATTCTTGAAGCCGCTGGCCTGGTAGACACTAAGTCTGGTGAAGTCAGCAAGGCTAAGATCCTTGAGACTTACGACAAGTATGTTGAAGCTAAGCTGGTTGACCTTAAGTCTGGTGACTGGGTTGAAGGCAACGCCGACACATTCGACACAGAGAAAGCGGCTCGCACCGTAGAGACCTCTTTCAAGCCCGAGCACGACATCGCTTCAGTTAAGCGCGTGGCGAACAAGGGCGTGGTTTACCTGGTACGTGATGACGCTGGCACACTACAGACAGTGATCATTCCGGTTAAAGGTTACGGCCTATGGTCAACCATGTACGCCTTCCTGGCCGTTGAGTCTGACTTGAACACAGTTCGCAGCTTGGTTTACTACGACTTTACCGGTTCGGGTGAAACTCCGGGCCTAGGTGGTGAAGTTCAGAATCCTAAGTGGATCGCCAAGTGGAAGGGTAAGAAGCTTTATGATGACCAAGGCAACCTGGCTATCAAAGTGACTAAGAACCCTGCCGTTGCAGAGAGCGTTCACGGTGTTGACGCATTATCGGGTGCAACACTGACCAGTAACGGTGTACAGCACTCACTGGATTTCTGGTTGGGTAAAGAAGGTTTTGCACGTTTTCTTGAGAAGGCGCGCAACGGAGGACTGAGCTAATGGCTGACGCAAAAGAACTTAAACAGGTTCTGACTGGACCTATCATTAGTAACAACCCGATTGCGTTGCAGATCCTGGGTGTATGTAGTGCCCTGGCGGTAACCAGTAAGATGGAAACTGCCTTGGTAATGACCATAGCTCTGACTGCCGTAACGGCCTTGTCTAACTTGTTCATCTCTATGATACGTAACCACATTCCAAGCAGTGTGCGTATTATCGTTCAGATGACCATTATCGCTTCACTGGTGATCGTGGTTGACCAGGTACTGCAAGCTTATGCCTATGATGTGGCTAAGCAGCTGTCGGTATTCGTGGGTCTGATCATCACCAACTGTATTGTAATGGGCCGCGCTGAAGCTTACGCGATGAAGACGCCGCCTATGATGAGCTTCATGGACGGTATCGGTAACGGTCTGGGTTATGGTGCCATCTTGTTGTCAGTTGGCTTCGTGCGTGAATTGTTTGGTAACGGTTCGCTATTTGGTGTCGAGATCCTAAGCAAGATCTCTGAGGGTGGTTGGTATCAGCCAAACGGTCTGCTTCTGCTGCCACCAAGTGCGTTCTTCCTGATTGCATCGTTGATCTGGATTATCCGTACCATCAAGCCAGAGCAAGTTGAAGCAAAAGGATAAGCGTAATGGAACATTATATTAGTCTATTAATCCGTTCTGTTTTCATTGAAAACATGGCGTTATCCTTCTTCCTTGGTATGTGTACCTTCTTGGCTGTGTCTAAGAAAGTCACCACGGCCATGGGCTTAGGTGTTGCCGTAATCGTGGTATTGGCAATTTCAGTACCTGTTAACCAAATCATCTATCAGGGTATTTTGGCTCCGGGCGCCTTGGCCTGGGCTGGCGTACCCGATGCGGACCTGAGCTTCCTTAAGTTCATCACCTTCATCGGTGTGATCGCGGCGCTGGTTCAAATCCTTGAGATGGCATTGGATAAGTATTTCCCACCGCTATACAACGCGCTGGGGATCTTCCTACCGCTGATCACAGTAAACTGTGCGATTTTCGGTGCGGTTTCTTTCATGGTTGAGCGTGACTACAACCTGGGTGAAAGTTTAGTGTTCGGCATAGGTTCAGGTATCGGTTGGGCACTTGCGATTGTGCTGCTGGCCGGTATCCGTGAGAAGTTAAAATATGCTGATGTCCCTAATGGTCTGCGTGGTCTAGGTATTACCTTCGTGACTGCGGGTTTGATGGCGCTAGGTTTCATGTCGTTCTCAGGTGTGTCTCTTTAATAGAGACACCTTAACGGCTTCTGATTTTGAACCTTTAAGGATAAGTTAATGGGTATTATTGAATCTACTCCAATCGATGTATACCTCGGTGTGAGTATGTTTACAGCCATCGTACTGGTCTTGGTGTTGGTGATTCTGTTCGCCAAATCAAAACTGGTACCAAGTGGCGATATTACTATCGGCATCAATCATGATGCGGATAAATCAATTAAAACACCTGCGGGCGGTAAACTACTGGGCGCTCTGGCTGATAACGGTATCTTCGTATCTTCAGCCTGTGGTGGCGGTGGTTCTTGTGGCCAGTGTAAGGTGATCGTTAAGTCTGGCGGCGGTGACATTCTGCCAACAGAACTCGACCATATCTCAAAGGGCGATGCCCGTAACGGTTGTCGTCTGTCTTGTCAGGTTAACGTTAAGTCAGATATGGAGATCGAACTGGAAGAAGAGATCTTCGGTATCAAGAAGTGGGAATGTGAAGTTATCTCTAACGATAACAAGGCAACCTTCATTAAAGAGCTTAAGCTGGCTATCCCTGATGGCGAGTCTGTGCCTTTCCGTGCCGGTGGTTACATCCAGATCGAAGCACCTGCGCACCATGTTAAGTACGCCGATTTCGACGTGCCAGCAGAATACCGTGGTGACTGGGAGCACTTTGGCTTCTTCAAGCTAGAGTCTAAGGTTGATGAAGAGACAATCCGTGCGTACTCAATGGCGAACTATCCTGAAGAGGAAGGTATCATCATGCTGAACGTACGTATCGCGACGCCGCCTCCACGTAACCTGTCACTGCCTTGCGGTAAGATGTCTTCATACATCTGGAGCCTGAAGGCGGGCGACAAGGTGACTATCTCTGGTCCATTTGGTGAATTCTTCGCGAAAGATACCGATGCCGAGATGGTATTCATCGGTGGTGGTGCAGGTATGGCGCCTATGCGTTCACACATCTTCGACCAGCTCAAGCGTCTTAAGTCTAAGCGTAAGATGAGCTTCTGGTACGGTGCGCGTTCTAAGCGTGAGATGTTCTACGTTGAAGACTTCGACGGCCTGGCGGCTGAGAACGATAACTTCGTATGGCACGTGGCCCTGTCTGACCCGCAACCCGAAGATAACTGGGATGGTTACACAGGCTTCATCCACAACGTATTGTATGAAAACTACCTACGTGACCACGATGCGCCAGAAGATTGTGAGTTCTACATGTGTGGACCTCCAATGATGAACGCGGCCGTTATCGGTATGCTTAAAGATCTTGGCGTTGAAGATGAAAACATCCTGCTGGATGACTTCGGCGGCTAAGCAATCATTCTTGTGATATTATTGCCGTGATTATCGTGCTCCCTAAGGCGCCCAAAGGCCCTTAGGGAGTGTGTTACCGGGTTATCATTAAGGACAATGGTCAATATGTATAAGACCTTTATCAAGGGGTTAGTCCTGGCGGGACTAGCCTTTTTTATTTCGGCCTGTAGCCAACCTGTCAAGATGATTGCTATGTCTGGACAGACCATGGGCACCACCTACCACATCAAATTTGTCGGCGATAAACAGATGCCCGACGAGCAGCTGCTGCAGGCGGAGATCGACCTGGCGCTGGAGCAGGTGAACGATCAGATGTCCACCTACCGCAAAGACTCTGAGCTGTCGCGCTTCAATCAGATGACGCTCGAATCTAGCCTGACGGTATCGCCAGACACGGCCAAGGTAGTGCAGACGGGGATCGACCTCTATCGCAAGACAGATGGCGCCCTGGACATCACCCTGGGGCCGCTGGTAAACCTCTGGGGCTTCGGTCCCGACAAGCGTCCGACTCGCGTGCCAAGCGCCGAGCTGATCGCCGAGACCAAGGCCAAGACGGGTATCGAGTATCTCAAGGTCGATGGCCTCAAGCTGAGCAAGACCAATCCTGCCCTGTATGTTGACCTTTCCTCCATCGCCAAAGGCTTTGGGGTCGATAAGGTGGCCAAGCTGCTGAGTAAGTATCAGCCTAAAGGTTATCTGGTGGAGATAGGCGGCGAGATCAGCCTCTTCGGCGTTAAGGCGGACGACAGCCCTTGGGTGATCGCCATAGAGCAGCCCGATGAGGATGAGCGAGTGGCGCAGCAGGTGATTGAGCCGGGCAATATGGCCATGGCAACCTCTGGCGACTATCGCAACTACTATGAGGAGGAGGGGCAACGCTTCACTCATATTATCGACCCGCGCAATGGCTACCCCATCGACCACAAGCTTGCCTCGGTGACCGTGCTGGCCAAGGAGAGCATGATCGCCGACGGTTATGCCACCGCCATGATGGTGCTGGGCACAGAGGCCTCGCTGGCGCTGGCCGAGCGTGAGCATCTGGCCATCATGTTGATCGAGAAGCAAGCGCAAGGTTTCAAGGTCTACTATAGCGATGCCTTTAAGCCCTACGTGGGTTTGTGATAGAATATCGTCCATCGGTGCGCCGGCCCGCTAAGCATAGTGGCAATGCGCACCTTTGAATGCAGTCTTGCATGTCGGTTGATTAGCTTGCCAAATAGCTATTCAACTAGTTAGCGAATGGTTAGACACATAAGCGATACAGCCAACTTATGTGTATCTGGAGTCAGTGATGAGCACTTTTTTAGCGGCTTTTGTGGTATTACTACTGTTTTTCGTTCTTATGTCTATCGGCTACCTGGTGAAGCAGAAGGCGGTTGCCGGCAGCTGCGGTGGTCTGGGTGCCCTGGGTATCGAGAAGGCCTGTGACTGTGACGACCCATGCGATAAGCGTAAGGCGAAGATGGCCGAAGAAGAGGCCCGTCGCGAGAAGCTGGCCAAAGATCGTATCATCTAGCCCGCGCCTTTTATGCGCTATTATTAAAGGTCCCATTCGGGGCCTTTTTGTTACCCCTGTTTTCTCATCACTCTTTACCAAAACATCTTTCCACCCAGACTTCTCTCTACCCAGACTTCTCTCTACCCAGACTTCTCTCTACCCTGGCTCGTCTTCACCTAGACTCATCTCCGCCCTAGCGCCTTGCGCTTATTATCGCCCTTAACACTCTGGATTTATTATCTTTAATCGCCTTGGTAATCAAAGCGCGAATGAAAACGATTTTCTTTGATAACTAATTGAAACTTAATGTTTATTTGTAATTGGGAGAAAATTGCTCTAGGCTTAAATATTGATTTAGATCAAATCTTACTAAGGAGATCAAATGAAGGGTCATCCGAACGTCATTCGTCAGTTAAACAAGATACTGACCTTCGAATTGACGGCCATCAACCAGTACTTCTTGCACGCACGCATGTACAAAAATTGGGGTCTGGAAGAGCTCAATGAGAAGTGCTACAAGAAGTCGATCAAAGATATGAAGCATGCCGACAAGCTGATCGAGCGGGTGCTGTTTCTCGAAGGCCTGCCTAATCTGCAACAGCTTGAGAAGCTGCGCATAGGTGAGAACCCGGAAGAGATGTTGCAGTGTGACAAGACCATGCTCGAAGAGCAGCTGGTCGAGCTGCGCAGCGTGATCGCCCTGTGTGAGACGGAGCGAGACTATGTGAGCCGCGAGATCCTCGAGGACCTGCTCGAAGATGAGGAGGAGTATCTGGACTGGATCGAGGCGCAGCAAGATCTGATTAAGATGACGGGCATTCAAAATTACCTGCAGTCGCAGATGAAATCTGAATAGGGAGAGAAGCATGAAAGGCAATCAGGAAGTGATCGACACCCTCAACAAGCTGCTCACCGGTGAGTTGTCGGCGATGGATCAATACTTTGTCCACGGCTTGATGTATGAAGACTGGGGGCTTAACGAACTGCATGAGCGGATCTCCCACGAGTCTGACGATGAGCGCGAACACGCCAAGAAGCTGGTCCAGCGGATTCTGTTCCTCGAGGGCACGCCAGATGTGGCTAGCCGCGAGGCGCTGAACATAGGTAAAGATCCCCAGGAGATGCTGCAGAACGATCTCAACTACGAGTATCAGGTGGCGGCCAACCTGCGTGAAGCCATCGCCCTGTGCGAGGATAAGCAAGATTACGTCTCTCGCGAGCTGTTAGAGGTCTTGCTGGAAGAGACAGAGTCTGATCACATGTACTGGCTAGAGAAGCAGCTGGGCCTCATCGACAAGATTGGCCTGCAGAACTACCTCCAGTCTAAAATGTAAGAGACTGTTATATAAGAAAGAGGTAAGGCCTTGTATGTAAGGTGCCAGGCACAAGGCTCAAGGCATTAGCCATTCGGTGCCATGAGATAGCGATAAAGCCACCCTAGGGTGGCTTTTTGCTGCCTGTCGTCTGACGCATAGCTGTCGTTCATCGCGAAGTGATTGAATACTGTTTAAATGTACAGTATTCTTGGCGGTGGAGGTATTAAGGTGAAAAAGATTATTCATGTAGACATGGACTGCTTCTTTGCGGCGGTCGAGATGCGTGATTTTCCCGAGCTCAGGGGCAAGCCCATTGCCGTGGGTGGACGCAGCGATCGCCGCGGCGTCATCAGCACCTGTAACTACGAGGCGCGCAAGTTTGGCGTGCGCTCGGCCATGGCCTCCGCCTATGCCCTCAAGCTCTGCCCGGATCTCATCTTGGTGCCCGGCCGCATGTCTGTCTACAAGGAGGTGTCGGCGCAGATCCGTGAGGTGTTTGCCCGCTACACAGAATTAATCGAGCCGCTCTCCCTGGATGAAGCCTATCTGGATGTCAGTGACTGCACCCAATACCAGGGCTCGGCCACACTGATCGCCGAGGCGATTCGCCGGGAGATCTTCGAGGTGACAGGGCTCACGGCCTCTGCCGGCATCGCGCCGGTGAAGTTTCTGGCCAAGATAGCCTCGGATCTCAATAAGCCCAACGGCCAGTATGTGATCACTCCGCAGATGATCCCCGAGTTTGTGAAGACACTGGCGCTGATTAAGATCCCCGGCGTCGGTAAGGTGACCGCGGCAAAGCTGGAAACCATGGGATTAATTACCTGCGCCGACGTGCAGGCCTGTAGCCGTCAGAGCCTGATGGAACGCTTCGGTAAGTTTGGCGGCGTGCTCTATGACAGGGCGCTGGGGATAGACCCCCGCGGCATCTCGCCCCACAGGGAACGTAAGTCTGTCGGTGTCGAGACCACGCTCGCCAAAGATATCTACACCTATGAGCAGTGTCAGGCGGTGATGCCTCAGCTGATCCAGGAGCTGTCCGGGCGCATCAGTCGCAGCGCCAAGTCGCGCCGCATTCACAAGCAGGTGGTTAAGCTCAAGTTCGACGACTTCAAACAGACCACCATAGAGCAGCGTAGCGACGAGGTCTCGGTGAAGCTGTTTTACGATCTGCTTAAACAGGCGCTAGAGCGCCGCGCGGGGCGGGGTATTCGCCTGCTGGGGGTGTCGGTCGGACTCGAGAGTGAGGCGGTGGGGGCTGGGCTGGATGAGGAGGAGCATGGGGCGCAGATGGATCTCGGGTTTTAGCGTTAACCCTATTAACCCTATTAACCTTATTTGGCTCGTAGCTTGGACGGTTATTGCGCCAGGTTAGATTTTTGAAGCTTTACGCTTCATGGCAATCTAACGCCTGTCCGGCGGGGGTTGTGCAAGCACAGCTTCGCGCTCGCGAACGAGAGGCATGGATGCCGAACTGGCATTTAAACACGGATGTTATCTGAATATGTCCCTATACGCTCCGCGGCGACGTCCTGTCGCCGAGGGTCAAAAGCCTGCTTACACCTGTATCTTCTATCTCTTCGATTTGACCTTTTTTATTTCCAATGGTTTGGCGCGAATTGGCTTTAACTCTTTGTAACAGCTCCGATGAGCACGGTATTTGGGCCAATCATGGGGCTGTTTTCCTCTCTCTTTCATGAGGTTTGTCCAGGTGTGGCAGAGTCTGGTTTGCTTAAAAAACGAGCCCCTTCAAGGGATAGGGGTTTTTAGGGGAGCTATGGGGGCAGATGAATGATTCATCATCACCATTATGAATGTTACACAATCATTATAATAAATTTAAAAATTGGTAACTCGCTCCATATACTCGATTCTAACAGTCTTTGCTTATGTTTGTGGCCTGATGTACCGCGGGGGGAATAGGTGCTGTGGCAATAAATATTGCAGTTAGTGCAGGACTCGGTAGGGAGGTGCGGCTGATTTCCACATCGCCAACATCCTAATAAATATAAAACGTAATAAAGGAAGGATAGGATGATGGAAAAGTACATTAAAACTAATCACTTATTACGCTCCCGAGCAGCAGTAAGTCGGAGCAACATGAAGCTGAGTTGTTTGGCTATGGCCGTTTTTGGGGCCATTTCAGGTCAAGTTTTTGCTGAAGAAGCGCAGGCGCCAGAAGAATCACAGGATCAGAAGGCCAGCGCGTTTGAAGTCATCGAGGTGACGGCGCAGAAACGTGTGCAACGTATGCAAGATGTCGGCATCGCGATCTCCGCGTTTAAAGCCGATGAGCTAGAAGATCTCGGTGCCTATCAGGCATCGGCCCTGGCGGAATTTATCCCCAACATGGAGGTCGCCGTCTCTGACGATAGCGGCATCCCCATCTTCGTGATCCGTGGTGTGGGTCTACAGGACTACAACACTAACAATACACCTAACACGGCAGTGGTCGTTGACGACGTCTATCAGCCCTATGGCATCTATAGCGCCTTCGCCATGTTCGATACCGATAGGGTAGAGGTGCTCAAGGGGCCTCAGGGCGGTCTGTATGGACGTAACTCTACCGGCGGCGCCATCTCTTTCTCCTCTAAGCGACCAGAGCTTGAGACTACGGAAG
This sequence comes from Shewanella sp. KCT, assembly GCF_007636505.1. Classification (NCBI taxonomy): domain Bacteria; kingdom Pseudomonadati; phylum Pseudomonadota; class Gammaproteobacteria; order Alteromonadales; family Shewanellaceae; genus Shewanella; species Shewanella sp. KCT. The sequence continues at coordinate 122,733 of NZ_LVDJ01000011.1, forward strand.
CCAATGTCGCGGTGGATTACGGCAACTATAACTCGCTCAACATCCGCGCCGGCGCTAGTCTGCCACTGGGGGAGATCGCCGCGGTGCGCCTCGCCGTGCAGTCAGAGACCAGCGACGGTTACTACTACAATACCTATCTGAATCGCGACCAGGGTGGCAAAGATAAGCAGCAGGCCCGCGTTACATTGCATCTCGAACCCACAGACTATTTTGCGGCAGATCTCAGATATACCTATGGCCGTGACACCTCAGAGGCGTCGATCCCCGAGGTCACAGGGTTATTAGACAGCAACGCCTATTGGGAGGGACCGTTGGCGGACTTCCCCGGCTTGCCATCGATGAATATTCCCTACAATCAGGATGGTACACCGGCCTATTGTGACGCCGTGTTGCAAACCGGTATCCCGGATGCCAGCTGTATCAACATGAACCGCGCCAGCGCCGATGGCGACCCATACAGCGGCGCCGATGCCAGGGTGCACCCCAACGATGACACCTACCATTCGGTGTCGTTAAACATGAACTGGGATTTCTCCGATTACTCGCTGACCTCGATCACTAACTACACCCAGATGCAGTTTAAGCATCGCAATGGTGTCGGCTCTGTCGGCATGGGCCCTGGTCAGGATCAAGAGGCCTGGGAGCAAGCCAGCCGTGACTATGACCGTCTCAATGGTGGTGACCTCAACGAGATGTATGTCACCCAGTATGACTCTGATACCAGCTCGTGGAGCCAGGAGCTGCGCCTGCTGTCCAACTATGGTGGCAATTTCAACTGGATGCTGGGTCTGGTGTATGCCGAGGATAACCTGGACGACCTGAGAAACTGCTCCTTTGCCGCCAACGTCTATGCCGACTGGGTGCAATTCCCTGGGTGCGGCACCATGGCCTATACCCAGGACACTAAGGTGACCTCAGGCTACGCCCAGCTCACCTATGCCATCAGCGATACCCTGTCGACCACAGTGGATCTGCGTTACACCCAGGAGAAGAAGGATTATGTCGGCGACGTGTTTGTCAACGATGGTACCTGGATCTGTACCGTAAATGGTCTGAATACCACAGACCCAGACAGCGACACCTACTGCGCCAACTTCATTGGTTGGGACCCAGTAACCGGCCGTTACGATCTGGCACGCGCTAATCAGTCTCACTATGACGAGAGTGACCCGTCATGGAAAGTTAACCTCGACTGGAAGGTCACCCCGGATACCCTGTTGTATGCCAGTGTGGGCAGCAGCTTTAAGTCCGGCGGCTTCTTCGGTGGCTTCCTGACCAATCCAAATGCCATCCGCCCCTACAAGCCGGAGCGCAACAATGGCGTCGAATTGGGCTTCAAGTCGACCCTGGAAGACTATCGCATTCAGCTCAACGGCGCGGCCTTCTACTACGACTACCGTGACTTCCAGTCGGCTATTCAGGAGGTCGATCAATCAACCGGTGGCGTCTTTAACGGCCTGCGTAACCTGGGTGACGTTATCATGCAGGGCGCCGAACTGGATCTGCGCTGGATGGCGACCGAGGACTTAGAGATCCGCGCCGCTATCGGCCTGCTCGATACCGAGGTGGATAGGGTCAACAAGTTTGAGTCTGCCGACGTCGGCATCACCAACATCTTCGGTGAAGTGATCGACATTCAAGGCAATGAACTCAATAACGCGCCTAAGTTCAGTGGCAACCTGATCGCCCGTTATCACTTTAACCTGAATGCTAACCTGGACGGCTTCGTGCAATTGGATGCCTCCTTCAAGGATGACTACTGGCTGTCTGTGTCTAATGAGCCTATTTATCGGCAAAAAGGCAATACCTTAGTCAACGCCAGAATGGAAATATTCAGTCCCGATGATAATTGGAGTGTGGCACTGTGGGGGCGCAACCTGACCGATAAGACCTATCGTACCAGCTTCTACCTGGATGGTTTGGACAGTGGCTATAGCGAATATAACGCGCCGCGAACCTTTGGAGTAAGCCTGTCTTACAACTACTAAAGCAAAGCTTTTCCCCGGCGTCCCTGACTTAAAGACTGCACACTGTCGTCAGGGAGCCGCTTTTTATTCCTTCCCTGGCGATGTGTCTGCATCGCCAGGCCTCGAAGGCGAGGCAGAAAGGGATAACTCTGTGCTAAGGGATAACTCTGCGCTAAGGGATAGCCCTTGGGGGGAGATGGCTTAAGTTGGTGTAAGCGCAATAAGATCAATAACAGATAGGAAATGAGACATGGAACAAGTTAGGGGAAAACCACAGCGCGCCGCTTGCTGGCTGGCCGCCGGCCTGTTGACGATTTCGGCAGGCGTTACTATTACGCCAATCATCACGCCAATCATAGTGCCAATCGCCGCGGCCGAGTCTGCAACAAACCAGTCTGGGCAGAGCGAACAGGCTCATAAGGAACATAAGAAGGTGTCCAGCTTTGGCCACTACAAAGGCTATTCCCAGGAGCGTTTCGACGGCTGGGTGACCAGCTCTGAGTATATCACCACACGGGACGGTACCCGGCTGGCGGCGGATATCTCGCGTCCGGCCAACCAGGGCGTGGTGACACAGGAAAAGCTGCCTGTACTCTGGACCTATTCGCGCTACCACAGGGAGTTTGAACCGGGAGTCACCAATATAGAAGACGATGCCATCTTGCAGCGTCTCGCCAGGCACGGCTATGTGATTGTGAGTGTAAATGTGCGCGGTGGCGGCGCCTCTTTCGGGCGTTATCAGGGCCTATTTAGCGCGCCTGAGACCCGCGATGCCTATGATGTCATCGACTGGTTGTCCAAGCAGGCGTTCAGCGACGGCAACATTGGCATGTATGGCCTCTCCTATATGGGAATTAGCCAGTACATGGCCGCCAGCACCAAGCATCCGGCGCTTAAGGCCATCACCCCGGAAAACGGCTATTTTAACCTCTATGACGCGGTTCGTCGTGGCGGCATATTGCGTCAGGATCTGCTAGAGAGTTGGGGCAAGGGCACCCAATACCTGGATAAGGAGCGTAAGCCCACGCCGGTGGATGCCGACACAGATGGCACTTTGGCGGCGGCCGCCGTGAAGGAGCATGCCACCAACTTCGACCCTATAACGCCACTTGGTGCGGCGAAGCTGCGCGACGCTACCGCGCCCGAGTTTGATTGGTATAAGGATATGCCCTCTGCGATAAACGTGGCCCTCAATGAGTCCGGTGTGGCCATCTACCATTTCGGTTCCTGGCATGACCCCTACACCACTGACACCTTAGTGCATTTCGAAAACTATCACGGCCCGCAGAAGATGGCCTTTGGTCCCTGGTCTCACATTACTAATAACCAGGCCGAAAAGCTGGAGCGTGATAGGGTATATGGCGCCGAGTTTCAGCGCTGGTTCGATTACTGGTTGAAGGGGATCAAAAACGGCGTGATGGATGAGCCGCAAATTCATGTGGCTGAGGTGGATACCATGCGCGAGCAGTGGCAGTGGATCTCCCTGTCCCAGTTCCCTCTCAACAAGCCGCGCACCAGCTTCTATTTTGGCGAATCCAGCGCCAAGAGCGGTTTGGTGACAGATCACCTGCTTTCTACTCAGGTGCCGGTTCTGTCGACTCAGCAGCCTGATGCCAGCGCGTTACTGGCCTATCAGGTCAATAATCTGACCACCACAGGAACGGCAACTCGCTGGGATTCCAACTTTGGCACTCAGGTGAACTATCCGGATATGGCGGCCAATGATGGCCATTCGCTGACCTTTACGACGCTGCCCCTTGAGAAGGATATGGTGATCGCCGGCATTCCGCTGGTCAAACTCTTCGTCTCGGCCAGCACGCCGGATGCCGATGTCTATGCCCTGCTGGAAGAGGTGGAGGCCGATGGTCGCTCCAACTACATCACAGAAGGCAATCTGAGGCTTTCTCTGCGCAAGGAGCATAAGGCACCCTGGAACAACCTGGATATCCCTTGGCATCGCGCCTTAAAAGCAGACGAGCAACTACTGACGCCGGGGGAGGTGGTCGAAGCCAACTTCGACATCATGCCCGTGGTGTATCGCATCAATAAAGGCAATCGTCTGCGGGTCGCCATCATGGGCGCTGACAAAGACAATATGGAGGCGCCGCCTTATCCCGAGGCGCAGCTCTCCTTAAGCGTCGGTGGTGCCAAGGCATCGCAAATCGCCTTGCCACTGATGTAGCGTGCTAATCCTAATGGATGATGACACGGCGGAGATAATGCCGCCGTTTCATCACAGATTTTACTGAGTATATCGGGTATCGGCACAGGCCAGGATACCCAGGTTATACCGGCCGGGCAGCGCTTGCCTTCGCGCCACAGCGCCCTCACTCGTGAGGGCTTTGTGCCAGAGTGCGGTTCACAAGGCCAACTTTCGCAGCCGTTAATGGAGTTTCTTTATGACAGTACCACTACTCAATGCCCGCGACATGGATTTCCTGCTATACGAATTCCTGGACACAGAAGGACTACTGCAGCGCCCCCGTTATTGCGAGCACAGCCGCGAGGTGTTTGACGCCACCCTGGAGACGGCAAAAACCATCGCCGAGAAATACTTTGCCAATCACAACCATAAAGGGGACGAGCAGGAGCCGACCTTTGACGGTGAGAAGGTGCAGATGATCCCGGAAACCAAGGAGGCCTGGGATCATTTTGCCGATGCAGGCTTTCTGGCCGCCCACTATGACTTCGAAGACGGCGGCATGCAGCTGCCAGAGATCATACTGCGCGCCGCGATGGCCTACTTCAGCGCCGCCAATACCGCCACCGCCGGCTATCCCTGCCTGAGCCTGGGGGCGGCTAACCTGATCCAGAGCTTTGGCAGCGATGAGCAGAAGGCCAAATTTATTCCCCCCATGCAGGAGGGCCGCTTCGCCGGTACCATGGCGATGACAGAGCCGGGTCAGGGCTCGGCGCTGGCGGATATCACCACCAAGGCAGTGCCACAGGCCGACGGCAGCTACCGGATCACGGGCCAGAAGATGTTTATTTCCGGTGGCGATCAGAGCATCACAGAGAATATCATTCATATGACCCTGGCGAAGATCGAGGGCGCGCCTGCCGGCGTCAAGGGGATCTCCCTGTTTATCGTGCCTAAGTTCCTGGTCAATGACGATGGCTCCCAGGGGGAGCGCAACGATGTGGCCCTGGCCGGTCTACTGCATAAGATGGGCTTTCGCAACACCACCTCTACCGTCTTGTCTTTTGGCGAGAAGGGCGGCGCCGTGGGTTACCTGGTCGGCGAGCCTCACAAGGGGCTCGCCTACATGTTCCAGATGATGAATGAGGCGCGCATCTTCGTCGGCAGCACGGCGGCAGTGCTGGGCTACCAGGGCTTCAATGCCTCCCTAGAATACGCCCGTGAGCGTCCCCAGGGACGTCTGCCATCGAACAAAGATCCTGAGTCCAAGCAGATCCCTATCGTGCAACATGCCGACGTGCGCCGCATGCTGCTGGCGCAGAAGGCCTATGTGGAAGGTTCGCTGGCGCTGTGTCTGTATGCCAGCTCGCTGTTTGAAGATAGTCACACGGCGGATACTCAAGAGGCCCGTCAGCAGGCCTTCATGCTGCTGGACCTGCTGACGCCCATCGTTAAGTCCTGGCCCTCAAAGTACGCCCTAAAGGCCAACGATCTGGCCATTCAGGTGCTCGGTGGCTCGGGTTATATCCGCGAGTATCCGGTGGAGCAGTATTATCGCGACAACCGCCTCAATCCAATCCATGAGGGCACGGAGGCGATCCATGGCCTGGATATCCTGGGGCGCAAGGTGCCTATGGGGAACATGGCCGCCTATGAGCTGTTCGTGAAGGCGGTGGAAGCCACAGCCGCCGAGGCCGCCACAAGAGAGGCGACGGCCGAGATGGGGCTCTCTCTGCTCGCGGCGCTTGGCAAACTAAGCAGGCTCAATGCCGTGCTGTTGCCCATGCTGGCCAAAGACCCTGATCTGGGCCTGGCCAACGCCACTCTGTATCTGGACGTGTTTGGCCGCATTACCGCCAGCTGGATCTGGCTACAACAGGCTAATATCGCCGCGGCCAAGTTGGCCGAAGAGGGCTCTCTGTCTGTCGATGACGCCAACTTCTACCAAGGTAAGCTGCAGGCGGCGCGCTATTACCTGGAGTGGGAACTGCCTGAGATCGACCCGCAGATCGCCCTGCTGGAGAGTTATAACAGTGTGCCCTTCGATATGCAGGACGCCTGGTTTCAGACCTAGGATTACTCAAGGGCTGTCTATGGCGTGGCCTTAGATAATCCATAGCAAACAATGCCAGTTGCGTGTGCTCATCGACTGGCATTTTGCTATCTGGCGCCTAGGTATTGCTCGAGTGCACAGATTGCCCTGGCAGCCCGCTGTCGGCGCCGAGTTGTGTGCTGACTGGGGAACTTATAGGTGATAGTGGGAAGTGATAGTGGGAGGGGGCGCAGGCATTGAAGACGCCGGTGCCAGGAGAGAGGGATAAAAAAAAGCCAGCCTGTGCGTCGCACTGACTGGCTTTGGGCTTATCTGATACCGGTAAAATGAGTTGTTTGACAGCCTTAGGATTTACCAGGTATCGATACAGTTACGTTTCTTGCCGCTGCGCTTCTCGGGTTTTGGCAGGCAGGCCAGGCCGCGAACGATCCACTCACGGGATTCCATGGGATCGATCACCGCATCCAGCTCCAGATAGCTGGCGGTATTGATGGCGCTGCCATGGCTGTAGAGCTTATCCACCATGACCTTGAAGGTGGCTTCGCGTTCATCTGGGTCGGCTATCGCCTCCAGTTGTCGCTTGGCCGCGATACGCACCGCACCTTCTATGCCCATGGCACCAAACTCGCCACTTGGCCAGGAGGCGGTAAACACTGGTGCGGTGAAGCCGCCTCCCGTCATCCCCATGACGCCCAGGCCATAGCCCTTACGCAGCACCAGGGCGAACAGAGGCACAGTGCTGTTAGCGCCGTGGACGAAGAGGCGGGAGATATGGCGCACCGTGGCGCGTTTTTCCGACTCAGGGCCCACCATGAAGCCCGGGGTGTCGCACAGGGAGATCATAGGAATGTCGTGGGCGTCACACAGCTGGATAAAGCGGGCCAGTTTGTCGCCGGCATCGGCATCTATGGCGCCGCCGAGGAAGCGTGGGTCGTTGGCGTACAGGCCGTAGGCCTTGCCCTCGATACGCACCATGGCGGTGATCATATTCTTGGCAAACTCGCGCCTTAGCTCCAATACCGAGTCCTTGTCACACAGGGTGTCGATCACTTCACGAATGTCATAGATGGCCATGCGGTTCTCGGGGATCAGGTGGCGCAATTTGCGCTGATCCGCCACTTGCCATTCGCTCAGATCCCCCTGGAAGTAGGAGAGATACTTCTTGGTGACCGCAACCGCCTCGGCCTCATCCTCTACCAGGATGTCGATCACCCCGTTGGGGCTGAGTACCGACGGCGGCCCAACCTCTTCGGGTTTATAGACGCCCAGGCCGCCTCCTTCGATCATCGCAGGCCCCGCCATGCCAATGCTGGCCTGACGGGTGGCGATGGTGAGATCGCACACGCCGTAGAGGGCCGCGTTACCGGCAAAGCAGTTACCGGCGGCGATACCCACGGTGGGCACCAAACCTGACAACTCACCCAGGGAGGAGAAAGTGTGCAGGTTTAGGAAGGCCACACCAGGGTAGTCGGTATCCGAGGGGCGCCCACCGGCCCCCTCGGCGAAGATCACCAGTGGCAGTTTCCACTTCTTACAGAGTTCCAGCAGGCGGTCGGTCTTCTTGTGGTTGACCAGGCCCTGTGAGCCCGCCATGACTGTGTAGTCGTAGGACATCACGGCGCAGCGCGCGGCTTCATCGCCGAAGCTATCGGCGTTGACTGTACCTATGCCGGTGATTTTGCCATCGGCCGGGCTGATCTCCACCAACTTGTCGATGGCATGCTTCTGCCGCTGGGCGGCGATGGCCAACTGGCCATATTCGTTAAAGCTGCCTTCGTCGAGGAGATCGCTAAGGTTTTCCCGGGCGGTGCGCTTGCCCTCGCGATGGCGTTTGGCCACGGCCTCGCTGCGGCTCTCATCTAAAGTCTTGTCCCTGCGGTCGAAGAACTCGGCCAGGTTAGCGCGGATATAATCGAGATCGATTTCCATCTCGGTCTGACCGCTGCTGACCGAGACCTCGCCCGGCTGAATCACCGCCAGGATCTGATGCTCGTCGATCACCTCGCCGATATTGCCGGTTAGCACCTCGGTGACGATACCTGCGTGTTCAGATTTTACCGGGATCTCCATCTTCATCGCCTCGATGACGGCGATCTCCTGGCCGGCGTATACCTCGTCGCCAGACTCGATATTGACCTGCACCAGCACGCCTGCGGTGGGAGACTTGACCCCTTCACAGCCGGCGGGAATGTTCACCGCCTGCACCGTTTCTTGCTGGTCGCTGGCGATGTTGAAGAAGTGCTCGTGGTGGTCATCATCGGCCAACAGCTCGGCCATGTGCGCCTCGACGAAGCGGGTGCTGAGGCGGTTGTGCTGCACCTCTTCACGCTGCAGCAGGTTCATCAGCAGCGCCTTGTTGCTCTGCACCCCGTCGATATTCAGGGCCTTGAGGCTGAGGTAGACCTTGTTCAGCGCGGCGCCATAGTCTTCGCCCTTGGCGATGATCTTGGCGCCCAATGAGTCGTAGCTGGGGCTGACCTTGTAACCTGCGTACAGATAGTCATCCACGCGCACGTTATGGCCGTTAGGTACCTGGTAGGCTTTGATCACTCCAGAGGCAGGCTTAGTGCTGCCGTCAGGTAACATCTGCTCCAGGTTGATGCGGGCCTGAATGGCGCAGCCGCGTTTGACCGGTGCTTCAGTCAGCGACAGCTCCGCCAGCGTCTTACCGGCGGCGAGTAGTATCTGTAACTTGACCAGGTTCAGGCCGGTGATCTCTTCGGTGATGGTGTGCTCCACCTGGATCCGTGGGTTGATCTCCATGAAGTAGAACTTGCTGTGATCGTCTGCGTCCAACAGGAACTCGAAGGTGCCAAGGCCCTGGTATTTCACGTCGCTGGCGAGCTGCAATGCCGCCTCGATGATCGGCATGCGCGTCGCGTCGTCTAGGCTCGGGCTGGGGGCGATCTCCAGCAGCTTCTGGTTGCGGCGCTGCAGCGTGCACTCGCGCTCCCAGGCATGCACCGCGGCGCCCGTGCCGTCACCCAAGATCTGCACCTCGATGTGACGGGCGTGTTGCACCAGTTGCTCCACATACAGCTCGCCGCTGCCGAAGGCGATAATTGCCTCCTCGCGGCACTGACGATAGGCCTCGGCCAGATCCTCATAGCGGCTGACGGGACGCATGCCGCGCCCACCACCGCCCGCCAGGGCCTTGATCATCACGGCAGCGCCATCACCCAGGCTGGTGAAGAAGGCTTGCACCTCTTCCAGACTGCAGGGCTTGTTGATGCCGCCGGTGAGCGGTGTGTCTGAGCGCAGGGCGGTTTCCCGGGCGGTGGCCTTGTTGCCCAGCAGGTCTAAGAGCTCGGCCGATGAGCCGATGAAGCAGATCCCTTCTTCCTGACAGCGACGCGAGAAGCTGCTGTTCTCAGACAGGAAGCCATAGCCTGGGTGCACGGCATCACACCCATGGGCCTTAGCCACGGCCATCAGTTGCTCGATATCCAGGTACGCCTTGACGCCGCGGCCCTGGAGGGTCACGGCCTGATCAGCCTTCTTGGTATGCAGCGACTGACTGTCGTCTTCGGCGTAGATTGCCAGGCTGTCGATGCCCATATCGGCACAGGTCTGTGCGATACGGATAGCGATTTCACCTCGATTGGCAATCAGGATCCGATTAAAAACACGTGTCATAAACTTTTCTCCAGATCCACCTTACGGATCTTGCCGGTGGCGGTCATAGGTAATCTCTCTTGGATGCGGATCTCAGGCACCTTGAAGATGGCCATGGCATTCACACACCAGGCCTGCAGGGACTCTTCGGTCTCATCGCAGCCGGGCTTTAGGGTAACGAAGGCCACGGGCACCTGACCCTTGCGCTCGTCGGGGCGACCGACGACGCCGCATGAGGCGATGGCCGGATGTTGGCCCAGCATGCTTTCCACCTCGGTGGGGAATACGCTCATGCCGTTGACCTTGAGCATCTCCTTGCGGCGGCCCAGATAACGGAAGAAGCCTTCCTCTGTGATCATTCCCAGATCGCCGGTGCGGTACCAGCCACCCTCTTCAAACAGGTTTTTGTTCAGATCTGGCTTATTCCAGTAGCCCGTGAGCAGGGTTGGGGTGCGGATCTGAATCTCGCCTTCCACGCCCAGGGGCATGAGCTCGCCAGTGACAAAGTCACAGATCTTGATCTCTGTGCCGGGGACGGGCAGGCCAAGGAATGCCGGGTCGAAGGAGAGATCCATGTCGTCTACCTGGAAGCCGCGAGTGAAGGTGTCGCAGGTGTGGGTCTCAGTCATGCCATAGGCCACCTCGAACAGTGTGGTGCCGGTCAGCTCGCGCCAACGTTGACGGTAGTCTCTATTCAGTTTCTTGATGAAGGAGATGCAGGGCACTGTGGTTAGCGAGGTGAGGTCGAATTGGTGGAGCTGAGGGTGGTTGAGGATCTCATCCACGCTGTCTATCAGCATGATGGTCATATTCACCTTGTGGTGGTGAACCAGTTCCATAAAGGCCTTGGTATCCCAGCGGGCCATCAACACCAGAGTCGCGCCCGAATACAGGGGGAGCAGTAAGCCTGTGTCTTCGCCGGCAATCCAGAACTCCGGCAAGAAGCTGAGCATCACCAGATCTGTGCCTTCGGGGCCGACCTCACCAAAGGTGACCGGATAGTAAGAGGCCATGGTGCCTATCATGTTGCGGTGGGTGTGCATCACGCCCTTGGGCATGCCAGTGGTGCCGCTGGTGTAGTTGATGGCCGCAAGATCGTCCAGCGCCGGGATATAGTCCAGCACTTCCTTAGAGGCGTTATCTATCGCCTCGAAGAAATCGATAATGCCATCTGCCAAGGGGGCTTTGGGGATCTCAAACAGATCAGGCAGCACGGCGGTGATGGCGCGGGGCCTGACATCGGTATAGCTGGTGGTGATGATGTGCTCAATGCCCAGCTCCTGACAGACGGGGCGCATGGTGGGCAGCAGGGCGTCGTAGCTTAGGGCGACCTTAGGTTGACTGTCACCCAGCTGGTGGCGAAGTTCCATCTCTTTCGACAGTGGGCTCACCGGCATGTGCACGGCGCCGCACTTTAAGATGCCGAGAAAGGCGATGTGAAACTGCGGGCAGTTGGGCATGAACACGGCAACACCGTCACCCTGGCCCACGCCAAGCCCTCTGAGGACGTTAGCAAAGCGGGTGCTCATCTCATCCAACTGGGCGTAGGTCAGCTCATAGCCGTAGAACTGAATGGCCACCTTGGTAGGGGTGAGCCTCGCCCAGGCGGAGAGATACTCGGTGACCGGCTTTTCGCCATGGGGATAGATGGGCTCCCGTGGTGTGCCTTTGGGCCATCTAGCGGCTTGGAGTGCTTTGACCTGCTGGAGATAGGTTTGCTCGTTCATGTTTCTGCCTCGCTATTGTTGTTATGGGCCGGTACCGGTCATATCGTGCTAACTCGTGATTAGCCCTAGGGCACCACCTGGCGTTTTCGATTCAAGTCAACCCAGTCCTTGCAGCCGGAGCCGTTAACTGTCCTGCTTGAAATTTCTTATAGTCTTGTTGACGCTGAAGCGCCGTATCCCGCGGCCGTTTAGACCATGATTTTGGTCGGCAGCCATCTGTGGATTTCGGCATTAGGCATTACTTATACAGCAAATGTATAATTACAGTAACTATAAAAATATGTCAATTATGATGTTAATACTTACGACTTATTGTTAAATTAATTTACATTTAGGGTTGTGTGGACGTGACATCTCAGAGGCGAGACCGGCTTGGCGACGAGCTAACTAAAGTTCGTTTTATCAAGGCAGTAAGTTAGAATGCCGGGATATTTTTCATGTGCTTTCGAAAAAAAGCGTTTTTAAGAAAAGTGTTTTCGAGAAAAGCGTTTTCACTTGAAGCGTGCTCAAGGCGAGGTTTTAGGTGGCGGACGATATGGCAGAAGGTAAGGCTGAGGGGAAGGTAGAGGGCATGGCAGAAGATAAGGCTGGCGTTAAAACTGAAGGTAAGAGAGCCGAGATGAGTCTAAGAGAGCGTAAGAAGCAGCAGATGCGTCAAACCCTGCTGGATATCGCCGAGGAGCTTTTTTCGACCTTGCCCTTCGAGGAGGTGATGGTCGATGAGATCACCGCAAGGGCCAATATCAGCCAGAAAACTTTTTTCAACTACTTTCCCAGTAAGGCACAGTTGCTGGAGGAGCTGCTGCTGAGCTGGTTGCGCCAGGTTAACCTCTGGCCGCTGCATACCGAAGGCGTGACAGATATTCGCTCGGCGCTAGTACCGCCAAATTTGCCTCAAATTCAGGAGTGGGTGATTGCCCATCGCCATGTGTTGCAGATGATCATGCGCCACACAGAGTTATTTTCTTCAGTCTATTATTCGTCTCAGGTGCCTGCCGGCAAAAATTTGCTGTTCCCGCCCGAGTATCGTCAGCCGCGGGTGGACAGGGTCAAGTGGGCACAGGAGTTGGGGCTCATACGCGGCGATATCGCTCCACAACTCGTCTGTGAGATGTATGACCTGCTTCGTGTCGATATAGTGCAGCGTTGGCTCTGTATGCCCGACGAACAGGCTAACGGCGAGATTTATAAGCGCACCTACGAAGAGATGGTGGCCATCTTCTTCCGCGGACTGCAGCCCGACAGTAACTAGTCTGAACCAGGCCGGTCGTCAGTTAGCTTGGTGATCGCCACTTCTTGTTTGGTGCAAAGCCAGCCTCGGGTAAATCCCTCCACGACGAAAGCGCGCCCTATGGCGCGCCTTACCTTTTAACAAGTATCTACTGGCCGCGAGTTAGCTACACGGCCATTCACCGATTAACCGCCTGCTAAGCCTGGTATTGGGCGAAGGTCTTGCCTTCTCTCACCAGCTGCTCCAGCAGGGACGCAGGCTTAAACCACAGCTCTCCCTTATCCAGGGTGTCGCGGTACTTGTTCAGCGCCGTCAGCACCGTCTCCAGGCCTATCTCGTCGGCATACTGCATGGGGCCGCCACGGAAGATGGGGAAGCCGAAGCCGTAAGCCAGCACGATATCGATATCGCTGGCCCGCAGGGCGATGCCTTCCTCCAGGATCCGCGCCCCTTCGTTGATGATGGGGTAGATGGTACGCTCGAGGATCTCCTGGTCGCTTATCTGCTCAGGCGAGCGGCGGGTCACGCCGAACTCCTTGGCGGCCTCTGCGGCCAGTTCCAACACCTCCGGGTCCTCCTGCTTGTCGCGTCCCTCATAGATATAGAGGCCGCGACCCGTCTTCTGGCCATAGCGCTGCTTGGCGTAGAGCTTGTGCAGTATGGCGAAGTGGCTGGGATCCAGATCTGTGGTGAACGCCTTGCGATCTTCCCGGGTCAGGATACCCACGTCGATACCGGCGAGATCGACCATTGAGGGCAGCCCCATAGGCATGCCGAACTCTGTGTGTACCTTGTCTATCTGCGCCGGACTCGCCCCTTCAAGGATCAGCGACATGGACTCTCGCAGGTAAGAGTCGGTCGCCCGGTTACCGATAAAGCCCCAACAGACGCCTGAGACCACAGGGACTTTCTTGATCCGCTGTGCCAGCTGCACAGTGGTGAGCAGGGCATCCGGCGCCGTCTTGTTGGCGCGCACTATCTCCAGCAGCCTCATCACGTTCGCCGGGCTGAAGAAGTGCAGGCCGAGCACGTCCTGAGGGCGAGAGGTCATCGCCGCTATCTCGTCGACGTCCAGGGTGGAGGTGTTGGTGGCCAGTATGGCGCCCGGTTTACAGGTGGCATCCAGGGTCTTAAATACCTGCTTCTTGATCTCCATCTTCTCGAACACGGCTTCGATCACCAGGTCGACATCGGCGATGTCGGCATAATCTGTGGTGCCGCTGAGCAGCGCCATACGCTCATCGAGCTGGGCCTGACTCAGTTTGCCCTTCTTCAGGGTGTATTCGTAATTCTTGCGGATCACCCCAAGGCCACGCTCAAGGGCCTCGCCGTTGAGATCCAGGATCTGTGTGGGGATCCCCACGTTGATGAAGTTCATGGCGATGCCGCCGCCCATGGTGCCAGAGCCTATCACCGCCACCTTGCGGATCTCGCGGGTCGCCGTGGTTTTAGGGTCTATGCCAGGGATCTTGGCAACGCCACGCTCGGCGAAGAACAGGTGTTGCTGGGCGCGGGCCTGGGGCGTATTCAGGCACTCCATGAAGAGCTGATGCTCACGCTTAAGGCCCTCAGAAAGCGGCAGTTCACAAGCCGCTTCCACCGCCTGAATGCAGCGCTCGGGGGCGTAGTAGCCGCGGCTGCGCTTAGCAATGGCGGCGCGAAACTCGTTAAAGATCTCGCTGCTGATATTGCTGGTGTCGACACTCATCTCGAAGCAGCTGCGCTTAGGCTTGTGCTGCGCGACCAGGTCTTGGGCAAAGTCGACCGCGGCCTGGATGAAGTCGCCACCTTCTTGATACAAATTATCGATCACCCCAGCATCCAGCATAGCCGCCGCTGCGAGGGGACGACCACTGGTGATCATCTCAAGGGCCAGTTGAACGCCGCCGATGCGTGGCAGACGCTGGGTGCCGCCGGCGCCGGGCAGAATGCCTAAGTTAACTTCGGGCAGTCCCAGCTTGGCCGCAGGCAGGGCGATGCGGTAGTCGCAGGCCAGCGCCAGCTCACAGCCGCCGCCAAGGGCCAGGCCGTTAATGGCGGCGACAACCAGCTTGGGAGAGTTCTCCAGGGCATCGCATACCTGGGGCAGGTTGGGCTCGGCGAGGGCGTCGTCGGAAGAAAACTCGCTGATGTCGGCGCCGCCGCAAAACAGCTTACCCGAGGAGGCGAGCACTATGGCGTCGACCGACTCATCGGCTTCGGCTCTCTTGAGATCGGCCAGCAGGTGGGTGCGCAGCGCCAGCCCCAGGCTGTTGACCGGCGGCTGGTTGAGTACGATGACGGCGGTGCGTCCATGAATTTGATACAGGGTGGCGTTCGTCATAGGGATACCCTTGTTATTGTTGTGAATGAGGATCAGATGGCAGAGACGCCACCATCGATGGCAATGGCCTGGCCTGTCATAAAGCCGTTGTCCGGGTTGACCATGTGCAGCATGGCGCTGACCACTTCGTTTGGCTCGGCCAGGCGGCGCATGGGCACGGCGCGGGTCAGCTGCTCGATAAGTGCGGGATCGACCCCCTCGGTTACCATAGGCGTCGGGGTGAAGAAGGGGCAGATAGCGTTGACCCGAATGCCTTTGGCGGCAAACTCCAGCGCCGCGGTGCGGGTGATGCCCACCACGGCATGCTTGGCGGCCACGTAGGGGGTCAGCTTGGGGGCGCCGTTAATGCCGGCCATAGAGGCGACATTTAGAATCGCTCCGCACTTATGTTGCTGCATCAGGGGGATCTGCGCCTTCATGCCGAAGAACACCCCCTTGGTATTGATGGCGAAGCTAAGGTCCATGTCGGCCTCAGTGGTGTCCAGCAGGCTCTTCATGGGCGCAGAGATACCGGCATTGTTGATGGCGATATCCAGGCGGCCAAAACTCTTTTCGGCCAGCTGAGCCAGGGCTTGCTGATCGGCCTCTATGCTCACATCACAGCGCAGACCGACCGCGCACTCACCCAGTTCGCTGCACAGGGCGTCGAGCGCCGTTTCATTAATATCGCCCAGCACCAGCTTGGCGCCCTGAGGGGCCAAACGCTGGGCCAGCAGCTTGCCAAAACCGCTGGCGGCGCCTGTGATCAGCACCACCTTACCTTCAAAATTCGACTGCATTGATTCTTCCTCTGTTAGAGCGTCAGGCCGCCATCCACCACCAGGGTTTCCCCCGTGGTGTAGCTGCTGGCATCGCTGACCAGGTAGAGCACGGCGCCAGCCATCTCGCTGGGCACGGCGTGGCGGCCCATGGGGATCCTGGCGATCAGCTGCTGATAGATCTTGTCGTTACTGAACAGGGCGCCGGCAAACTGGGTCTTGGTGAAACCAGGCAGCAGGGCGTTGCAGCGGATCCCAAGCGGCGCGCACTCCTTGGCAAAGGCCTTGGTCATGCTGACCACGGCCGCCTTGCTGATGGAGTAGATCCCCTGCATCTCGCCGGGCTGCAGCGCATTGACCGAGGCGGTGTTGAGGATCACCCCGTGGCCCTGCTCGCGCATCATGCGACCCGCGGTGACCGACATAAAGAAGTAGCCCCTCAGGTTCACCTCCATGGTCTTGTTGAAGGCATTGAGATCCGTATCGAGGATATGGCCGAAGTAGGGGTTGGTGGCGGCGTTGTTGACCAGGATATCCAGCCTGCCGTGTTTGGCCTGGATCTGCTCGAAGGTGGCCTGGATGGCCTCGAGATCCCCCACATGACAGGCCATCGCCTCGGCGCTGCCGCCATTGTCTATGATCTGCTCGGCCACCGCCTGGCAACCTTCGGTCTTGCGGCTGGCGACAATCACATGGGCGCCATAGGCGGCCAACAGCTCGGCGATGGCGGCGCCTATGCCGCGACTGGCACCGGTTACCAGGGCGATACGCCCGCTTAGGTCAAACAGTGATTTATTATCCATGGCGTTACTCCTTTATCTGATCGGCGATGGCTTCCAGCGCCATTTCCGCCAGTGGCCCTACATGCTGGCCCAGCTCGGCGGCGTTCTTGTTGGAGGCATTGCCATCGATGGCGCGCTTGGCGACGCCCTGGATGATGGCCGCCAGGCGGAAGAAACTAAAGGCGATGTAGAAACCGAAGTTGTCTATCTTGTCTATGCCGGTGCGTTGGCAGTAGCTGGCCACATAGGCCTGCTCATCTGGGATCCCAAGCTCGCCCAGATCTTTGCCGCGAAGGCCTGACACTGTGCCTATGGCGGGCATGCGCATCTGCATGCAGAGATAGCCAAGATCGGCAAAGGGGTGGCCCAGGGTCGAGAGCTCCCAGTCCAGCAGGGCGACGGCTTTTGGCTTAGTTGGGTGGAACATCAGGTTGTCCAGTCGGTAGTCGCCGTGGACCAGTGATACCCGGCCATCATCTTGTGGAATGTTACTGCCCAGCCAGGTCATCAAGGCTTCCATCGCCTCGATATGACCGGTCTGCGAGGCGCGGTATTGGCTGCTCCAGCGGTCGAACTGGCGCTGGAAGTAGTTGCCGGGCCGGCCGTAATCGCTAAGGCCCACCTTGTGGATATCGACGCTGTGCAGCGCCGCTAATACCCGGTTCATCTCATCGTATAGCTGGCCACGCTCCTCGCGGCTCACCTCGGGTAGGGCGGCGTCCCAATAGATGCGCCCCTCGCAGTACTCCATCAGGTAGAACATTGAGCCTATGACGCTGGTGTCTTCACAGAGGTGATACACCTTGGCCACCGGCACATCTGTGTCGGCCAGCGCCTTGAGCACCCGGTACTCGCGATCCACCGCATGGGCGGATTTGAGCAGCTTGCCCGGTGGCTGGCGGCGCAGCACATAGGTGCCAGACGCCGTCGTCAGCTTGAAGGTGGGGTTAGACTGGCCACCGGCAAACTTCTCGATCTGCATTGGCCCCTTAAAGCCGGCTACATGGGCCTCAAGATAGGGCTGGAGTGTGTCGAGATCCAGACTCTCTACGGCGCGGCTCATGATACGGCTCTCTGATTTTGGCTGCCGAGGTTAGCGGCATGAATGTCGCGGGCCAGGTTACGACCCAGCTGCATCATATGCACCTGGTCCGGGCCGTCGGCCAGACGGATGGAACGGGTTATCGTGTAGGCCTTTGCCAGGAAGAAGTCCTGACTCAGACCACCGCCGCCGTGGATCTGAATGGCGCGGTCGATAACGGCGCAGCCCATGTTGGGGGCGACAATCTTGATCATGGCGATCAGGTCTTTGGCGGCCTTGTTGCCGCCCTGATCCATCTTTGCCGCCGCCTTGAGGGTCAGCAGGCGAGCTTGCTCGATCTCGCAGGCCGACTTGGCGATGGTTTCACGTACAGACTGTTGCTTGCTCAGTGGCTTGCCGAAGGCGATGCGGGTCTCGGCCCGTTCACACATCTGCTCCAGCGCGCGCTGGGCCAAGCCCACGGTACGCATGCAGTGGTGGATGCGGCCTGGGCCGAGGCGGCCTTGGGCGATTTCGAAGCCGCGTCCTTCACCCAGCAGCATGTTGCTTACCGGCACGCGGACATTGTCGTAAATCACCTCTGCATGGCCCTCGGGGGCATCGTCATAGCCAAACACTTTCATGGGGCGTACGACCTTGACCCCTGGGTTGTTGGCCGGCACCAGTATCATAGACTGCTGCAGGTATTTGTTGCTGTTATCGGGATCTGTCTTGCCCATCACGATATGGATCTGGGTGTGATTGTTACAGGCGCCTGAGATATACCACTTGCGGCCGTTGATCACATACTCGTCGCCGTCGCGGACGATGGAGGTCTCGACGTTGGTGGCATCGGAGGAGGCGACATCGGGTTCTGTCATGGAGAAGGCCGAGCGGATCTCGCCATTTAGCAGGGGCTGCAACCAGCGTTCCTGTTGTTCCTTATTACCGTAGCGGGCCAGCACCTCCATGTTACCCGTGTCTGGCGCGCTGCAGTTAAACACCTCTGAGGCCCAGTAGACTCGGCCCATGATCTCGGCCAGGGGCGCATATTCAAGGTTAGTCAGGCCTGGACTGAATTCACCATAGACTTGGGGTAGGAAGAGGTTCCATAGGCCGGCGTCTTTGGCCTTGGCCTTCAGCTCGGTAAGGATGGCCGGTGACTCCCAGCGATCGCCTTCTTCGACCTGTTGCTCCCACAAGGATTCGTTGGGGTAGATGTGTTCATCCATGAAGGCCAGCAGACGTTCGCGCAGCGCTTGTACTTTGGGTGAGAATTCGAAGTTCATGGTAGATTCCTTTAGCTGTAGCTGACCGAATCCCATCTGTCTGGGCGATCCAGATGGGGGGTGGCATTGATGCCAGTAACATAGGTGGTAGTTTCAGAGAAATAACAGTGGGTGATCCCCGAGTTCTTGCTCTGTAAATTTAAGTTGATAACCGTCTGGGCACCAAAGCCCATGATTTGGCTCAGGGCAACGCTGATGGCGCCGCCCGAGGTGGCAACCAGTGTGTTGCCCTTAGACTGACTGCGGGCAAAATCCAGCCCGTCGGCCACCCGCTGCTGAAAGGCCTGCCAGCTTTCCAGCGGCACCTCGGCGGGCAGGGCGTTCTCCGACCAGGCCAACATGGCGAGCCTGAGACAGGAATACACCTCGCGGGGATTGCGCCAATCTTTGATGGCGTGCTGCGGGTTTGCCTCGCCGAAGCCTTTCAGTAGCGTCATAAAGTCAAACTCATTGAAGCCAGGGTGGCATTCAAATTCAAGGCCGTGCCCAAGCCCTTGGCAGATCGCCTCGGCCGACTGGCGATGGCGCGCCATATCGCCGCAGATGATGCGCTCGAAGCGGACGCTGCGCTCTTTGAGGTACTCACCCAACCAGAGGCACTGCTGGGTGCCCAGGTTTGAGAGCTGATCATAGTTGGCGCTGCCAAAGGAGGCCTGACCGTGGCGGATAAGATAGAGCGCTGCCATCAGTCTTGTTCCGAGTCCTGTTAGGCGACTTCAAACAGGCCGGCCGCACCCATGCCGCCGCCGATACACATGCCGACGACCACATATTTGACGCCGCGGCGCTTGCCTTCGATGAGCGAATGGCCCACCAGACGCGAGCCTGTCATGCCGTAGGGATGGCCGATAGAGATACCGCCGCCGTTGACGTTGTAGCGGGCGGGATCGATACCCAAATGGTCGCGGCAATAGAGCGCCTGCACCGCGAAGGCCTCGTTGATCTCCCACAGCCCGATATCATCTATGGTCAGGCCGTGCTGTTTCAGTAGCTTAGGGATGGCGTAGATGGGGCCTATGCCCATCTCTTCCGGCGCGCAGCCAGCCACCGCAATGCCGCGGTAGATGCCAAGTGGCGCCAGACCACGCTGCTCGGCCAGTTTACGCTCCATTACCACACAGGCGGATGCGCCGTCGCTGAGCTGGCTGGCGTTACCCGCAGTAATGAAGCCACCTTCGATCACAGGCGCCAGATTTTGCAGGCTCTCCATGGTGGTCGATGGGCGATTACACTCGTCGCGGTCCAGGGTCACCTCCTGGTAGGAGATCGCCTTGGTCTCACGGTCCTGAATCGCCATGGTGGTGGTGAAGGGCACGATTTCGTCGTCGAAGTAGCCGGCTTCCTGGGCGGCCGCGGTACGCTGCTGCGACATCAAGGCATAAATGTCCTGAGCCTCGCGGCTGACGCCATAGACCTTGGCGACATGCTCGGCGGTCTTCAGCATTGGCATGTAGGCGTGGGGCTCGAATTGCATCACCTTGGGGTCTGCGTTATCGGCGGCCCACTTCATATATTCATTCTGTACGGCGGTGATGTTTTCCTGGCCGCCGGCAACCACTATCTGCTGTTGATCGACGATGATCTGTTTCGCGGCCATGCCGATGGCCATCAAGCCCGATGAGCATTGACGGTCTATGGTCTGGGCCGAGACGGTATTGGGTAGGCCGGCGGCAAGCACGGCGTTGCGGGCGATGTTCATCCCGGCGGTGCCTGCGGTGAGCACCGTGCCCATGATGGCATCATCTATCTCGCCGCCCTCGACCCCGGCGCGCTGGACGGCGTGCTTGATGCAGTGGCCCAGCATGGTAGGGGACTTGGTGTTGTTTAACGATCCGCGAAATGACTTTGCCATCCCGGTGCGGGCGGTGGATACAATTACGGCTTCTCTCATCTTGGACTCCCTAAACTAGTAGCGGATTGATGCTCAATCCTCGCATCTTCAATAATGGTTTAGACCGTTCGTTGGCGATCTTTGCGTTGAAAAAAGTATAGTGGCTGTACTAATATTTACGTACTTTATTATTTTGATACCTTGCTATTCATGTGATGTATATATCCAGCTGCCAACGGGAGCGCCTATGCGCCTGCAAAATGTTGATTTGAATCTGTTTGTGGTGTTCGACGCCATCTACACCGAACGCAACCTAACCCGGGCAGCCGAGCGCCTCTGTATCACTCAACCCGCAGTTAGCAATGCCCTGAGCCGCCTGCGAACCAGCCTCAACGACCCCCTGTTTATCCGCACCCCCAAGGCCATGATGCCCACGCCCGTGGCAGAAAATATGATAGGCCAGGTGCGTGAAGCCCTGAAGCTGCTGAGCAGCAGCATGCAGCTTGGGGACAGCTTCGACCCTCTGCTCGCAGAGCATCACTTTCAGCTGGGCATGTTCGATGTGACCGAGGAGACCATGTTGCCATCCCTGCTTGCCGCCTTGCAGGTGCATGCACCCAGGCTGTCTATCTCCAGCTATCCGGTATCGCGGGAGGAGATGCTTAAGGAGTTTGTCTCCGGCAGGCTGGACCTGGCCATCGACGCCCCCATAGTCACCCATCCCGACCTTTACCATCATCCACTGGTTACTGTGCCCTATGTGTGCCTGGTGAGGAAGGAGCATCCTGAGGTTGGCGACTCCCTGACGTTGGATCAGTATTTGGCCCTCTCCCATGTTCATGTCTCCAGCCGCCGTCAGGGGGTAGGTTATGTCGATGCGGCGCTTAACCGCCTCGGCAAGCATCGCAACATCCAGGTGCGCACCAAGCATCATCAGGCCGCGCCCAAGCTGGTGGCCGAGACGAACCTGGCGACCACGGTCCCCGAGAGCCTGGCGAAAAATACCGACCTTAAGGTGCTTAAGCTGCCCTTCGAGGTGGAGCCGATAGAGTGGCATCTCTACTGGCATCGCAGCGCCGATCAGGATAACGCCAACCGCTGGTTGCGGGAGTTTATTACTGCCTTGATGCAGGGGCAGGGGTAGTTTGGCGAATGTTCGCCTGCCATTTTTGGTGGTGATACAGGGGGGAGCGTTGACCGTTATGTATGTTGGTAGGATTCGCGAAGGTCACACCTTCATTTTTATCTAACGCCTGCCCGGCGAGGGATGTGCAGATACGCCTGTGAGACGCCGTGAATAAATCCCTTTAGGCTCTGCCGAAACATCCATGTTTCGGAAGCTCACTGGCGTATCTGCACTAAGTTAATTCGTTTCTTCGATTTGATTTTCTTTGTATTTCTGCGGGGCAAGAACGGGCTCATTTGGCGATTTGCACTATCAGGGCGGTGACCTTCCGAGGCAGGGACGCCGAGGTAGAGCACACAGGGAGGTGCTTGATACGTGTCACCGCAGGGATAGTGCAAATCGGCATTAAAATGCCATGTGATGCTACCTATATGGCAAATCTATTGTCGCTTTTATCCAAATAGTTCTTGGCAAAATTTTTCGAGATTCTCACTTCATGGCAACCTAACGTCGGCCCGGCGGGGGCTCTTGATTGAATAAGTCGTAAGGCTGAATTTTTCGATATCTGGGTTTGAACTGGGGGAGGCTCGGATTTTTTGAGTGCTTTCTTAGTTGCTTGTGAGATATAACTCTGATAACCAATTGCCGCTATTGAATAAATTGGTTTTTAGGCGGCTGGGTGTCGCCTCTTTGATGTTCACGCTAGCTTGCGGCTACATAGATATAGCTAACTTCACAGTAAGGCGTGACTCGTTTCATGGCTAAGTGGTTAAGGGTACAGGGATTATGTATAAAGTTGGCATCGTGTTGTTTGATGACTTTACCGATGTAGATTTCTTTCTGATGAATGACTTGCTGGGAAGAACCTCTGATAGCTGGACGGTCAGGATACTCGGCACTAAACCCGAACATCATTCACAGCTAGGGATGACAGTGAAGACTCATGGTCATGTGTCTGAGATAAAGGATCAAGATGTCGTTCTCATCACCAGTGGTTACCGCGGTATTCCCGCGGCGTTGCAAGATGAGAATTTTATGTCTGCCTTAAAGCTCGACCCGAGCAGGCAGTTGATTGGCTCTATATGTGCGGGCTCCTTTGTGCTTCATGAGCTGGGGTTACTGAAGGGAAAGAAGCTAACGACAAACCCAGATGCTAAGGCGGTTCTACAAGGCATGGGCGGTGATGTTCAGGATCTACCCCTGGTGATAGAGGGGAACATAGCAACCGCTGGTGGCTGTCTTTCTCTCCTCTATCTAGTGGGCTGGTTAGCCGAGCGTTTGTTCGATTCAGTGAAACGCAAACAGATCCAGAATCAGTTGATCCCCGCTGGGCAAATGGAGATATTCGAAACGCTTATTTCTGAGACTATCCAATCGGCCGAAGCCGCCTATGAGCATCGCTCAGCGTGTGAGAATGATGCCGAGTCTTTGGTGGTTTAGGGAGTAAGGTGCGCTTAGGCGTTAGCTGGTAAGCGTAAGGTTCAGAAGTAAGTAAATGGAGTTATATGAATTTTCTGAAGCAATTGATCATGAAACCACTGGAAGGCTATCTAGAGCTAACTGCTTGGTTAATCTTTGCATGGCTGTACTTTCAAATCGTACTTTCTGCAACCGCAATTTTTTGTATGTTGAGTGTATTTGGATTTTATCTTTTTGACTTCGAAACGGCCTTAAATATCTGTTACGGCACAGCTGGTATCGGCGCTATTGCGGGTGTTGTTTGGGCCGAGAGAATTCGTAAAACACTCGGAATCATTACTTTTCATGCGTACCTTCTTTCAACTCCCGAAATAGAAGGTTGGCGTGATAAACATGGATACGTCATTCGTAAATGGAAAAAACAGGGGAGTCATTAGGGCGTCCTGTTTGATTAGCATTTGGTGACATGCTGTACGTCTTCAGACCTGCATGGATGCTGGAGAGGCGATTGAAGGTCGTACCTTCGCTGTAATTAATAGCCTGCGGCTCGCTTTTGTGCAGATACATCTGCTACACGCCGACTCTTTATTTCAAAGAGAGTCGTCCGTGGAGGCTCGACGATGGCATCTGACCTACATGGATGTTGGGAATGCCAATAAATGTAGGGAACATTTTTGGCCATGCCGCCGAGGGCCAAAAACGTGTTTACACTGGATATCTAACGTCTCTTTGATTTGGCGGTATTTGGTGCGAGTAGCGAACCTAAAGGCTGGGTTATTATTGCCCCAAAGCTTGTTTCGCATGACTGAACTAGCTTTGCTTGGTACTGTTCTGTTAACCAAATTTCAGTAATGATACAAAGTGTCTACGATATCTGTGGCGATTCACACCTGCGATCAAAGTCAATTAAACCTTTGTTTTTTTATGCTTTAATGATCCAATATCACTGTCAATTGATTGGGCTTGTTTATGATTATTAACCTAGGCTATAGCGATATAATTCACATTTTTGTTATGCCAAAACCCGATAGCAACCCAGTATCCCCATTTCAAGGATTTACAACGAACATTTTTTCTGATGAATACCATGCAACTTTGGCAAAGATCTCCAGTTTACCGATGAATGTCATGGAAGTTTATATGAGTAGAGAGGAGTTGATAAAGTTCCGAAGTGACGTTGGTGTGCCGTCGGTGATGCTCCTAGATGCTGAAGTATTGCCTAAGAGGATTAATATGTTCAAACACCATCCCTTTGTGTTCATCACTTGCCTAAATGATGAGGTAGATCTTGTTAGAAGTTTGGAGTTGGACTTTGATTACCCCCCTACAATTGTCGGTATAGACGAGGCTGTTGATGTAAAACTGGATAATTTTAATGTTTACTTGCTTGATGATCTATTACTCGAAAGGATGCAAGAAGTCCTGAAGAGCGAAGTTTTACCGAGCGAATTTAAGGAATACGTTGCAAACCGAGAGCCGAGAGACAAAGTTGAAACAACTTTGAATTTAACATCACGAACACACGCAGTTACAAGACCCAATGAATCCGTCTTGTTAAGCTTAGGGTATAAATTTCAGGATGAAGACCGTTTAGTTGGTGGGGCTGACAAACAGATATTCATTGATGCAATGGTAAACAGCTATAGAGATTTTAAGGAGCAAGTTAAAGAGCATAAAGGCGATAGTAAGTCTGATTTAATAGTATATTCTCCGAGCATCTTCGCTCACCTATATAAATTCAAAAGTAACTTTTGGAATCAAATTGGCAGGCAGTTGAAAGAAAAACGTGAAAGAGAATTTATCATGAATGGAATTTTCAAGAACCCGTCATACTCCGGAACTCATATTCCATTTGAGAATGAAGCCGACTTCCAAAAATTCATGAGTAACAAAATTGTTGGTTCAATGGTTGGCATTAGACAGTTTGAATTGGCTTATACAACCCTTGCAATGTGTAGTTTAGCTATTGCGAATGTGTGCCCGGTTGTTCGATTGCCAAACGCAATCAACTTCCATCATGGGTTGATAAATGATATTGAATCTCTATCTAAATCCACAGCCCAAAGGGCACGAATTAATTTTAATCGAAAGTATCGAGAGTTAGTAGGTTCTATTCAAGAGGAAATAGGGGAGCAACTGATAGATGTTATCAAAGAAAACGAGTCGATAACTTTGTGCACTGATGTTCCTCTAGAATGGGTCAGTATAGATAGAATACCACTGATGTTTACCCATGAAATTTCCAAGATGCATACAACAATGGGTAGCCAATTACTTAAGACATCAATGAATTTTTCAACTTTCAACCTCGAACAACAAGACTTGAAGAAAATCACAGTCATACGTTCGTTCAGAGAACATGATCCTATAAAGCCAACTCTTGAGGCTTCGCTTCGGCATTACATAGAAAAAGATAATGAGATTGAGCTAGAAATCATAGATGTCAGTGACAAGACACAGTTCTTGAACGCTCTGGAAGAGGTGGACACAAAAATTCTCATTTTTGATTGTCATGGTAATCACGGCGGAAGCGACTCACATGGTTGGCTTCAAATTGGTAATGATCAGATCAATACTTGGGAGCTAACTACCGTAGTACCTCCAATTATTATATTGAGCGCGTGCCTTACATCGGCTATAGGTGGCTCCCATGCTTCAGTTGCTAACGGATTCATAGAAAATGGAGCATTGACTGTTCTAGGAAGTGTGCTACCTGTTGATGCTATTAAGTCAGCTACCTTCGTTGGTCGAATAGCTTATCGACTAACTGGATACCTCAAGGCAATAGAAAAGCTTGGTGTGGAAAGTTTAACATGGCGTAAGTTCATCAGTGACTTTTTCAAGATGTCTTTTTGTACTGATATCCTCTCTGAGTTAAGAGATAAATATGAATGGATTGATGAAGAATCCTATCAAGATATTCATATAAAATCTAACTACGCGATCAACCTGAACAAAGTAGAATGGCTTAATGTTTTGGTCAAACTAATTTCAGAGAAAGCAAACAAGTCTATTGAAGAGGTGAATGACACAATACAAGGAATTGGTTTTGTCGAAACAATGAACTACTCACAGATTGGTAGACCGGAAAATATCGTTATCCAACTTAAAAATTTAGAGAGCTAAAAAAGTAATCATTGTGGTAAGCCCAAGGGGGGGAGGGTTGAAGGAGAGGCCAAACATTACCCCTCTCGCTCAAATGAGTTGAATTGGTTTAAATGCAATCTGTCAGTTTCGCTACCTAGATATGACTAGATCTGTAGGTTGCCCAAAAACGGTTCTGTCTAGGGGCGTGCCGAGGTTAAAACTGCTGGCACATCTTTGCCCCTTTCCTTGTTTCGCATGACTGAACTAGCTCTGCTTGGTACTGTCCTGTTGACCAAATTTCAGTAATGCTACAAAGTGTCTAGTGAAGTAGTGGCGATTCAACATGATGTTTTGCATTAGTTTTTATTCATTTACATGGATTGGTGAAAATGATCAAGTCAGAGATGTTTAACCCAAATAAAAGCTTTTTGAGTTTACCAATAGTGTGGTTTGCCGTTTCTACTTTTTTGTTGTTATCATGTGTAAGCATAAGTTTTATTATTTGTAATTCAAACCTAGAGTTAGACTTGTCATATAATGGTTTTAATTCGTTTATTTCAATTTTTAAATTTCCTCTCGGTATTTCAGCTTTAATCATACCAGTTATTGCACTATTGGCTGCCAACCATCGTTCCGAACAAACGAAAGAGCAAATACGAGTAACCAATGCTCAGAATGTTTTTTCAAATTACTATAAGCATATTGAAGAATTTACAAAGTATCTTTCGGAGCGAGTAGATAAAAATATTGATTTGAGATACGCACATAGTAAGTTTTATCCTCGTGCATCCGAGGGGGATTATGAAATTGATCCTAAGCTGATTGACATGTTGGCTTTGCTTGACCAACTCCCAAATGATTTGTTGAAAAATCAACCTAAAACAATTGATGAACCTTTCGATGAAGATTTTGACAAAAATTATTTTGAATTACTTTGTAGTGTAGGTTCCTATATTGACAGAAAAAATGTTGAAATAAGGTTTGCTACTCGTAGTTCAAATGACAAATTGGACAACACCTTTCTTTATGTGGCGATCAGGTTGATTCAGGATGCTTTGTTTTTGATTAGTGATGTAGAAGTTTATTGTAAGTTTTCTATTAATTACCGGAGCCAATTTAAAGTTATTAACAGTAGGTTTATCAACACCAACTCTGCATATGTGTATAAAAAGTCTGAACAGCAAGAGGGGTTAATGAGAAAACGAGGAAAGGAAAAGAAAGAGCAAACATTGGAAGAGGCACATAGTTTGTTTATCAAGCAGCTTGAAAAGGCGGTAGAAGAATCAGAACTAAATTCATAGTGTAGTGGACGAGCAAATCTGGATGTCAGATTAGACGTTTTTAATACCCAAGATAATCGATAGATCACTAATTTAGTAGAATCACTAGCACGGAAATATCCCCATAACAGCCATATTTTTAGCGAGAAAATGATTTAGAATCAAGATGCTTTTCACTGAGGTAACCTACATCAATTTCTTGGCAATATAGGTCAATGTCACGGCAGCCATCTATGAGGCTATCAATGTGGATATTGAGAAATTCGGTATACATATCATCACTAATGTTACTGTAAGAGCCGTAACCTAAAGCATACAGCTGACTATCTGTCACCACCTAAAACCATTCTCTAGCGGGATGTATTCTGTGGCTCCGATAAAGCGTATAGAAGGTATGCTCCATTTCAGCCATGTCTTGAACTTGAACAGCGCGATGAACATACATCGGATAAGGAGTAGAAGTATTAAAAAGTTCATTGAAACGCTGTATTGGATCGACAGACAGACCAATTTTAAATTCATTCTCTCTGCCCATGCCTTCGCTTCGGATAAAATAAATAAACCCTGGTCTTCGTTTATCATGTAGCTGTTGCTTTGCCATTGCTATCTCACCTTTTCATTAACAAGATTCACGTTACTCCAAAACAAACGCTGCTTTTTTCAAGAGAGTCGCTCTTAAATTAGCCTTACTTATAGTAATGTGAGCTGGAGCATTTTGATTATTAACTCTAACACGCTTCTATCCAAAAATGATTTAGCTGTTGATTTTCGGATGATACAAGTAAAGGCCAATTCGAAGAGACTGATAACTCGGTGTAAACACATTTGTGACCTTCCGAGGCATGGCCAAAAATGTTCCTGACATTTTTTGGCATTTCCTCCATCCTTGGAGGTCAGATGATCTCGTGGAGCTCACAAGGGTGTGCTTGCAACGTGTCACAAATGTGTTTGCACGAAAGGCATGCTGCAGGCAATTGATACACCATGAAGTGGTGACATTCCATAACCTTTCAAATACCAGAGTCTGGCAGAGGCTCAAATCAAGGCGTGCTCTATTACGCTACGGCATTAAATTCTACCATTACAAAGGTAACCCCCTAAATTTCGGCAACAAAAAAGGCGTCTTGTTAGACGCCTTTTCTCATCGATAACCTAGTTCTTCTATCTATTACGCTTTCTCTGGAATACGTTCCAGCACGGCGAGGAGTAGCTTCCAGTATTGCTCGACGGTCTCGATAAGTACCATCTCATCTGGGCTGTGTGGGAAGCGGATGGTGGGGCCAATGGAAACCATATCCATCTCTGGGTAAGGCTTCTTGAACAGACCACACTCCAGACCCGCGTGGATCACCATGATGACGGGTTCCTTGTTGTAGATAGACTCATAGGTGTCTTTCACAATCGCCATCACAGGAGAGCTGCTGTCTGGCTTCCAGCCAGGGTAGGCGCCGCTGAATTCTACTTCGGCACCGGCCAGGTTGCTCAGGGCGGTGAGGTAGCCTTCGACTTCTTCGCGGCCCGAGTCGATCAGCGAGCGGATAAGGCAGAGGATGCTTACCGATTCGGCTTCTGTGGTGATCACACCAACGTTGAGCGAGGTCTCGGTCACGCCTTGGCTCTCATCGCTCATGCGCATCACGCCGTTAGGGCAAGCGTTTAGCAGGTCGATCAGTGTCTGCTGGGTGGCTTCGCTCATCACCTGGGTGGCGGCCGGGATCTCGCTGAGGGTCAGCAGCATGTCAGGGTCGGCGATGGCCAGTTCCTGACGGACCAGATCCGTATATTCCTGGATCAGGGTTTCCAGGCGTGGCAGGTTTTCGCTCGGCAGCATGAAGCTGACGCTGGCCTCACGAGGGATGGCGTTGCGCAATGAGCCGCCGCTGAAGTTGGTCAGTTCCAGTGCCAGTTCGTCGGCGTGGTTAAACAGGAAGCGGGCCAACAGCTTGTTGGCGTTGCCGCGGCCCAGGTGAATGTTCACCCCTGAGTGACCGCCCTTAAGTCCTGAGAGTGTTAGGGTGTAGGTCGACAGACTCGGCTCGGCCGCCTGCCATACCATAGGCACAGTGATCTGGGCATCGACGCCGCCGGCGCAGCCCATGTAGATCTCGCCTTCCTGCTCTGAGTCTGTGTTGATCAGGATCTCGGCGTCCAGGTAACCGGCTTCCAGGCCGAATGCACCTGTCATGCCTGCTTCTTCATCTATGGTCAGCAGCACTTCCAGCGGGCCGTGTGGGATGTCGTCACTGCCGAGGATCGCCAGTGCTGAGGCCATGCCGATACCGTTGTCTGAGCCCAGGGTGGTACCCTTGGCCTTAACCCACTCGCCGTCTACATAGGCTTCGATAGGATCTTTCTCGAAATCATGTACCTTGTCGGCGTTTTTCTGCGGCACCATGTCGATATGCGCCTGCAGGGCCACGACCTTGCGGTTTTCCATGCCAGGGGTTGCCGGCTTCTTGATGATCAGGTTACCGACCTTGTCTTCGACAACGCTGAGTTGTTTGTCTTTGGCCCAGTTTTGGATGTATTGGCTTAGCGCCTGCTCATGCTTGGAAGGGTGGGGAATGGCGCAGATCTGTTCAAACCACTGCCAAAGTGCCTGAGGTTGCAATTGACTTAATGTGCTCACGGACAAACTCCTCTGTAATAAAGGTCTTTGAGGTCTAATTTGGCGATAGTCTATCATAGACTCTAGTGGTGCGGGGCCATGAAAGCGGGCGGGAATGCATCAAGTGTCATACTAAGTTGCCACCCGCCAAAAGCCGCCTTAGGGGGCGACATCATTATTTTCATTTGGCATTGGCGCCAGATAGGAGAATAATGCCAACACTCACGGCGATTTAACCTTGCTGGACATGGCCTTAACCCAACCCTCAAACCTTGGGTAAGCGGCCTTACAGAGATGGCAGGGGTTAATATTGTCTTTAGTGAGAGGTTGATATTCACGATAGGCAGGCAAAGATCTGTCAAAGCTCAGGGCGCTTGTATGGCTTATATAGGTGCCAGTTGATTCGGCTAAGACCGAAAACCGCTAGATGAAAAGGATGAGGCATGACCGGGGTTCAATTTATAGATGTAACAGATTCAGAAGCCATTTTTGACGATAACCAGTGGGATGCCGTGGTGCTGGTAACCCATGGCCTAGACGTCATTGCCCAGGAGGAGCTGGCCATGCTGGCCAGCCATGGTGCTCAAGTGGATGCCAGGGTAGGGCGCTCGACCACGCTGTTGTTTGCCCCCGGGCTGGCCGGTGGTCGCCTGATTGTGGCGCCGGTGGCAGAAGGCGACAGCGATATTCAGGATGTGCGCGGCTATAGCGACGCCGCTCGCCAAGGCATAAAAGTGGCCTTCGATGCCGGCGCCAGACGCCCGCTACTGATCGTCACGCCATCGACTCAGGCGAGATATGCGCAGTCCATGGGGGTTGCCGCGCTGGGTTGTGCCCAGGCGTTATGGCAGTCGCTGGAGCGCCGCGAGGCACTGGGTGAGATGGATAACATCTCTAAGATCGGCCTGCTGGTGGATGATAAGGCCGCTGAGCTGCTTAGCGCCATCGAGGCGGGTAAACACCTGGCGCGGGACCTTTGCGGCACAGAGCCGGAGCGTATGTCGGCGCCAGCTTTTGCCCAGTACTGTGTCGATGCACTTGAGGGGCTGGGGTTGACCATGTCTGTGGTGGAAGACAGAGACGTGCTGGAGCGTGACTATCCGCTGCTAAGCGCCGTGGGACGCGCCTCTTTTGCCGTATCAAGGCATCAGCCTAGAGTGGTCAAGTTAGAATATAAGGCCGAGGGGCCTATCGAGCGCAGTTACTTCTTTGCCGGTAAGGGCGTGGTGTATGACACGGGCGGGGCCGACCTTAAGGTTGGCGGCGCCATGGCGGGGATGAGCCGTGACAAGGGCGGCGCGGCCGCAGTTGCCGGCCTGATGAAGACCCTGTCCCTGCTGAAACCAAAAGGCGTTCGTGTGGTGGCCGAGCTTGGCCTGGTGCGTAACAGCATTGGCAGCGAGGCCTTCGTGACCGACGAGATCATCACCAGCCACGCCGGTGTGCGGGTGCGTATCGGTAACACAGACGCCGAGGGGCGTTTGGTGCTGGCGGATCTGCTGTCACACCTCAGACTCAAGGCCCAGGACGCCGTGGCGCCTCAGCTCTTCTCGGTAGCGACCCTGACCGGCCATGTGGTGCGCGCCTACGGCGGCTATACTGCCGTGGTGGAAAATGCCGTGGCGCGTCAGCAGCAGGTGGGTGACAGCCTGCAGGCGATCAGTGAGGCCTGGGGTGAGCCGATAGAGGTATCGCGCCTGCGCCGTGACGATTATCAGAAGATTGTCGATCCTTCTGGCGCGGCGGATGTGTTGTCGTCCAACAACGCGCCTTCCTCCGTGACGGCCAGAGGCCATCAGTATCCCGCGGCCTTCCTGTTGAAAGCCTCAGGGCTGGAGGCCCATGGCCTGACGAGCGACAAGCCGCTGGCCTACACCCATGTGGATATTGCAGGTAGTGCGACCGAGGGTGATCCCCTATATGGCACGCCTACCGCGGCGCCACTTGTTAGTTTGTGTCAGCTGATCCGTGGCTGAACCAAGCAGACCCTAGCCTAGCTGGGCGCAAAATTTGACCGGGGCAAGCATAGGCTTGCCCCTTTTTGTTGCCGGATCACAATAGGGTGAAAAAGCGTGATCTTGCCCCGCCTCGCAATGGGCTTTTGATGTAGTAAAATTACATTTTGAAGGGTTTTTTAAAAAAAACAGAAAAAAAGCTTGTAATAAAACTACATTTAAATATAATGGCTCTCGTTGGTTAGACACAGTGTCTTCCACCTCAAAGTCTATCCAGGATGGATAACTCTCCAAGGAACCGAGCGACAAGTTGACTGCGGCATGGCCCCGGAAATGAAAGGCCTGCCAAGTTTCACTAGAGATTATTTTTTCAACTTTGTTAGGAGTTAATGACTATGTCTTATACAGGAATTCAGCACGTTTATTGGCAGAATACTTGGTTTTGTACCGATGCCCTTCGCGGTGGTCTGTACGCTATGACTTTTAAGGGCTAACTACCCCTGAGATCATTTGAACCTAGTTCACTTGATTAAAGTAGTTGCATCATCCATCAACCTTACCCCATTTGGGGATTTTTAGACTCAAGTTGTCTATTGCTCATTGAGCGGTAGGCCAGTGTAACCCGCTAGCGCGGTAACTCTTTCCTTTCGGAACACTTGAAACATGTCTCGCCTGCTCTTTGAGCAGGCTTTTTTTTGCCTGAAATTTGCCATCTCTGTCTCGTATCCCCGGCGATAAATCTGGCGTAGATCACCTTTATGCAATCGTCTCGAGTCATGGCTCTAATCTGGCTCGCGTTTGCGCAATTATTGCGTATATAATCGTCGCTTGTTATCAAGTCGTTAACTTGGTTTCAACTTTTACCCTACCTAAATAAACCATAATTAAATCAAGGAACCTCGTTCCATGTTAGAAAAAGTATTTAAGTTAACCGAGCACCAAACAACGTTAAAACAAGAGGTGGTGGCCGGATTGACCACCTTTTTAACCATGGCCTATATCATCTTCGTCAATCCCATGATGCTGGCCGATGCGGGCATGGACCATGGCGCCGTGTTCGTCGCCACCTGTCTGGTCGCGGCCGTGGGCTGTCTGGTGATGGGCATAGTGGCAAACTATCCAATCGCCCTGGCACCGGGCATGGGGCTCAACGCCTTCTTTACCTATACCGTCGTTGGCGAGATGGGCTACAGCTGGGAGACGGCGCTGGGCGCGGTATTCCTCTCGGGGATCTGCTTCCTGATATTGTCTTTGGTGAAGATCCGCGAGTGGATCGTCAATAGCATTCCTATGTCGCTGCGTCTGGGGATCGCCGCCGGTATCGGCCTGTTTCTGGCGCTGATTGGCCTAAAGAGTGCCGGCATAGTGGTGGCTAGCCCCGCGACTCTGGTCACCATGGGCGATGTGACTGCCTTGCCTGCGGTGATGTCTGTGCTGGGCTTCTTCATCATTATCGCCCTGGTGCACAGAGGTTATCAGTCGGCGGTGATCATCAGCATCCTGGGGATCACCGCGCTGGGCCTGCTGCTTGGGGATGTGCAATATAGCGGCATGATCTCGACGCCGCCGTCGATTGCGCCCACCTTCATGAAGATGGATCTCTCCAATGTGCTTGAGATCAGCATGCTCTCTGTGGTGTTCGCCTTCCTGTTTGTGGACCTGTTTGACACCTCTGGCACCCTGGTGGCCGTGGCCCAGCGCGGCGGCTTCCTCGACGACAGGGGCAGACTGCCGCGTCTCGGCCGCGCCCTGACCGCCGACAGCAGCGCCACTATCGCCGGCGCCATGTTAGGCACCTCGACGACTACTAGCTATATCGAGAGTACGGCCGGGGTGAGCGCAGGTGGCCGCACCGGACTCACCGCCGTGGTGGTGGGGATCATGTTCCTGTTGTCGCTGTTTATCTCGCCGCTGGCAGGCATGGTGCCAGCTTACGCGACTGCGGGCACACTCTTCTATGTCGCCATCCTGATGATGTCTGGCCTGGTGCATGTGGACTGGGAAGATCTCACCGAGGCGGCGCCTGTGGTCGTGGTTTGTATCCTGATGCCGCTAACCTTTTCTATCGCGACCGGCATCGCCATGGGCTTTGTCGCCTATGCAGGCATCAAGCTCTTCAGCGGTCGCTACAAGGATCTCTCTTTGGGCGTCTTGGTGCTGGCGGCGCTGTTCCTGGCTAAGTTTGTTTATGGCTAAGTTCATCTATGGTTAAGTTCATCTATGGTTAAGTTCATCTATGGCTAGGCGAAGCCGGGAGTTAGCTTTTGGCCTAAGTTGAATTTAACCTGAGCCGAATTTAGCTTAAGTTGAGTGCCAGCCAGCTTAGATTAAAGGTCATACAATGTATGGCCTTTTTTATGGGCTTTTATTGAAGGAAAGTAGACTGGCTCTAATCTTTTATCTTACCCGCTACCATTTGCCCTGGGGATTGGGTATAACTTGGGGTTCGGTTTTTTTCTGTCTAAATGTCAATGAACTTAAGTGAGATAGGCTACCGCCGTGTGGTGGTAAAGTTGGGCACTAGCGTGCTCACCTCCGGATCGCGCCAGCTGGATAAGGCGCATATGGTTGAGCTGGCCAGACAAATGGCTAAGCTGATGAAGTCGGGTGTCGAAGTGGTGCTGTGCACCTCGGGCGCCATCGCGGCCGGACGCGAGCACTTAGGTTACCCCACACTGCCGGATACGGTCGCCAACAAGCAGCTGCTGGCGGCCGTCGGCCAGAGTCAACTGATCCTCGCCTGGTCACAGCTGTTTAGCATCTACGGGCTGCATGTGGGCCAGCTGCTGCTGACCCGTGCCGATCTGCACGACAGGGAGCGTTATCTCAACGCCAGAGACTCACTCAACGCCCTGCTGGCCAACGGCATCATTCCTATCATCAACGAGAACGATGCGGTGGCCACCAACGAGATCAAGGTGGGCGACAACGATAACCTGTCGGCCAGGGCGGCGCTGCTGTGTGATGCAGACTTGCTGATCCTTTTGACGGATCAGAAGGGCCTGTTCGATGCCGACCCAAGGGCTAATCCTGATGCCAAGCTTATCAAGCAGGTGGTCAATATCGACGACAGCCTGCGCAGCCTGGCGGGCGGCGCGGTTTCCGGCCTGGGCACAGGCGGCATGGCGACTAAGCTGCAGGCGGCGGATATTGCCCGCCGCGCCGGAGTCGAGGTGGTGATCGCCTCGGGTCATCATCCTAAGGTGATCTTAGATGCCGTATGTCAGCTGCCGGTGGGCACCCATTTTACCGCGCTGGAAAATCCGCTGGAGAGCCGCAAACAGTGGATCCTGGCGGGCCCGGCGACCAAGGGCCGGCTGGTGCTGGACAGCGGCGCCATTAATGCCGTGACCCTGAAGGGGCGCAGCCTGCTCTCGAAGGGGATAGTGTCGGTGAGCGGTGTGTTCGACCGCGGCGCCACCCTGCAGCTGGTGGATGAGCAGGGGCGGGAGCATGCCAGGGGCATGAGCCGTTACAGCGCCAAAGATCTGCAGAAGATCGCCGGTAAACATTCGGATGAAATTGAGTCGCTGCTGGGCTACGACTACGGCGATGCCATAGTGCATCGCAACGACATGGTGGTCCTGTAAGGTTTTCGGCAGAGTCAATCTGTGCAGATTAAAGATGAGTGGAACAGAAATGATGAACGATAAACAGCAGTACTTAAACACACTCGGTGAGCAGGCCAAGGCGGCCAGCTATGCCATGGCGATCCTCACGGCTTCGCAGAAGCGTGACTTGCTTAGGGTGATCGCCGCTAAGCTTACCGACAAGCGCGAGCAGATAATCAAAGCTAATCAGCAGGATGTGGCCAAGGCGCGAGAAAATGGCCTGAATGACGCCATGATAGACAGACTGCTGCTGGACGAGGCGAGACTATCTGGCGTGATTGCCGACATCGAAAACGTGGTGGCGTTGGCCGATCCTATCGGTAGCGAGCTGGAGAGTCAGCTGCTGGATAACGGGCTGCGTTTATCCCGCCGCCGGGTACCGCTTGGCGTGCTTGGGGTTATCTATGAGGCGCGCCCCAATGTGACCGTGGATATCGCCGTGCTGGCACTGAAGACGGGCAATGCGGTGATCCTGCGAGGTGGCAAGGAGACCCTGGCCTCTAACCTGGCATTAAGCGAAGCGATCAGGGAAGCCATTAGCGAGCAGGGGCTGCCGAGCGATGCGGTGCAGCTGATCCAAGATCCAGACCGTGCCCTGGTCTCTGGTTTACTCAAGCTCGATAAATATGTGGACATGATAGTGCCCCGAGGTGGTCAGAACCTGCAGCGCCTGTGCGCCGAGCAGGCGACCATTCCGGTGATCTTGGGCGGCATCGGTATCTGCCATCTCTATGTGGATAGCGAGGTGGATCAGCTAAAAGCCATAGAGGTGATCGCCAATGCCAAGGTGCAGCGCCCGACCGTGTGTAACGCCCTGGATACTGTGCTGGTTCACCAGTCTATCGCCAAGGTCTTCTTGCCTAAGCTCTATGCCCACTTAAGTGTACTCGGCGTGAGTTTCTATGCCTGTGAACAGGCCCAGGCCATAGGCAAGGATGCCGGCACTGTCACTCATCAGGCGAGTAATGAGACCTTTGGCACAGAGTGGCTGTCGCTGAACCTGGGTGTCAGGGTGGTGGATGATATGGATATGGCGATCGCCCATATTCGCCGCTTCTCCAGTGGCCACTCCGAGGGGATATTGAGCGATAACATTCATGCCACGGCTCATTTCATCAACGAGGTGGATGCGGCGGCCGTGTATGTCAACGCCAGTACCCGCTTTACCGATGGTGGCCAGTTTGGCCTGGGCGCCGAGGTGGCGGTATCGACTCAGAAGCTGCATGCCAGAGGCCCTATGGGGCTCGAGGCGCTTACCACCTATAAGTGGATTGGCGTCGGCGACTACACCGCCCGCGGTTAATCGGGCTAACAGCCTGTGAATTTAAAGGAGCCTTAGGCTCCTTTTCGTTGGCAATCTGAAACCACCTCCTATGGAGGTGGTGATCGTTCCTTCTGGGCTATGCCCGTAGAGTGCTCATGCTAGATACTCACAGTTGTTTGTTACCAGCAAATAAAAGGAGTAAATAGCATGAGCAGATATGAATCCGCTTCTTACGTTTTCTATCGTTGCCAGTATCACATTGTGTGGACCCCGAAGTATAGATATAAGATTTTGAGAGGAAATGTTGGCAAGGAGCTTTATCGAAGTATTTATGTGTTTTGTAGCATGAAGAAATGTTCTGTTGTGGAATTGAATGTTCAAGTAGATCACGTACATCTTGTGGTAAGAACTCCTCCAAGCTTGAGTGTTTCAGAGCTAATGGGGACTTTGAAAGGTCGTACGGCGATAAGGTTATTTAATAAATT
>NZ_LVDJ01000012.1:0-137268 GCF_007636505.1 Shewanella sp. KCT
GAGGGTCTTTATGCAGTAGCTCGATTGAATGGCGGCTCCTCTTACGAGAGACCGGTAACAAGTGGGTAGCGCTGCATAACTCCTAGCAATAACTCGAACAGTCATTGGGGCCTCGAGCCCGTATAGCAAGGCAGAGTAAGCTTATAATGAACAACCATAAAAACCAAACTGAAATCAATGTCGGCGTTGATGTCGGTAAGTCACAGCTCGATATCGTTCTACATCCACTCGACCTACATTTATCTATCCCAAATGACCCTGAACATATCCAGAAAGTCATTCAGGTACTTAAGAAGCATCCGGTAAAACGTATCGTCACTGAGGCGACGGGTCGTTATGAGCATGCCTTTGTCTTTGCCTGCGATAAAGCTAATTTACCCGTTGTTATCGTCAATCCAATCAAAGTTCGTCGCTTTGCCCAAGCTATCGGTGTCATGGCGAAAACAGACAGAATTGATGCTTCAGTCATCGCTCAATTTTCGGCAATCATTAAACCTGAGATAAAGCAACTTCCGGATGAACAGTCAAAAATAATCAAAGACTTACTAATCAGACGAACTCAGCTACTTGAAATGGCAACGATGGAAAAAAATCGTCTCCAAATCATGCCCAAAGAGCTTCATAAATCAATTAATACTTTGCTTAAATCACTTAACCAGCAAATAGATAAACTTACGGAAAAACTCGATAAGCTCGTAGCCCAGGTCAAAGAATGGCGCGTCAAATCGGAAATATTGACGAGTGTTCCTGGGGTGGGGAAAGTGCTTTCCTACACTCTGCTTAGTGAAATGCCAGAGTTAGGAAAACTAAACCGAAAAGAAATTGCCGCCCTAGTTGGTGTCGCTCCCATGAACCGCGAAAGTGGTTCTTACAAGGGTAAACGCAGGATCCGTGGTGGTCGCCACAGAATACGTACAGTCATGTTTATGGCGATGATGTCTGCCATACAGTGTAATCCTGTTTTTAAGCGCTATTACCAGCGTCTCAAAGCGGCTGGAAAAATGCCGAAAGTAGCACTGATCGCCTGCATGCGAAAGCTCATCGTGATCTTGAATACCATGCTTAAAAGCGAGGAGCTGTGGTGCGCAAAAAACGGATAAATATATTGACTAAACACCACAGTCACTTGTTAGAACGTTTTTTCCATGAATAACAATTTCTTACCTTCATAGAACGCTTCTTTAAATTGCGTATAGCCCAGCTTTTTATAAATATATATTCCTCTTGAGTTTGATTCGAATACATCTAACCAGACTTTTGAACAGTTTAAGTTTTCCGCACAATACTGTTCCATCTCTTTAATTGCGAGTTGACCAAGACCCTTTCCTTTGGAAGCAACAACAATTCTCCTGAACTCAACGACTTCTTGGCTTTCTTGCGACAAAATTATGAAACCTGACAACTCGTTTTCGTAGTACAAAGACAGATAAATTACGTCATTGCTCTCTATTAGACTTGCGTGCTTTTCTAGTGAATAAGGAATAACAAAGCCTTTTGTATCATGAGAACACTCCATTTCAACAAAAGCCCTGGCTTCTGATATCACCGACTTTCTTAATTCTAACACCATATTTTCCTAAACTTTCTAACGCCCTGTTAAGGGGTGAGCAACGCAATACCAAAGCTGCCGCATGCCACCTTAAACATTAAAACCAACGCATAGTAAAAATGGCACGCGTTGCGAATCCCTCTTGAACAGTTTGTTATACGATGCCTCACAGCAAGCGCTGAAACTGACCGTTTTTAGCTTTGAAGCCCAGTTTGTTAAACAAAGCTTGAGACCTAAAGTTACCCTCATCAATATCAGCATACAATTTTTCAATGCCCAAAGATTTAGCATGAGAGAATAATAAACTAAGAGCTTCCGACATATACCCTTGTCGCCAGTACGATGAATTTAGTAAGCACCCGACCTCACAGGAATCACCGCTATCACTAAAGCTATGTAAGCCGCAGGTTCCAATAACTTTGCTTGTCGCTTGCTCCATAACCGCCCATTCCAACGATTCACCTGATTTCTCTAGTCGGACGACGCATTCTAGCATCTGAACTACCATATCTTCCGATGTAAAAACTGGGTCTGAAGCAAATTCCATTGTTTGAATGTCACCATAAATTTCAAACAAATCATCAGAATCATTCGTTTGAATTGACCTCAAAACTATTCTACTTCCGTGTAAATCAGGCTTCATTTTTCTCCTTAATCGTATAACATTTTATTAGTGCGCATGCGCGTTTACCTCGTTGGACCAGTGAAAACGCGCACAGCTAAGTATCTGTATGGAATAAACTTATCAACATTTTGCCGCTTTTCATATAAGTAATCCATCTGGAATAACGCGCATGCGCGTTTTCCAAACCTATTATTTACTTAACAAGGATTGCAATCAGTTGTTTTTGAAGGGAGTTATATTATCAATAACGGCAAAACGCGCACGGATTTAGACTTAAAATCACCCAAAAGTCACATAATTTCAATATGACTGTATATCTGTCCAGTTTCTACTTCTTATGATGAATCGCACAAACAGGACTTAGATAAGAAATTGTTGAGTAGTAAGTTTGCGATTTACTGGCAGACCAACAACTCACTTCGGGGCAAAACCAAATCAGCTTTTTCATTCCCTTTTCACCCAAACACGGCCAAATCGAAGAAACGTTAGATACCAAGTGTAGATGCATCTGCGGACGTCGATGGCTGGGCCAAAAATGTTCCCTACATTTTTTGGCATTCCCTCGTCGGGCAGGCGTTAGCTTGCCATGAAGGTACAATCTTCAATCTACTCATTGATTCCAAATCGACCAAAGCCAAAATCCATAGCACTGACAGATGAAGTTAAATCGAAGAGACGTTGGATACCAAGTGTAGATACGCCGGTGACCTTCGGTTTCAGGGATGAAACCGCAGAGCGGCCAGGGATGGCGTACAGCGTGTCACAGGCGTATCTGCACAACCCTCGCCGGGCAGGCGTTAGATAGCCATGAAGGTGTGACCTTCAAGTCCATAGCAAATACCCAAGCAGCCAAACGCTACGACCTGAAAGCATTCCCACATTCCCTCGCCGGGCAGGCGTTAGATAACCATGAAGGTGTGACCTTCAAGTCCATAGCAAATACCCAAGCAGCCAAACGCTACGACCCGAAAGCATTCCCACATTCCCCCGCCGGGCAAGCGTTAACTTGCCATGAAGGTAGGCTCTTCAAACACATTCAATAAATAACAATGTAACCAAGACTCAAACAAAAATACCGTCTTATTTGGAAGACAAAAAAGGCCTCACTAGGAGGCCTTTTCAGTTCAAGCTGTCGTCTTACAGACGGATACCCGCTTTTTCCAGGTCTTTAGCAGTCACACTACGTGGTAGTGGTACATAACCGTCTTTCATTACGATTTGCTGACCCTGCTTTGACAGTACGAAGCGTAGGAATTCACGCTCTAGTGGTGCCAAGTCTTTGTTAGGGTGCTTGTTCACGTAAACGTATAGGTAACGTGATAGTGGGTAGCTACCGTCAGCAGCGTTAGCAGCCGATGCTTCGATGTAGTTGTCGCCCTTCTTAGAGATTGCAACCGCTTTCACGCCTGCTGTCTTGTAACCGATACCTGAGTAACCGATAGCGTTAAGTGATTGAGATACAGACTGAACCACTGATGCAGAACCAGGTTGCTCGTTTACGTTAGCCTTGAAGTCGCCCTTACAAAGTGCTTTCTTCTTGAAGTAACCGTAAGTACCAGATACTGAGTTACGGCCATATAGCTGTACGTCTTTAGCAGCCCAAGAACCGTCTAGACCTACATCGCCCCAACGTTGAACATCGCTACCGCCACACTTGTGTGTTGCAGAGAAGATGCCGTCGATCTGCTCAATGCTTAGACCCTTGATTGGGTTATCTTTGTGTACGAATACTGCAAGAGCATCGATTGCTACACGGATAGCAGTTGGCTGGTAACCGTAGTGCTTTTCGAATGCTTCGATTTCGTTAGGCTTCATCTTACGGCTCATTGGACCGAACTGTGAAGTACCTTCAGTCAGTGCTGGTGGCGCAGTAGATGAACCCGCTGCTTGAATCTGAATGTTAACGTTAGGGTACATCTCTTTGTACTCTTCCGCCCATAGGGTCATCATGTTGGCTAAAGTGTCTGAACCTACAGAAGATAGGTTACCTGATACACCACTTGTTTTTTCATAAGTTGGCAGTGATGGATCAAGAGCGGCCATAGAGGCTGCTGAGAATACACTAGCGGCTGTTAAACTCACCGCACCGACAAGCTGTTTAAGTTTCATTCTATGCTCCAGTGTTAAGCGGACTTGCTTACTCGTTTCATTTAAGTTGCAGCCAGTATCAATCGCAACGGTGACAAGTCTATGACTGTGATGTGACACTTAGATGACAATGACAAATTAAATTGCCGCAAATGCGCTTTTTAGCGTCGCCATATTAAGTTTGACATCAAATCGTCAAGTTTGCGTCATGGGTGACG
This sequence comes from Shewanella sp. KCT, assembly GCF_007636505.1. Lineage (NCBI taxonomy): Bacteria > Pseudomonadati > Pseudomonadota > Gammaproteobacteria > Alteromonadales > Shewanellaceae > Shewanella > Shewanella sp. KCT. The sequence goes on from NZ_LVDJ01000012.1 coordinate 4,481, forward strand.
GCGAGTGCCATAACCTAGACGCCATAAAATAAACCCCATAAAAAAACGCCGTCATTAGCGACGGCGTTTAATCTATTTAATCCAACTAATACCAAACTTCAGCCATCTAATACCTCACATCAAACCGCTAAAGGTCAAGCAGATGATTAGGGATGATGAAACTAAAGCGACTACCTACCCCGAGCTTACTCTCTATGGTGAGATCGCTCTGGTGATGATGCAGCGCGTGCTTGGTGATGGCCAGGCCCAATCCCGAGCCACCACTCTGACGAGAACGCGCACTATCAACCCGGTAGAAGCGCTCGGTCAGACGGGTAAGATGCTGCGGCGCTATGCCCTCGCCGGTATCCGTCACGCTAAACTCGGCTCCCATGGGCACTCTTTTCCAGCGAATGCTGATCTTACCGCCGGGCTCGGTATAACGAATGGCGTTCGACACCAGGTTAGAGCAGGCACTGCGAAGCTGCACCTCGCTACCATAGAGATTCAGTCCGGGATCCGCCTCGATAGACAGTTCATACTGCCCCATGGCCAGCGCCTGCGCCTCCTCTTTGAGCGTCTCCATGAGCACTGTCATGTTCACCTTGGTCTCGAGGTTAACCGCGCTGCCATCTTCGATGCGCGACAGCACCAGCAGCTGTTCGACCATGGAACGCATGCGGTTGGTCTGCTGCTGCATCTGTGACATCGCCTTGGCGTTGGGCGAATTAGGTTCGGCCATCCCCTGCATCATCTCCAGGTACCCCTGCAATACCGTCAGCGGCGTCTTGAGCTCGTGAGAAACGTTGGCCACAAACTCCTTACGCATCCCCTCGAGCTGGCGAATACGTGTGATGTCGCGGGCAATCAATAGCCGCTGCCCCGAACCATAGCCCATGATACGTATCTCCAGGATCCGGCTATCACTCTGGGTGTCGACAAGTTCGAACGGCTCGTCGAAATCGGCCTGCTTGAGGTATTTGGAGAAGTCGGGGTGACGGATAAGGTTGTCGATCCGCTGACCGTTATCCTGGGGCCACACCAGGCCTAACATGAGCTGGGCAAGCTTGTTACACCAGGCGATGTTGTTCTCTGAATCGAGCACCACGGCCGCATCGGGTAGCGCCTCGGCCCCTTGTCTGAAGCGGGCGAGCAGATAGGCAAGCTGGCTGACACGTTTACGGTTTTTACCTTGCAAACGGTAGATACCGTTGAACACCCCTTCCCAACTGCCACTGCCGTTGGGGGGCGTTAGTCGCTTATCGCGCCACAGCCAATAGTTGAGTCTTGAGATCTGTTTATAGTGCCAAATGAGCAGGGCGATACTGCCCAGCAACATGATCCACAGCACCTGATTTATGAGTAATCCAACGGCAAGACAGAGCAGTAGATATATCACTAATCGAGTGAGTAGTTGATACCCTGAATATGAATCAAACATAGATAAGCCATAGTAAGCGAATGGGCACAAGATAGCTTAAATTGCCGCTTGTGCCTATCAATTTGCTTGGATCTATCGACCCTTGCTGTTTGTTTCTGCGGCGAGCTTTTGTGTTTTTGTCCCCGGCTATCTACGCCTGCAGCAATGATGTACACAGGCATGAGATAGCAGATAAACAAGACACAAGAGGCGCGGCCCCTAGGGTTCATCTAAACAGTGTCTGTACTTTCTTGCCGGCTAGCAGTCTGTCACTGCAAACCCCAAGCCATGCAATCAAAACCTGTTTAGATGAATCTTAAACCACAAAGAAAATTTGGCCCTAGAGACGGGTCGAGAAACGGTAGCCCGCACCACGAACGGTTTGAATCAAACGGTCGTGATTCGATGGCTCGACGGCCTTACGCAGGCGACGAATATGCACATCGACGGTTCTGTCTTCGACATACACATTGGTACCCCAGACATTGTCCAACAGCTGCTCACGGCTGTAGACGCGCTCTGGATGGGTCATGAAGAAATGGAGCAACCTGAACTCGGTCGGGCCCATCTCCAGCACCTGATCGCCCACGGTCACGCGGTGGCTCACAGGGTCGAGTACCAATCCTTGTACGTCTATCGGCTCTTCCAGTGCCGTCGGCGCCGCGCGGCGCATGACCGCCTTGATGCGTGCCACCAGCTCTTTGGGCGAGAAAGGCTTGGTAATATAGTCATCGGCGCCCACTTCGAGCCCCTTCACCTTGTCTTCCTCTTCGCCACGGGCCGTCAGCATGATGACGGGAATGTGACGGGTAAACTCATCCTGGCGCAGTTTCTTGGCCAGCTGGATACCACTGCCGCCCGGGAACATCCAATCGAGCAACACCAAATCTGGATAAGGTTCTGACAACATATCCAATGCTGAGTCGAAATCCTCTGCTGTAGTTGTCGTAAATCCATGTTGTTCTAAAACAAAAGCTAACATCTCTCGGATGGCCAGCTCATCTTCAACTATCAAAATCCTAGCAGTCATATGCGATCTTCTATCTGTGAATTCCCACGTGTCCATTATTGGTCTTTTTTATTACAAAATTATGAAACCGCAGGGCTAGTTTGTCATAAAACGGCTTATTTTGTCATAAATCTTACATCAAAAAGGGAGGCATAAGCCTCCCTTTAGTCAGCACTCGACTCGCGAGTGAAAGTTATTTATCAATAACTTAGAACTTGTGCTCTAGACCCAGACCGAAGAATTTATCGGTAGTGTCAACACCTTCGAAATCACGGTTGGTGTAGAAGGCAAACAGTTTAGTTGGCTTGCCTAGCTTGTAGTCACCACCCACTGACCAAGAATCACCTTTGTCTTCCATATCTTGGTACTGAGCCTTCAGAACTACGGCATCGATAGTGTAAGCAGCACTTACCAGGTAACCTGTCTTGCTGTCAGCACCTACAACGGCAGTACCGTCTTTCTTGTAAGTCTCTTCCTGCTGCTGGTACATACCACCAATCTTCAGGCCAGCGATCTTACCTTGAACAGTAGCGCGAACAACTTCGTAACCTTTAACGTCTGAGTCGTAAGCGATAGAAGCGAAGATAGGAGACTTCTTCAGCTTAGCATCACCGTACATAGCGGCAACGCTGAAACCGTCTTGGCCATACTGTGAGCTAGCGCCTTCAGCAGCATAGGTCACACCTACTTTGAAACCGCTGAAAGAAGGCGTCATGTAAGTCGCAGTCTGCTCGATACGGTTTTCACCTTTGAACAGGTGCTTCAGGTCACCAGACAGGTCGTTGAACTGGTCAACTTTACCTTGAGATTGCTTCAACATGGTGTCGTTACGACCCACAGAGAAAGCACCGAAGTTACCTTTTAAACCAACGAACTGGTTACGAGCCAAGAAGTTTTCCTTAGCCGCATCACCTGTGTCCACTTCATACTCAACAGTGTAGAAAGCTTCAAGTGAGCTGCTCAGCTCGAAAGCACCCTTCACGCCAAAACGAGAAGCGTTGCTCTGAATAGTCGTCGTTGCATCACCATCTACATCGTTAGATTGAGCCGTTACGTTTAGTTTGCCGTAAACAGTCAATGGCTCTGCAGCGTGTGCAGAAGCGAGAGTGGCAGTTGCTAGCGCAGAAGCGAGTAGTGTTTTACAAAAAACGTTCATCATTTAATCCTTTCGACGTTTGTTCGTCTTGGTTATTGGTTTGGACGGCCGAAAGTGTGCAACTTTTATGTTGCAGTTTTATTTCATCGATTTAGCAACTGGATAAATTTGATAATGTGAACTACGCCCGCTGACCACAAACCCAGGCGATATGGGCGCTTCGAGGCGATAAAATGAAATATTACAGTTTGATGAATTATGTCACTTGAGCAATATTTGTGACATTTTGAGGAAGATTGTTAGCGGTTTACCCGCGCCCAACAATGGCTTACACTGCGGCTTTATTTTTGATTGAGCGCCTATCATGTGGTTTAAGAATCTTACCGTATATCGTTTTAATAAACCTTTCTCTGTCGATACCGAAGCGCTAGAGAAGTCACTGGAAGACTTTACCTTTTCTCCCTGCTCCAGCCAGGACATCAGCAAGTTCGGCTTCTCTAAAGCACTGGGTAAACTCGGCCACACCTTAGTACACAGCGCCGAGAACAGACACCTTATCTGTGCCACCAAAGAGGAGAAGATCCTGCCTTCTCAGGTGGTAAAAGAAGCCCTCGAAGAAAAAGTGGCGCAGATCGAAGCCGAAGAAAACCGCAAGCTCGCCAAGAAAGAGAAAGATGCGCTCAAAGAGGAGATCACCACCACGCTATTGCCACGCGCCTTCTCTCGTCGCAGCCAGATCCATGCGTTGATATTGCCTGAGATTGAGATGATCCTGGTGGACTCATCAAGCGCCACTAAGGCGGAAGAGTTACTGGCCCTGCTACGTAAGGCGCTGGGCTCACTGCCGGTGATTCCTTTGAGCTTCAAGACGCCAATCGAAGCCCAGCTGACCGAGTGGCTCAAGAGCAACAGCGCGCCTGCACCATTTGAGATGCAGGATGAGGCCGAGCTTAAGTCAGATTCAGATGAAGGCGGCATAGTGCGCTTCAAACAGCAAGACCTGACCGAAAACGAGGTGCTGGCGCATCTTGAGGTGGGTAAGCAGGTGCATAAGCTGGCGCTGCATTTCGGCCAGTCTATCGCCTTCGTGCTGCAATCCGATGCTGGCATCAAACGCCTGAAGTTCTCGGAAGAGTTTAGGGCGCACAACGACGAGGTGGGCACAGAAGATCCACTGGCGCGTCTGGACGCCGACTTTGCCCTGATGGGCAGCGAGCTGATCGCCCTGATGAACTCGCTAGTCGAAGTATTGGGCGGCCTGGAAGATAGTCTGTAAGCTAGCCTGTAAGCTAAGATTCTTGACGGCTTGAGAGACTAACTTTTAAGTTCTCAAGAAATAAAAAACCACCCAAGCGGGTGGTTTTTTATTGGTATGTTCTTGCGTTCAGACGATGCAACTGGCCCGACACCACAAATGCGATAGGCATGAATTAGCCTTTCAGCTTACCTTCACCATCGAAGGGCCAATCAATTCCCAGCCAAGCCTCGAAGAAGGCTTTCTGTTTCCGGCTCGGCTTATCGACGCTAACGAGCTTAAGCTTCTCACTGGGCTGTTCCGCCAGCGTCAGCGCCACCTCTTTTAGGGTATCGTTACTAAAGAGCGTCACCTTGATGCTATCGCCCGGGGTAAAGTCTTTGATGCGCGCCGCAAAGCCCTTGGCGGTGACCTTAAGGCCATTTATCGCCACCAGCTCATCGCCCGCCACTATGCCTGCTCGCCAGGCCGGTCCCTCACGTTTCACATGACTTAGCTTCAGGCTGCCATCACGGGTTTGCATGCCGGCATAGGCGATCGCCTTATTATCACTGCCATAGTCTTTCTTCAGTCCCGCCTTGGCCAGCAAGGCGTCATAGTCCAGCACCAGCGGGCTGTTCACATGATGCTGCCACCAGTCGCCATAATCTTTGCCCGACAGCTCACGCAGAATCTGCTTTACATCGCTGACTTGGTATCCCAGCGGAAGCTTAAAATCTTGATACAGTTTGGCATGCAGATCCCGATAGGAGGTCTTGAGGCGGGTGTCACTCAGCAGGCTAAAATCCAGTGCCAGTGAGGTCAGGTAGCCTTCGGCATAGATGTTACTGCTGTGGTTTTGGGCATAATCGCCGCCACCGGCCACCCACTGACCGGCACTGGCCTCGGCGACAGACTGCACCTCCCGCCCCGGTGTCTGCTCGTTGCGCGTGATACGCCGGGCCAGATCTTCCAGAAACTCCTTAGGAGTGATCACACCGGCACGCAACAAAAGCTGACTCTGAAAATAGCTGGTCGAGCCTTCGGCGATCCACAAGAGCTCGGTGATCCCCTCCTGCTGATAATCGTAGGGCACCAGCCCCTGAGGGCGGTAAGCCTTCACGTTCCAGGTATGAATAAATTCGTGGGAAGCCGTCTTGATAAAGCCGAGGTAATCTTTGCGCTCGCGAAAGCTAAAGCGTGGGCGCTGGATAACGGTAGAGTTCAGGTGCTCGGTCGCGCCGCTGGCACCACTGGTGGCGTGCACCATATAGACGTAGCGCTTAAAGGGGTAGCCAGTCCAAATCGCCTTGGCCTGCCCGCTGAGCTTGGTAAGGTCTTCCACCATCTTATCGAGATCATAGTTACCCTCACCCCAGACCACCAGCTCGTAGTCACGACCATCTGCCGAGAAGGCTCTGTGCTGGCTGATCCCCGTCTCTATGGGCGAGTCCACCAGCACATCATAATTGTCCGCCATAAATAGATGGGCATCTTTTGATTCCATGCCCGAGTAGCTGCGCCAGGCCTCAGGCACTTTTAGCGAGACATTTACCTTTTGATCGCGAAATTCTGGGCTATAGACAAATACGCCGCTGGCATCCAAATAGGCATGGGAGGCGTCGATATGGCTCACTCTCTGCCCCAGGCTGTTGGCATAGAGCTGATAGGTAACCTTGACCTGAGTCGGCTGGCTCAGTTTCACCTGCCATTCGCCGCTGGCGCTGCGCTGCCATGCTAGCGCCCTGCCCGACTCATCTTCGGCGCTGAAATGGCGGATCGCATCCCCCAGGGGCAACACCTGATACTTGCCGGTGCGCCACACGGGTAGATTCACACTAAGCTGCTTGGCCTCGCTGCGGGGAAAGTCGACCTCCACCTTGGCCAGGTGATGCTGAGGCTGGGTGAGATCGATCCGGTAATTAACATCTGCGTGAGCTTGAGACAGGAAAAAAGGACTAAAAATCAAAATCAAGGGTACAGCTAGTTTCACTCTGGCTTCCTTCTGTTATCATAGTTGTAATGTGAAGTTCGTCAGTATAACCCGATTTATCCCTCTCACTGCGGACAGAATTCTAAAAACATAATATGCCCGCCTGCGGCTCGGTGATGCTACGAAAATGCGCGTATTTCTCTACAGTCTGCTGCTGTTCTTTTGCTGTGCGACCTCGGTCAATGCAGCCTTCAGCCAATTGATCAGCAAAGAGGTTAAATTTAAAGAGTCGGCCCCCGAGTTTTACCAAGACGCCATCGCCAGCCTCTCCTTTCCCATCGAATTTGCCAGCGAAGTGGAATTCAACCACCTCGCCGATACCCAGGGCTTCAGTGGCCAGGAGCTGGAGCAGCAGCTACAGTGGCTGGCCCGTGTCTACCTGGAACCGGGCATAGGGGTCGATGACGCCTTGGAGAAGGCGCAGCAGGTGATGACCCAGCTTGAGATCATCGCCGATACCCCCTACGACAGGGCTTACTTGCTGATGCTCCAGGGGCGTAAGACAGGTAGGGATAAGCAAGATTACCAGCTGGCGATCACTTACTATCAGCAGGCGCTGGCTCAGCTCAAGGCCAGCGAAGATCTGCCGACTCAGCTGCTGCTACACAACATTCATTATCAGCTTGGCGACCTCTATCGCATCACGCTACAGAAGAACGCCGCCCTCACCCACCTCAATCAGTATCGCGAGCTGGCCTATCAGCTCAGAGACGACTATCTGATCGCCAAGGCCGAGTCGACGCTGGGGCACTACTACAGCGGCGATGAGCAGTTTGCCAAGGCGCTGCAACATTATACCGAGGCGATCCGCCTGGCCGAGGGGCTGGACAAGCCTTTCCTCAACGCCATCTTGTCGCTGCGCCTCGCCCGCGTCTATCGGGATCTCAAGTCTTGGGATGAGGCCCTGACCTATGCCCACAAGGCCGCCGATGGTTTTACCAAGGTGGGTAAAGACAATTATCTGTCCAGCGCCATGACAGTGATCGCCATGGTGTATGGTGAGCAGGAGCGCTGGAATCAGGCGATCGATTACTACCTCAATGCCCAGCAGATAGATGTCAGACGCGGCAACTTAACCGCCCAGGCTCTTAACCTGCACAACCTGGGCGAAGCCTATTTCAACAACAAGGAACCCAAGCGCGCCCTGACTAACCTTATCAAGGCTAACGGCTTATTCCTGCAAAAGAAGAGCAAGCACTACCTGATCTATAACGACCTACTGATCGCTCAGGTGGCCAGCCAGCTCGGTGACTGGAGCATGGTCAACGCCTATGCCGCCAAGGCCTTCGTATTAGCCCGGGAGAAGAAACTGCCGGAGCAGATGTTTGAGGCGCTGCAATATAAGACCCGCGCCTTGAAGGAACTGGGCGACATCGACAAGGCCCTGGCGGCGCTGGAGCAGCTGATCACTCTGAGTCAGGATCTCGAGCATGAAAGCCAGAAGCCCTCAGACTATAGCCCAAGTGTATTGGCCGAGCAGCAGCTCAAGCTGCAGCTCAGTCAGCTACAGGCATCAAACAAGACACAAGAGAAGCAGGCCCATCAGTTCAGGCTGGCCGCCAGCATCATCTTTATCGTGAGTCTGCTGTTGGCCCTGGTCGGTATCAACCAATGGCGCGGCAAGGCCAAGCTGAAACAACAGCTGACCAGCCTTAAACAGAAGGTAAATCAAGAACCCATCACCCAACTGCCTGGCTATCACGGTTTCATCGCTCGCATGGGACAGAAAAACGAGATTGCCCAGCTGGCGCTGCTCTCTGTCGATGACGGCCACACACTGGATCTCAACCTGGGCAACGACACCTATCTCGAGGCCACCGCGCGCCTGATGGACACCCTGAGCCGGGGCCTGGCCGGAGAGGCCTATCTTATTCGTCCGGGCCTCATCCTGCTGACGCTTAACGAGGTAAACGCCCATCAAGCACTTCTGGAGCGGATCCGCAGCTTGCTCGATGACCAGCCGCAGACCCAGGGCACTCATTTCAAGCTGGGCTGCATCAAGGTGCCGCTGCTTGGTAATCCGGACATCAAGGTGACGCCGGATACCTACTTCAATGTGCTGCAGATGCTAGTGGCGGGCGCCATGAGTCTGGGGACGCAAAAAGATTGTTATGTCAGTATCACACCACTGAATTTTGCGCCGGCAGCAATTTTGTCTAACCCGCTATACTTACACTTGGAAAAAGGGATCAGCCGAGGATTGGTTAAGGTCGAATGCAATGAGAATAAGGCACTCATCCAATGGCCCAAATGGCAGGGAGCAAACGATGCAGACCCCACATAATTTCACAAAAGTATCCTGCTTGGGTCACATACCCTCGACGGTACATTTGCATAACCTACTAGATCGGATACCATTGGCCTCAAATAGCTCTCCATTAGCCAATGGTAAAATTGTTCGGCAACTTCTAACCGCTTTACAACATAGAAGTTTCTTCCATCAACTGACGCTGAAGCTTATTGATAAGGTCTAGAATGAAAGACGCTATGACAAGCCTCTCCCAGGTATCGCTCCTTCAGCAGAAACTCCATTCTGCCAAAATCGCCTTGGCCGAACTCAACGATCAGAAGGCCCAGAGCCAAAGCTCATTGCTGCAATTTATCGGTCATCTCAGCCTCGCCTGTAAGGGTCAGAGCATAGAGCTGGACAACAAGCTGGCCAAGCTGCGCCACAACCTGATCAACGTCGAACATATCGACGAGGTCTTGCCGGACCTGCTCGAGGTCGAGCAGCTACTCAAGCAGCAGTACCACCATGTGATGGGACAGCTCGAAGATGGCCGCGCCAGCCTCGCCAAGGTGATCCGTCAGCTACAGCGTGTAGACTCGGTACCGGACAAACTCAAGAAAGAGATCGCCTACTACAAGCAAGATCTCGGCAAGCCGTTTCATACTTACTGGGACTACTTTCCTAAGGTAGAGCGCCTGGTGGGCTTTTTCGAAGCCATCATGCATGAGCAGCTCAGCCAGGGCGACAAGCTAGAGGTTCTGCCGAAACACAGGCAACTGGCTCACGAGCTGGCACAGATGATCTCTGAGATCGAGTTTCGTAAAGATCAGCGCGATCAGGTACTGGTGATCAAGGATTACCTGGCCGCCGAAATTGATGTCGACGGCCTGATCGACGCCTATCAGACCATACTCTCCCTGCTGCTGGAAAATATTGCGCTGGAGAAGAGCGCCTCTCAGGAATTCCTCTACGCCCTCAACGATGCCCTCTCAGCGGTGCGTGAGGTGGTGAATGACTCCTACAACAGCAACCAGCGCAGCTATCAGCTGAAGAAGCAGCTCAACCGTGAGATCAACTCGCGGGTCGACAATGTTGGCGATGCCATCATAGACATCGACGACATAGACCACCTCAAGCTGCAGGTCACTGAGCAACTCGCCTCTATCCGCACCGCCCTCGGGCGCAAGGAGGCGCTGGAGCAGCGCGAACAGGCGATGCTGCGCAAATCGATGGAGACGATGCGCGACGAGCTCAACGAGCTGAGTAAAGAGGCCAACGCCTATAAAGAGCGTCTGTTCGAACAGCAGAAACTCAACCTGCTCGACACCCTCACCCAGCTGCCCAACCGCGCGGCGCTGGAAGAGCGTATGGAGCAGGAGTTCCGCAACTATCAGCGCCATCGTCATCCGCTATGGGTGGCGGTTGCCGATATAGATCACTTCAAATCCATCAACGATAACTTCGGCCACAGCACTGGGGATAAGACGCTCCAGGTGATCGCCATGGCACTGAAAAACTCCCTGCGTGAATCTGAGTTTGTGGCCCGGTACGGCGGTGAAGAATTTGTCCTCCTCATTCCGGATGTGTCGGCCAACGACATAGAGCAGCTGTTGAATCGCGTGAGGGAGAAAGTAAAAAATATTCCCTTTAAGTTTAAAAATCAGAGAATTACGGTTACAGTATCAATAGGTGCTGCACAAATTCTTGAAAACGAGCAGATAAGCGAAACCTTCGAACGCGCCGACGCAGCACTCTACAAGGCCAAACATGAAAGCAGAGACAGAGTGATTATTGACGCCTAATCCTGGGGGCTATCCCAGGAGTTTCCACCCTTTTCCCCGGTGTCATGGCTTTGGGTCTACTGCTAAGGAGTCGCCATGATCGTCAATATCAGTCCCAGAGGCAGTATGGATCAACTTTCCCAGCTGGAAGTTGATCGCCTCAAGCAAAACGCTAGCAGTGAACTCTATCAACTCTTTCGCAGCTGCTCCCTGGCGGTGCTCGCCTCAGGATTAAAGAGCGATAACGCCTGCACCCTGTTTGAGCAGTACAGCAACTTCAATATCAACGTGCTCAGACGCGAGCGCGGCATCAAGATAGAGCTGGTCAATCCCCCCGAGGCCGCCTTCGTCGATGGCAACATCATCGCCGGGATCCAGGAGCATCTGTTTGCCGTACTCAGGGATATCGTCTACCTCAGCGATCGCTACGACAACCTGAAACATATCAACCTGACCAACTCCAGCCATATCACCAACGTGGTGTTCGACATACTGAGAAACGCCCAGGTGATCCCCCGTCAGGATCCCAACCTAGTGGTGTGCTGGGGCGGCCACAGCATAAATGAAAACGAATACCAATACACCCGAGAGGTAGGTTACGAGCTGGGCCTGCGGAGCATGGATATCTGTACCGGCTGCGGCCCTGGTGCCATGGAGGGCCCCATGAAGGGCGCCGCCATCGGCCATGCCAAGCAGCGGGTGCGCACCGCCCGCTATGTCGGTCTGACCGAGCCCAGTATCATCGCCGCCGAGCCCCCCAATCAGATAGTCAACGAGCTGGTGATCTTGCCCGATATCGAGAAGCGACTCGAGGCCTTCGTCCGCCTGGGACACGGCATAGTGATCTTCCCAGGTGGCGCCGGCACCGCCGAGGAGCTGCTCTACCTGCTGGGGATCTTGCTCAACAAGGAAAATGCCAACATCCCCTTCCCCTTGGTGCTCACAGGCCCGAGGGAGAGCGCCGATTACTTTACCAAGATAGATGAGTTTGTCGCCGCCACCCTGGGCGAAGAGGCCCAGAGCAAGTATGAGGTCGTCATCGATGACCCTGTGCGGGTCGCGCGGATCATGAGCCACGGCATGACAGTCATCAAGCAGCACCGCAGAGACACGGGCGACTCCTACCAGTACAACTGGTCGTTGAAGATAGAGCCCGAGTTTCAGCTGCCCTTCGTGCCGGATCATGAGATCATGAGCAACCTCAACCTCTACTACCAGTCCAACAAGGCGGATCTTGCGGCCAACCTGCGACGCGCCTTTTCTGGTATAGTGGCGGGCAACGTCAAGATGGACACCATGCGAGAGATAGAGCGCTCCGGCCCCTTCGAGCTCAGGGGCGATAAGCAGCTGATGAAATTGATGGACACCCTGCTGCAGGCCTTCGTGGATCAGCAGCGCATGAAGCTGCCCGGCAGCGCCTATGTCCCCTGTTATCGGATCGCCACTTAACCCTATGTTAGAGACAAGATGAACCGATTTTTAATCATAGATGGACTCAACCTGGTGCGGCGCATCCACGCCGCCCAGCCAAACGAGAACGATGTTAACGGCCTGCCGGAACGGGTCACCTCCGCCTGCCGTAAGCTGCTGAGCAAACACAACCCCAGCCATGTCACCCTGGTCTGGGATGGCGATGCCATCTCATGGCGCAAGAAGCTCTACGACGACTATAAGAAAGGGCGCAAGCCCATGCCTGAGGCCTTGAGTCAGGCGCTGCCCGCCCTTAAGCAGCACCTCGCCGAGCGCGGCTTTCACTCCATCGACGCCAAAGCCGAAGCCGACGATGTTATCGCCACCCTGGCCAGCAAGATGATACAGGCCAAGGGAGAGGCGATCATCGTCTCCACCGACAAGGGCTTTACCCAGCTGCTTTCCCCCCAGATACAGCTGTGGGATCACTTCAATCAGCAGGCGATCACCATAGAAGATCGCGAGCGTCAGCTCGGCGTCGATAGGAGTCAGTTCATCGATTTTCTCGCCATGGCGGGCGACAGCGGCAACAAGATCCCCGGCATCCCAGGTATCGGCCCTAAGTCGGCCTGTGAGTTGCTGAAAACCTTCCGCACCCTGGCCAACGTCTACGCCTCCCTGGATAAGATAGGCGCCAAACAGGCCAAGAAGCTCGAAGAGGGACGCGCGCTAGCGAGGCTGAGCTATAAGCTGGTGCAACTGCAGACCGACATCCCCCTCAACACCCGTCTGGCGAACTTCAGGGTTGAGCAGACGGCCAAGGCGTAAACATTCGCTTACTTATTTGTTGACGTTCTCGCACCTGTAAGCAAAAACGGTACTACCATACCGTTTTCATCTGCTTTATATTGTAAGCAATATGTTGCAGTGGTTTAATCCACTGCAGATACACCCGCAGCATGGAAGGATCCCAAGGTAAGATGAAATCTAAAGTTCCAGTGATAATAGGCTCAATCTTCGCGGCCTATCTGGCCTTTGTCGCCGTCGTCGTCCTGGTTTATGAACCCACGCCAGACGATATGGACTGGGAAGACAGACAGGCCTACAACAACGCCAAGTTAACCGAACTGTCCATAGGACAACCGATAGAACAGATCAAGACACTCATGGGTAAGGCCGATTTTTCCGAGGCCAAGAGCAGCAATCAAGATACCCTACAGGTGCTCTTCTATCGCACCCATCACAGCAAGTCGGACGGCGAGACCACCCGCGACGAATGTACCCCACTACTGTTTAAGAACAACAAGCTGATCGCCTGGGGCCAGGACACCTATCAGCAATATCTCGACTCTCCCATCGGCGGCTAACCGCCAAGATAGAACAGGCGCTGTTACAACCAGCGCCTGACACTCTTTAGATACGCCCCATATTCCTTAGGAAACTTTGCCAGCAGATAGGCCTCCTCGCGGCGGATCGCAAGCCAATAGACCCCGAAACAGGCTGGCAAGGTGCTCAGCAATAACCAGGCGGAGGCTAACAAGAGCCCTAACCCAATGGGAAAGCCGCAGAAAGCCACATAGATAGGATTTCGGCTAACGCGATAATAGCCAGAGGTGATAATGGTGGAGGTAGGCTTCCAGGGCTCGATGGCGGTTTGACGTTGCCTGAAGATGAGCATTATATGTAGCAAGACTAAGCTAGTTGCCAGCAGCAAGGCAGCGCCGGCTATCTGACCTATGGGGTGAGTCGACAACCCTAAGGGAAAACGCCACTCTAAGGCCAAAGCCAGGCCCATAGCGAAAATAAAGATCAAGGGCGGCGGCACCCTGACGCTGGCACCCTTGCTGTCGGTATCTGTCATGCCCTGCTCCATATTGTTTCGCCCTCCTAAATCCTTTAATTCCTCAAACACCCAAACTCTTTATCATCTTAGCGTGCGCACACTATTAAGACACGCCATAAAAAAGCCGGGCTAGGCCCGGCTTAAGGTAGACAAGTTGGGCTTAGCCCGCCTTCTTATACTCTTGATAGGCCTCTCCCTCAGACAGCCACTTAGGCGCTGGCTTGCCCTTAAGGTAGTGCTCGAAGTATTGCATCATGCGCAGGCTATAGTCGACCTTGTTCGGATATTTCTTCAGATGATGTGGCTCATCCTGATACTGGAGGAACACCACATCCTTACCCGCACGGCGCATGGCCAGATACAGCTCAACCCCTTGCTCCCAAGGCACTGCATCGTCTTTATCGCCAAACATGATCATCATAGGCGTCTTGATCCGCTCGACATAGAAGACGGGCGAGTTTTCGATATATTTCTGCGGCGCCTTAAACAGGCTCTCACCGATACGGCTCTGCCCCGTCTCATACTGGAACTGTCGCGCAAGCCCAGTGCCATGACGAATGCCGCTATAGGCGCTGGTCATGTTAGACACAGGTGCGCCGGTGACCGCCGCCTTGAAGATAGAGGTCTGCGTCACGGCAAAGGCAGTCTGGTAGCCGCCCCAGGAATGGCCCTGGATGCCCACGCCATCTGGGGCGGCGATTCCCATATCGATAAGCTTCTGCACCCCAGAGGTCAGCGCCTGAACCGAGCTCGCGCCTGGATAACCCACCTCGAAACGGATATCCGGCAGGAAGATGGCATAGCCGTTATCGGCATACCAGGCAAAGTTAGGTCTGTGGTTCAGCTTCATGTCTGGGAAGGCGTGCAACCTGTCGCTCATGAAACGGTAGAAATAAACCAGCACAGGGTAACGCTTACCGGCCACATAGTTAGATGGCTTGATCAGCACGCCATCGAGCGGCTTGCCATCGCCATTGGTCCAGTGCACCAACTCGGCCTTCCCCCAATCGAGCTGACGCTTCTGGTCGTCGAGACGGGTCTGGCGGATCGCCTGCTCAGGGCTTTGCAGATCGCTGGCATAGAGATCCGGGTAGAGATCATAACGCTCCTTAGAAAACAGCACCTTATCACTCTCTTCGGCACGGGCCAGCAGCTTGAGCTTATAGTCGCCCTCCATCAGCGGCTTGACGCCAGAGACGCCCACCTTGGCGCTGTAGAAACCATCGCCCTTGGTGCGCTCGTTATAGCCATGCAGCAGCAGGTTCTGATCCGCCTTAAGCAGATCCGGCTTGTCCGCCTTGTCTAGCAAGCCCGTAACGCGATACTGGATCTGCGCCTTACGTCCCTTGGCGGCCGTGAGACGAAACGCATCGCGAGAATCGGTATTGAACTGCCAGATATCATACTTATCGTAGGCCAGGAAGGCCGAGCCATCTTCGACCCAAGGGCCTAGTCCGTAGCCTGGCGCCACAGACGGATAGTCATGATCTTCGTCGGCAAACGGCGTCTTGAAATCTTTGGTCAGCTTGACCCGGCTATCCTGGGCGATCTGATACAGGAAGATATTGCCCTGCTGATAATAGGCCACGAAGCGCTCGTTAGGCGACAGCGACGGCTTCTCGGAAACAGGTTGCTGAACGAGAAACGACTGCTTGCGCCCTGTGTTGAGATCCACCAGATAATAGTCGCGGTAGAAACCGGCCCAGGTGATCATCTTAAGGTAAGGCACATCTGTGCTGGCGAGCATGAAGCGCTGCTGCTGACCAAGCTCAATATCCGGCACCGCCTGATCGGCCAGCTGCACCACCTGCTTAGAGCCCAGGTGCAACACCGCCAGATAGGTGCGTTTCAACTCTTTCTTATACTGCTTGACCTCGTTTGGCTTGATGCGTGGGTCGTCACCATGCCAAACCCTGAGTTCGCGCTGGCCAGTGATCACCTCAGGATCATAGAGATCGTCTGCCTTGGCCACCTTAGGCAGCTCTAGCTGCTGACTCACCTCGGGCACACGGCCGAAGAACAAACGCTTACTGTCATCGGAGAAGGTCAGCTCACTGTAACGGTTAAGGGTCCACTCTTTGGTGTTGGCCACCTGATGCAGCTTGTCGCTACCCGCTTGATGCAGGGCGAGATGATATTCACGACCCCAGGGGGCATCGCTGGCCTTGCCATAGGTAAAGGCAACATATTTGCCATCTTCGCTGGCAGACACGGCGCCTACTTGTTGATCCACAAAACCGGCAATCACCTCTAGCTCACCGCTCGCAAGGTCCATGCGCTGCACTCTGTGCAGATTGTTGGCAACATCATTCTGTGCCACCACCAGCTGGC
Source organism: Shewanella sp. KCT (assembly GCF_007636505.1). Classification (NCBI taxonomy): domain Bacteria; kingdom Pseudomonadati; phylum Pseudomonadota; class Gammaproteobacteria; order Alteromonadales; family Shewanellaceae; genus Shewanella; species Shewanella sp. KCT. Next base: position 20,807 of record NZ_LVDJ01000012.1, read on the forward strand.
GACCCGCCTTATCGAAATAAAAGGCGGTCACATTGGCAATTTTCTCACTGCTCCCCGCCTTCAGGTTCACCACCTCTAAGGTACGTCCCTTGTCATACTTATCGACTTTGGGCTTGTTGGCAGCGGGCGCAGGCTTAGCCTCGTTATTCTTGTCGTTGGCTTCCGGCTCATCCTTCTTATCACTATCGGCCTCTTCACCGGCCTCATACCAGATGGCCAGATGGGTTCCGGCATCGTTAAAGGCAAACTCCTTCACCTTGTCATAGCGGGTTTCTTTGCCAGATTGAGTATCCAACAGCGCCAGACCGGCCTTAAGTTTCTTGCGGGCCTTGGGGCTGGCTTTTTCCTGCTCAAGCAAGGCTGGCGCGATAGCAAAGGCGGCGAAACGGCCATCATGGCTGATCAGCGGCTTGCTGCCCCCCGCCACGGTATAACTTTGCTCGCTGTCTAGGCGCTTCACCATGCCGTGACTGTCTCCCCTGTCGGGACCGACCTCGACGGCAAAGGCACTGCCATTAGCGGCGAGCACTGGCTTATTGAGAGATTCGAATTTCATGATGACATCGGGTGTCACATCGGCGCTGAAGGCGGCGCAAGAAAAAAGACTGGCACACAAGAGGGATAGGGTCGGTAATGGCTTCAAGGTCTTCCTCGTTTTTAACTTATTATTAACGGATGCAGCTTGTCATTAACGGATGTAGCCTGAGTTATTAGACTAAAGTAGACTTTTTTAACGCTTAAGGATCAATCATCGTCATTAGCCTTTGTTATTGCAAGTTAGCCTACACAAAAAAACGTGAGATTGCTCACTATTTCCTGTGAAATTTGCGCAAAAGTAGTTAAAATAAGACCGATAAGATTCTAAAAATTCATAGTCATAACACCGTGTCTTTCGACATGGTCAGACAATAGCAGTAACGACCAACCGTGGAAGGACTCTCCATGTCAAAAAGAACTATTACCGTTATCCCGGGTGATGGGATTGGCCCAAGCATAATCGACTCAGCAATCAAGATCTTAGATAAAGCTGGATGTGATTTCGAATACGAATTTGCCGATGCTGGCCTAGCCGCACTTGAGAAGCAAGGTGAACTTCTACCTCAACGTACACTGGATATGATCGAGAAGAACCGTATCACGCTGAAAGGGCCACTAACGACCCCTGTCGGCGAAGGTTTCACCTCAATCAACGTCACTTTACGTAAAAAATTCGGCTTATATGCCAACGTACGTCCTGTATTGTCTTTTAAAGGCACTCAGGCACGTTATGACAACATCGACATCATCACGGTACGTGAAAACACCGAAGGCATGTACTCAGGCCTAGGTCAAACCGTTTCAGAAGATGGTGCGACGGCTGAAGCCACCAGTATCATTACCCGTCAGGGTGCCGAGCAGATCACTACCTTCGCCTACGAGCTAGCGCGTAAAGAGGGTCGTAAGAAGGTGACTATCGTACACAAGGCTAACATCATGAAGTCGACCTCAGGCCTGTTCCTGAAGGTAGCTCGTGAAGTGAGCCAGCGTTACCCAGACATCACCACTGAAGAGATGATTGTCGACGCGACCTGTATGAAGCTTGTGATGAACCCAGAAAACTTCGATGTGATCGTCACCACCAACCTGTTCGGCGACATCCTATCGGATCTGTGTGCCGGTCTTGTGGGCGGCCTGGGTATGGCACCTGGCGCCAACATCGGCAAGAACGCGGCGATCTTCGAAGCGGTACACGGCAGTGCGCCAGATATCGCAGGTAAGAACCTGGCTAACCCAACTTCGGTGATCCTGGCATCAATCCAGATGCTGGAATACCTGGGCATGTCAGACAAGGCGCAAGCCATTCGCGCGGCGGTTTCTGCCGTGATCGAAGAAGGCGATCGCACGACTCGCGACCTTGGCGGTACTCACGGAACCTCTGACTTCACTCAGGCGGTACTCGAGCGTCTTTAATAGACCAAGTAGCCGTAAGCGAATAAGCTAAAACAAAAAGCCCCGCAATCGCGGGGCTTTTTATTATCCGATAATTCTTTAGTTAACCGACATTTCTTAAGTTAGCCAATGATTCTATTGTTAACCAATGATTCTGTTGTTAACCATGGATTATGTTGTTAACCAAAATTAAATCCGACGCTAGGTTTTAGCCAGAGATGCACAGTCACCTCATCTCTATCATGGTACAGATGCTTACAGGCCAGATGGAAGTCGTCGATACCATTTTCTTTTAGCACCTCTTGCATGGTCGCCAAAATCGTCGATACCTCTTTATAGCGGCTCTTCATCGGTAGCTTAAGGTTAAAGATCGCTTCCTTAAACCAGCCATTGATTGCCCAGGCCTCCATTAGCTCGGCCACTCGCGAAGGCTTCTCAACCATGTCGCATACCAGCCAGTAGATATTCTTCTTAGGTGGCTCGAAACGGAAGCCGTCGGCCTGGTAGTGTCTCACCTGCCCGGTGTCCATCAGGTTTTGCGCCATCGGGCCGTTGTCCACCGCCGCCACAAACATGCCGCGGCGAACCAGCTGATAGGTCCAGCCACCTGGACAGGCGCCGAGATCCACAGAGTTCATGCCGCTGCGCAGACGCTGCTCCTGCTCCGACTTAGGGATGAAGTGGATGAAGGCTTCGTCCAGCTTGAGGGTTGAGCGGCTCGGCGCATCGCTGGCCATCTTGAGTCTGGGGATCCCCATGAAATAGGGAGAACTGTTGTGGCTCAGCGAGTAGCCCACGTAGGCGGTGCCCGGCCCGACGAAACAAACATGTATGATAGGACGCTTAGGGTTTTCTTTCTCAAGCAGGGCACCACTACGTTTCAGCGCCTGTCTCAGGGGCACGGTTAACTTACGACAGAAGGTCGATAGCTCCTTGGCCTCATTGGTATCTGGCGTCTCGACTCTGAGTTCGCCTGCCTTGCTCACCTTAGCCAGTGCATCGACGATGGGCGTGACGCGATCGCCTTCGGGCAGATCTTTGAGCAGCTCATTGGCGGCAAACATCTGACGAGTGAAGATAAGCGAGTCCAGCTCGATCTGCTCGGCCAGCAGATCGGCATCTCCCGCCTGGAAGCACTGAAAAATCACATACCCGTCGTTACGATTGGTCTTTACAAAGCCGCCAACATTCAGCTCCGCAGCTCGCTGCTGGATCTCGGCTGCGCAGTCTTTCTCGTAGCCGGCACGGCAATATAAAAATAGGTTTATCATAGGAAGATCCTGAATAAAAAATGGCGACCCATATCATTGGGGCGCCATTCTACACTTTCTCGAAAATGAATACGATTATCTTAGCGGCTGGCTAATCGTCCAGCTCCACCACGCGATTACGCCACACGGCCACCGCGATGAATAACCACCCCAGCAGGAAGCAGACGCCCCCCATGGGGGTCACAGGGCCAGTCCACTTGCTGCCCACCAACACGTAGAGGTAGAGGGAACCGGAAAACATCACTATGCCCAGCAGGAACAGATAACCCGCCCAATCGATCAGGCGCGACTTGAGCCAGTGGCCACTAAAGGCCACGGCGATCAGGGCAAAGGTGTGATAGAACTGATACTCGACCCCAAGATTAAAGATGTCGATCATCTCTGGCGTGGTCACCTGCTTGAGTCCATGGGCGCCGAAGGCTCCCAGGGCTACGGCTAAAAAACCACTCAAGGCCGCCAGCAATAAAAACCCTTTACGCATCTAACCCCCTAATAAATTTAATACTATGTGAGACTGCCAAATCCAGATTAGCGCTTTGGGTCGTGCCTGACGACTTTCTTGGTAAAAAACTATGATCCCCATCGGTTAACCACTGGAGTTTGGCGTTAAAAGGTGCAAGCCAAGGTTCTACCTGCCCTTTGGCGCCAAATTTATCGCGCTCCCCCTGTATCACCAAGAGCGGCGCCTGACACTCGGCGATAGGCTCTAGTCTTGGCTCGCCCCCTTTAGGCGGCACGAAGGGATAACCCAAACAGATAACACCATCGACCGCTTGCTCGCCAGCGAGTATTGCCGCCATGCGTCCGCCCATGGACTTGCCCATCACCACCAGGCGCTTGGGCTTATAAACCTCACGCACCGTCTCTATCAGCAGGCTAAAATCTTTAATCAGTTTAGGTGCCCTGTCCGGCGGCCTGCGCTTACCATCTATGGCGTTACTGCGCATGTAGGGAAAGTTAAAACGCAGCACGGCTATTGCTTGTTTTCCATCATGCTCACCACTATTTCTAGAGCCTAGCCGTTCGGCCATCTGCGTCATGAATTCGTGTTCCATGTTGGCGCCAGCGCCATGAGCCAGCACCACAAAGGTGTCGCAGGCCAGCGCATTATCATCCAGCGGGCCCGAGAACAGGCACTGACTTGCGGGCAACTCGGCCGCCTCGAGCCGTACATTCAAGCTTTGGGTAAAACTCATCTCGCCTCTTTATCTTTGGCTCACCACCCATGAAGGGCGTAGCCAGGTAATTCAATCGGGTTAGCCCGGCAGTAGTTCGCTGCGAGACTCCTCTTCGAACATGTCCAGCATCCACTTTCTGAAGGCGACTATCTTACCTATCTCGGCGTGGTTTTGCTGACACACCAGGTAATAGGCGTTCTTACTCACCAACACCTCGGGGAAAGGACACACCAGGCGCCCGGCCTTGATGTCGGGACGGGCCAATACGCTGTAACCCAATGCGACTCCCTGACCGTGAGCGGCAGCCTGCAACACCAAGGAGGAGTGACTGAAGATAGGACCCTGGTTCACATTAATGTCATTAATTCCACATTGTCTAAACCAAGCCTGCCAATCATGACGGCTAGAGTCATGCAGCAGGGTGTGATGTTTCAGGTCGCTCGGCTGGGATAACGGCTTGGGGCCGCTAAGCAACATGGGCGAACAGACAGGGATCAACACCTCGTTTCTCAGCTTGTCGGCACGCAGCCCTGGCCAGTTGCCCATGCCGTAATAGATGGCCACATCCACATCGTCGGTCAGGCTGCTGGTCTCGTCGTCCACCGCCTTGATCCGCACGTCGATGTCGGGATTATTCTCGCTGAAATTCGCCAAGCGGGGCACCAGCCACTGAATGGCAAAACTGGGCGAAGTGCTTACCGTGAGCGAGCCTATGGCACTTCGGGCCAGCAATCTATCTGTCGCATCGGCCAACTGCACAAAGATATCTTTTATGTCGAGAAAGTAGCCCTGCCCCTCTTCAGTCAGCAGCAAAGATCGGTTCTTACGACGAAAGAGCTTTAGCCCTAAATATTCTTCTAATGCCTTAATCTGATGACTTACTGCGGCCTGTGTCACAAAAAGTTCTTCCGCGGCGCGCGTAAAGCTTAAGTGACGGGCTGCAGCCTCGAAAGCCTTCACCGCATTCAATGGAGGTAAACGTCTCGACATAGTGATCCTTGTCTCACATTTTAATTAGTTTTTCTAATCCGTATTGTTACATTTTATCGTTTGTAAAGGGAAGGGGTTTTGGTTAAATTTTGCGCCAACGAAATGATTGAAGTTAGACAGCCTCTACGACGTATTTGGGGAGTGTCTGACACCCCAAGATATGCCGCCCGGAGGCGACCACTATGATTAACTTTAAAACTGTATTTGCCATCGCACTACTCTCAGCCTCAACCGCTGCCACTGCCGATGAAATCGTTATCGATACCACAGACCTGCATGCCGCCATCAGCGCACAATTGGCCGAAGGCCTAGAGCAGATGCAACAAGATCTGAATGAAGACCTCAACGCCATTCTGGTTGCTCAGAAAGACGAGCAGGCGGACACCAGCGTCAGCGCCCAGCGCGCCGAGTAATCGCCAGCCGGCAGTTAACGATAGTCTGCTGCAAACGATAAGCAACAAGCCGCGTCTTATGATGCGGCTTTTTTATGCCCGCCAGCTTTAAGCCCACCAACACAACTAACCCATCTCTGGCAGTAAAGGCGAGACCGACCCGCCAGATACGTTACGTGAGAAGCTAAACAGATCCAAGGTTTTATAGCTCTACGCTTGAAAGCAGCTCATAAAAAAGGCCGCCCGAAGGCAGCCTTTATCTCGAATGCTTAGCTTTCGAATGCTTAGCTTTCTAATGCTTGGCTCTCTATAGACAGCCGCTTAAAGCGCTTATGCGGGACGATAGACCTTCACATTATGATAGCCCTGCTCCTGCAGGTAGAGCGCCTGTAGCTTGCTCATGACGCCTCTGTCGCAGTAGAGCAGATAGGTCTTCTCTTTATCGAGATCGGCAAACTGGGTCGCCAACTTGAAGAAAGGAATACACTTCACCTCGATGCCGTTGAGGCTAAGCGGGCTCTGCTCTTCCTCTTCTGGCGAGCGAATGTCCACCACCACTTCACCACCTGTGACCGCATCGACGGTTTCAGTCTCGGTGATCTTGGTATCCATGCTGACGGCGATATCGCGAATATCGATCACCTCGGCGGCTTCCACCACGCGGTCGATCAAGTCTTCGGAGAACTTCTCCTCCTCGGCGAGGATCTTACCCATCACAGCCTTCACTGTCGGCTTCTGTGAGATCACGCCACAGTATTCAGGGATCGATTTGGCAAAGTCTTCGGTGCCGATCTCGCGGCTCATGTTGATAATATCTTGCTTATCCATCACGATCAGTGGACGCAGAATCAGCATATCTGTGCTGCGGTCGATCACATTCAGGTTAGTCAGGGTCTGGCTGGACACCTGCCCCATGGCCTCCCCCGTCACCAACGCCTGAATGCCCATCTTCTCGGCGATACGGCTGGCGGCGCGCATCATCATGCGCTTGAGGATAACGCCCATCTGGCCGTTATCTATCTTCTCCAGGATCTCCTGCACCACAGGGTCGAACGGCACAGAGATAAATTTCACCTTGTGAGACTCGCCATACTTCTGCCACAGATGATAGGCCACCTGCTTCACACCGATCTCGTGCTGGTCACCGCCCAGGTTAAAGAAGCAGTAATGGGTTCTAGAGCCGCGCTTGATAAACTGGAAGCTGGAGACACCTGAGTCGAAACCACCTGAGATCAATGACAGCACATCTTCCTGGGTCGCCATAGGGAAACCGCCCAAGCCGTCGATGCGTTTCTCCACAAGATAGAGATGCTCGTTGTCTATCTCAAGGTTTACCGTCATGTCGGGGTTCTTCAACCTGACACCGGCTGCCTCGGTAAACTGGTTGAGTCCACCGCCCACGTAACGCTCTACCTCGATTGAGTTGAACTCATGCTTACCGCTGCGCTTTACCCGCACACAGAAAGTCTTACCGGCCAATTCCTCTTTATAGAGCGCCAACGTCTGCTGGTAGATATCGTCCACCGACTCAAAAGTGCTCTCACGCACCTGCAGCACATGGGCGATACCCGGAATACAGGCGAGACGCTCGGCATAACGCTCAATCATCTCTGGCTTGTCTTCTGGCACCCTGACCATGATCTTATCCCACTGGCGCTGTACTCTGGCCTCTTCATCGACCTTGCGCAGCACGTTACGGATATTGGTTTCAAGCATCTTGGTAAAACGCATTCTTACCGGTTTGCTTTTCATCATGATTTCAGGAAAGAGTTTTACGATAAATTTCATGGGCGTTCCGCGGGAATAATTTTAAACAGCAATCTTGCCATTATACCAAGCCCGGTGCACAAATGCCCATAAATCAGCGACTCGGCAGGGATTTTCTGCCCTTGGCCCCTTAATGTGCGCAATATTTATTCAGCTTAGGATAATCCGCTCCGAAGAGAGTGGCTGAGGATAGGCTAGTAGAAATGAAAAGCGTCCACCGGTGTGGACGCCTTAGCAGAGGGTGTTTGCCTGCCGTAATGACTAGAGCGACAGGCTACTGCTCGACTTGAATCTCGTCTGACTCCTTCGGCTTACCCTGCTCGATGGCGATCTCGACCCGGCGATTACGGGCTCGGTTGGCTGCCGAATCGTTCGGCACCAGCGGCGCCGTGCTGGCCATGCCCACCACCTTCATCCGCTGCTGGTCGAAGCCCGGCACCCGCACCAGTTCATGGGCCACGGCCACGGCGCGCTTACTAGAGAGATCCCAGTTGGAGCTGTAGAGTTCGTTGCTGATATTCATATCATCCGTGTGACCGGAGACGGTAATGATCCCCGGAACATCCTTGAGCAGTTCGCCCACACGGCGAACGACAGGCTTAAACCTGGGCTGCAGGAAACCCGATCCCGATGAGAAGGCGCCCTTCTCACGAATCCTAATGATGATCTGCTGCCCCAAGGACTCAATCTCGATCGCCCCGTCGACGATCTCCTTGTTGAGCTCCTGCGCCATCTTCTTCACCTGATCATTGATCTGATCTTGTGACGCGGCCTCCTGCTGCTGTTGCTTCGCCTGAGCTTCAGAGTCAGCCTCTTCCTGAGCGGTGGATGATGCTTCGCCACCGCGCTGCTCACCGCGCTGCTGCTGCACACCACCGGCGCTATCGTCTTCACCTGCCTGCACCTCAATGGTGGGCTCGGTCATCTCATTGGTTTGTTGATTGATGATCTCGATGGGGGTGGGTTCTGGCTTACCGGGGCGAAACTCCAGTGCGATAACCGAGGTGCCCTTGGGAATATCTTTGACTTCAACCTTGTTCTGCACACCGAAGGCATACTTCATCGACCCGGCGATCTGCTTGAACTTCATCACGTCCATCTCGGAGAAGGCGAGCAGCAATACGAAGAAACACATCAATAGCGACATGAGGTCGGCAAAGGTTGCCAACCACATGGGCGCCCCGGCAGGAGGGCAATCGCATTTGACCTTCTTAGCCATCTGGCTATTCCCCGTCCGTCGTGTCTATCTCTCGCTGCTTTTCCGAGAGGTAATTCTTCAAGAATCCCTCGATGACCCTTGGGTTTTGACCGTCTTGAATGGCAAGTACCGCATCCATGATCAGGTTGCGGTTGAGCATCTCCTCGCCCATGCGCAGCGAGAGTTTATCGGCAATCGGCAGGGCAATCATGTTGGCGATAATTGCACCATAGAGTGTGGTCAACAAGGCCACCGCCATGGCGGGGCCGATAGACTTAGGGTCGTCCATGTTCGACAGCATAGCCACCAAACCGATAAGGGTACCTATCATCCCCATGGCGGGCGCCACATCACCCAGCGCCTTGAAGATGCTAATCCCCGTCTTATGGCGCTCTTCCGTGAGGGCGATATCCTTCTCCAAGGCTTCACGCACCACCTCGCCGTCATGGCCATCCACCAGCATGTCGACCGCTTTCTGCATGAAACTGTTGCTGATCTCCGCCTCTTCCAAGGCCAGAAAGCCCCCCTTACGGGCAGCATCGGCCATGGTGACCGATTGCTCGATCAACTCGTCCGGCTTATCTATCTTGAACATAAAGGCTTTTGCGGCGATCTTAACCGCACCGAGGAACTGTTTGAGGTTAAATTTCATCATCACCACAAACAGAGAGCCTATCATCACGATAAGCACAGAGGGCACGTCAACAAAGATGGCGATACCGCCACTGCTGACCATAGCTCCGATAATAAAACCAAATGCACCTATCAGGCCTATCAGGGTCGCTAAATCCACAACTCTTCCTCATTTACAGTATCGGCCGTTGCTAATACCTTGATCTCGGGATCAAGCTCTCAGTCAACACCATAATCATCTCGAGACAGGTCTCTACTCTACTCACTCTTGCAATGAAAGGCATCTCCCAGGACCTGGACGACGACACAAAAGTCGTCAATTAGACGGGAATTCGCCTAACCGCATACGGGAGTTTACGATATAATATCTGACAAAATTGAGTATTGTTCTAATTCAATTATCGGACAGCTTACACGCAAGTTTAGCTACAAATTCAATTTTTTATAAAAAAACCTCCTTAAAGCGTGCTATTGCACAAATATACGACAGCGCAATTTGACCCCTAGGGTCGACTGAGATACTTTGTCTGTCGCTAAATTCTTGGGAAAATCACCGTGGCCAAAAAACCTGAAAACCTGACCTTCGAAGAGTCACTCACAGAATTAGAAAACATCGTCACCAGCCTGGAGCAGGGCGATGTCTCTCTGGATGACGCCCTCAAACAATTTGAGCGCGGCATCAATCTGGTCAGAAACAGCCAAGGCAAACTCGAACAGGCCCAACAGAAAGTCTCTATCTTGACCCAGGAACAAGATCAACCCAGCTTGCAACCCTATCTGCCAGAGGGCGAATAATTGCTAAATGAAGCGATAACGCGATACCAGCAGCGCGTCGACGGCCAGCTGCGCCATTTTATCAATGCACAAGACGATACCGAGCCACAACTCAAGGCCGCCATGGAACACGGCGCCCTGATTGGCGGAAAACGTATCCGCCCCTTTCTGGTCTACGCCGTGGGCGAGATGCTGGGTGTGCCACTGGAAAGGCTAGATGCCTGCGCCGCCGCCATCGAATGTATTCATGCCTACTCGCTGATCCACGACGATCTCCCGGCCATGGACGACGACGCCCTGCGCCGCGGCCAGCCGACTGTGCATATCGCCTTTAATGAGGCCACCGCCATCCTGGCTGGCGATGCCCTGCAAACCTTGGCCTTCGAGATCATCAGCCAGGAAGGCAGCGAGCTGAGCGCAAATCAACAACTGGCCATGGTGCGCGCCCTCGCCAAGGCATCTGGCTACAGCGGCATGTGTGGAGGGCAGGCGATGGATCTTAACGCCACCGACAGGCAGATAGATCTCGAGACCCTAAAGCGGTTACACAGATTAAAAACCGGCGCCTTGATTCGCTGTGCAGTAGAATTACCTATCATTGCTGCCAAGGTCACAGATGAGCAAGCAGGCCATCTGATAACATTTGCCGAAGCCATCGGCCTCGCCTTCCAGGTACAAGACGACGTGCTGGACATCATCGCCAGCACAGAAGAGCTGGGTAAGCCCCAGGGCTCGGACTGCGAATCGAACAAGAGTACCTATCCGAAACTACTCGGTTTATCCGGGGCCCAAGCGACTGCGAAAAGTTTGATCGAAGACGCCCTATCAGCGCTGGCTAAATTACCATACAATAGCCAGTTAATTGCCGAATTCGCCCGTTTCATCATAGAGCGAAGAGTATAATAAAGAGCCAAAGAATCTCGCTATGAGTTTGGATATTACGAAATACCCTGTGCTGGCACAGGCCGACACCCCAGATGAATTAAGACAGCTTCCCCAGGGTGTGCTACCAAAACTTGCTGACGAACTCAGAAGTTATCTCCTACAGTCCGTAGGCATCTCCAGTGGCCACTTTGCTTCTGGCCTGGGCACGGTCGAGCTGACGGTTGCCCTGCACTATGTCTACAACACCCCGTTCGATCGCCTGATCTGGGACGTAGGCCACCAGGCCTATCCCCATAAGATCCTCACGGGTCGCCGGGACAAGATGCCTACCATACGCCAAAAAGGCGGCATTCACCCCTTCCCTTGGCGGGAAGAGAGCGAATATGACACCTTCAGCGTAGGTCACTCAGGTACCTCTGTTAGTGCGGCGCTGGCTATGGCCGTTGCCGCCGAGAAGGAACAAGCGGGCCGCAAGGTCGTGGCGGTCATCGGCGACGGCGCCATGACGGGCGGCATGGTATTTGAGGCCATGAACCACGCCGGCGATCTGCACAACGACATGCTGGTCGTGCTCAACGACAACGAGATGTCGATCTCCGAAAACGTCGGTGCGCTGAACAATCACCTGGCGCAGCTGATGTCGGGCCGTCTCTACACCACCATTCGCGAGAACAGCAAGAAGGTGCTCAAAGGCATGCCTGTCATCAAGGAGATGGCCAAGCGCACCGAAGAGCATCTCAAGGGCATGGTCGTCCCCGGCACCATGTTTGAGGAGCTGGGCTTTAACTATATCGGCCCTATCGATGGCCATGATGTCGACGCCTTGGTCGAGACTCTGCGCAACATGCGTAACCTCTCGGGCCCGCAGATTCTACACATCATGACCAAGAAGGGACGCGGCTATGAACCGGCGGAGAAAGACCCCATCGGCTGGCATGCGGTGCCTAAATTTGATCCTTCAACCTTTGCCAAGCCAGCTGCGAAACCGGCTAACCCCACCTTCTCTCAGGTGTTTGGTCGCTGGCTGTGTGACATGGCCGAGAAAGATGACAAGGTACTGGGGATCACCCCTGCCATGCGTGAAGGCTCAGGCATGGTGGAGTTCTCCCAGCGCTTCCCGAAACAATACTTCGATGCAGCCATCGCCGAGCAGCATGCGGTGACTCTCGCCGCGGGCTTCGCCTGTGAGGGGTATAAGCCGGTACTGGCGATCTACTCCACCTTCCTGCAACGCGGCTATGATCAGCTGATCCACGACGTGGCGCTGCAGAAACTGCCGGTGATCTTCGCCATCGACCGAGGCGGTATCGTCGGCCCAGACGGCCCGACCCACCAGGGCGCCTTTGATCTCAGCTACATGCGTGCCATTCCTAACATGGTGATCATGGCGCCGTCGGATGAGAATGAATGTCGCCAGATGCTCTACACAGGCTACTGTTACAACGAGGGACCGACGGCGATCCGTTACCCAAGAGGCAGCGCCACCGGCGAGCCTCAGGTCGAGACAATGACAGCATTTGAGATAGGTAAGGGCCTGATCAAGCGCGAAGGCAAGAAGATCGCCATCCTCAACTTCGGTACCACACTGGCGTCGGCGAGTCAGGCGGCCGAGGCGCTCGATGCCACCCTGGCTGACATGCGCTTCGTTAAGCCGCTGGATGTGGAGCTGGTAAAACAGCTGGCCGCCAGCCATGATCTGCTGGTGACTGTGGAAGAGAACGCCATCATGGGCGGCGCAGGCTCGGGGGTACTCGAACTGCTGCAGCAGCTTAAGCTGCCTATGCCTGTGCTCAACATCGGCCTGCCCGATGAGTTTATCAAGCATGGCGAGTGCGGCGAGATCCTGGCCGAGCTACAACTGGACGGCCCGGGCATCGAAGCGCAGATCCGCGCCTATCTGGCGGACTAAGCCCGCTCCCTAGCCCACAAAAAAGGCCTCATCTTGAGGCCTTTTTTAATCTCTTTCTATTGCTGACTTAAATCAGCCTCTGGCTATTAAGCCTGAGTATCGACGCTGGCACCGCCCTGAGACACCATCACCATGGCTGGACGCAACAGACGCTCGTTTAACATATAACCTTTCTGCATCACCATCATTACGGTATTGGCCGGGAACTCCTCGCTAGGCTGCATACCGATCGCCTGGTGATGATCTGGATTAAAGGCTTCTCCCTGAGGATCGACCTGGGTCAGACCAAACTTGGCCACGGCGCTGGTGAAGGTCTTCAGGGTCAATTCAACCCCTTCGTAGATAGCCTTGGTGGCCTCATCTTCACTGCTGGTGCCTTGCAGTGCGCGCTCCATGTTATCGATAACAGGTAGCAGCTCGTTGGCAAACTTCTCCAGGGCAAACTTATGGGCCTTCTCGACGTCGATCGCCGCACGGCGACGCACGTTCTCTACCTCGGCGGCGGCGCGGATCACAGAATCTTTCTGCTCTTCCACCTTAGCTTCGGCAGCAGCCAGGGCCTGCTCCAGCTCTTCAACTCGGAAATTAGCTTGGGTAAGTTCGTCCATCAAACTGGCTGCATCTTCAACCACCTCGGTTTCAACGGCTACAGCTTCGGTTTCTTCAATCTGTGGTTCTTGGGCTTTGTTTGACTCTTTGCTCATTGTTACTCCAGCTAAAAATGCTTTGTTTCTGCATGCTCTGGGCATATTATGGGGATCAAATTTGAGGTTTCAAGCCCTAGGGTCTGTTTATCTTTCAGATTTGATTTTTGTTCTATCTAAACGCTTTTTACTCAAGGTCCGTTCTGTGTCGCATACTTATTCAATGTAATAGTACGCCACACGACTCAAGGGCTGTTTAGATGAACCCTTCGGGCAGCTTTTGTAGGCCATTTCTACTGCGTTATCGCCCGTTTATGTAGAATAACTACATGACACGGGCTCTGCCTGGGATAAATGGCCTACAAATTGCTGCAAAAACAAACAGGAAAGTTCAACAGCCCCTAAGGCATGGATCAAACAGAAATATGAGCAAAGCGTTTCACTCAATCGGCTTAATCGGCAAACCCCATCACTCAGGGACCCATAAGACCCTCAAACGTCTGCATCATTGGTTGACCATGCAGTCCTACGATGTTTATGTCGAAGAGCGGGTTGCCGCCGAGATAGGCCCACAGGTGAAATCCGTGGATCTGCTGCAGATTGGCGAGTATTGCGATCTGGCCATAGTGGTGGGCGGTGACGGTAACATGCTCGGCGCCGCACGGGTGTTAGCCCGCTTCGATATCGGCGTGATTGGCGTTAACCGCGGCAACCTGGGCTTTCTTACTGACCTGCCCCCGGATACCTTCGAAGAGGCCCTGGGCAAGGTGCTCCAGGGCGAGTATGAGACTGAGCACAGGTTCCTGCTGGAATCTGAGGTACACAGACACGGCGAGATGAAGTCGAGCAACACAGCGGTCAACGAGGCGGTGCTCCACCCAGGCAAGATTGCCCACATGATCGAGTTCGAGGTCTATATCGACGACAAGTTCATGTACAGCCAGCGCGCCGACGGCATGATAGTCTCCACCCCAACGGGCTCGACCGCCTACTCGTTGTCTGCCGGCGGCGCCATACTGACGCCGAACCTGGAAGCCCTGATCCTGGTGCCCATGTTTCCCCATACCCTCTCCTGCCGCCCAATCGTGGTGGACGCCTGCCGCATCATCAAGCTGGTCGTGTCGCCAGACAACGGCGATGCCCTGGAGGTGAGCTGTGATGGTCACGTCACCCTACCTGTATTGCCGGGGGATGAGATCATCGTCAGGCGCAGTAAGGAGCGGCTCAGACTGATCCACCCCAAGGGCTACAACTACTTCCACGTGCTTCGAAACAAACTGGGTTGGGGCAGCAAGCTGTTTTAGGCCACAAGTATCATTAAAAAGCCCGCATCTATCGCGGGCTTTTTATTAGTTAACCTTGTACTCGAGCTGCACGCTCACCTCGGCAGGTACGGGTTTACCATCGACAAACTTAGGGGCGTAGCGCCAGCGCTTGATGGCCTTTAGCGACTCGCGGGTAAACTGCTGCCCCCCTTCCGAGGCCAACACCACAGGGTCACGCACAAACCCCTGCTCATCCACGGTAAAGGACATCTGGGTCCAGCCTTCCCGGCGATCTCTGGCATAGGAGATAGGGTACTTTGGCGCTTCCCGATAGAGGGGGGCCTGCTCCTGCTTCTCGGACCAGGGCTTCATGCTGCCGATCGCCACACAATGCTGGGTCGACTTGTCGCTCTCGCCTTCGGCCTCATAGATCTCCACCAGACGCGCATGGGCGGCCAGCTTGTAGGGATGGCTAAAGTCGAGCACGGAGAACTGCTTGATCACCTCTTCGAGCAGAGGGACCGCCTTGTCATACTTCTTTTCCGCCGCCTTGATCATGCCAACATAATAGGTGGCCTTGAGCCTTGCCAGGGCATCGGCCGGCATCTCTTGACGATAGATCTCGTAGGCTTCCAGCGCCTCGTCACGTATCTCCCGGGTATAAAAGCGGGTCGAGGCTAAACCATGGAAGGTCAACATCTTCACCTCGGCCAGCAGCAGCGGCTTGTCGGCGTCCTCGGCGATGGCGATCGCCTGCTTGAACAGATCCACCTTTTCTCTCGAGGCGGCCATGGTCTGGGCGGCGCCAATCAAGGGATCGACAAGCTCTATGGCATCGCGGCCAAAGTGCTTACGATAGACCTGAATGACATTGTTGAAATGCTCGTGGGCGGCCTGGCTCTCGCCATTGTCTTGCAGCGCAGTGGCCAGATTAAGCTCGAGATTAACCAGATCGATACTGTCTGATTCGAAATAGCCCTGACCTAGCTCGTAGGCCTTGGCAGCGGTAAGCGCCACCTGGGCTTTATCTTGCCCGGCCAGCGCCTGCTGATAGGCGGCGTAGCTTTCGCTAAAGGGCGATGCGATACTTAGGGGCGCAGCGAAGTGCGCGCACAACACCAGGGCGAGGCCTGATAATGACTTCTTCATAGTAAACAAATATCCTTATTTGTGATCCTGCAACATTCTCATGTAGAGAATGGCGTCCAGCGATTAGTTTCCTACGAGTAATTCAGAACAGCCTTACCGACTCTCAACCGGGATACGCCCACCTTGGCACACCCGGAGTATCGACTCGCGGCGCGGAAACTACAATCGCCACTAGGGTAACAGGAATTCAGATCAACTTAAATCACTGGCTAATTTAAATCCCTGACTAACTTAAAACATAGGGTCAGTTAACTTCTTGGAAAGCTTAGTTAAAGTGTAAATCATCCAGATGGTCAGCAATAAGGAGCAGCTCGCCAGAGAGATCCAGACACCTGTGACCCCAAACAGCCAGGCAAACAGATAGAGCACCATGGCGATCAGCACCAGCTTGCTACCTGTCAATATCGAGGCCTCCTTAGGACGATTGATCGCCTGGAAGAAGGCGGCGCCCACCAGAATAAGCCCCTCGAACGGCAGTCCCCAGAAGTAGAGACGCATCCCCTCTATCGCCACGGGCGTCAGCTCAGAATTATCCCCGGCAAAGATATAAACCAGATATTCTGGCGCCCAGTAGATGAAGGCGACGCCCGCCAGCGCGGTCACCAGAGTCATGATAATGACCAGTCTCAGGGTCTCGAACACCCTGTCGAAACGCTTCGCCCCGGTGTTGAAGCTAAACAGGGGCTGGGTACCAAAAGCTATCCCCTCGAAGATCAGGTAAAACAGCGCCTCGGCGTAGCTCACCACCCCATAGGCCGCCACATGAATAGGGCCGCCAACCCAGAGAAACGCCATATTATGCAGGGTCAGGACGATGGAGAGGTAGAGGTTCATCAAGAAGCTTGGCACGCCGACCCTGAGGATGTTGCTGCAATGGTCCAGGTTCAGACGCATCTGCTGCCAGTTGATCCCCAATCGCGTGCGC
This sequence comes from Shewanella sp. KCT, assembly GCF_007636505.1. Lineage (NCBI taxonomy): Bacteria > Pseudomonadati > Pseudomonadota > Gammaproteobacteria > Alteromonadales > Shewanellaceae > Shewanella > Shewanella sp. KCT. Next base: position 37,716 of record NZ_LVDJ01000012.1, read on the forward strand.
TTGGTGAAGAAATGCTGCAGGCAGGCGAGCGCGGTGAAGGCCTGACAGATCATGGTGGCGATGGCGGCGCCCGCCAGGCCATAGGGAAAGACGACGATCAGCAGCCAATCCAATAACACGTTCAAACAGCCCGAGAGGATAAGCACCAGGGTGACGAAGCCGGGGCGGCCATCGTTACGCAGCAAGGCGGTAAAGGCGATGGCGAGCACGGGAAAGACCCCGAGGGCAAAATACCAGAACAGATACTGCTCGGCGCTGGCCAGCACCTCCCCTTCGGCCCCGAGCCAGATGAGTATGGTCTGGCTCCAATGGGTACCCAGCAGGGCCAGGCCTGTTCCCGCCAGCAGGCAGAGGGTGAAGGCGTTACCCAGCAGGTGCCTTGCCCTGGCGACATCTTTTAGCCCCAGGTTTATCGACACCAGAGAGGCAGCGCCCATACCTATCAAGGCGCCGACGGCGTAGAGTATCGCCCCCACGGGATAGGCCAGCATCATGCCCGCCAAGCCCACCTCGCCAAGGTAATGACCGACAAACATGCCGTCGATGGCCACATAGACGCCGGTCACCACCATGGAGAGTATGGTGGGAATGGCGTAGCGCCACACCAGCTTAGGAATGGGTGCAGTGGCTAGATCTGAATGATCATCACTCTGGTGCGCGGCATGATGCTCGGTCATGATTTTCGGATAAGTTCTCTATCATGGTTGTTGATAGTGTGTTGATTCAACACGTAAACAGTTATTGGAGAGCGAAGATATCAGATAGCCAAGCGTTTAGATAGGCAGGCGTTTAGTTAGACAGAGCAGCACCTGCTCAATCTCGGCCTGGGGCAGCGGCTTATCGGCTATCATCTCCAGGCGTGAATCCAGGCTATCGTCCAGCTCCATCACGCCGAGTTGACCGTCCACATAGTTAAAGGCCGCGATCCCATCACCCGTTATCATCACCGCCTTGAGGCGCAGACAATCTTGCGCCTTTACCCAGGCCACCAGGGCTTCGAAGTCAAACTCATAGCGACAATCGAACACCCAGCCCAGGGTATAACGGCCCTCATGCCGATTACTGGCGCGGTAGATCCCCAGCTCATCAAATGCCTGCTCATCAATCGATAGTTTACGCCTATCATCCGCCTCATCGAAGGGCATCGCGGGCCGGCTGCCTAATAGCGAGGAGCCTGTCGAGGTTGCAGGCTTGCTAACCCGCCAGGCGGTATGCCGCGCAAAATAGTGCTTCTCAAGATATTGATACAGGCTGGTTTCTTTTGCCGAGAGTAGCTGCGCCACCTGCACCGGCAACACCTCGGCCGTAATGGATTGCTGCTGCAAGTAGGCCTCTAGGTGCTGCAAGTCAGCCGAGCTTGCCAGATCCATCTTGTTGGCCAGGATAAGGTCGGCGATACGCAGCTGATCGGTAAACAGCGAGCTCTCCAGGTAACGCGGGTCCTTGAGTTTTCTGGGATCCACCAGACAGAGGCTGGCGCGCATCGACAACACCGGCTTGAAATGCCCCTGGCTCAGGGTCTCGACGATAGCCTTGGGATGGCCCAGCCCAGTGGGCTCGATAAACAGACGATCAGGCCTCGCCTTGGCGATAAGCTGATTGACCGCCACCTGAGTCGGCACCCCGGCGGCGCAGCATAAGCAGCCACCCGCCACCTCCTTGATGGCGACATCACCGCCCTCACTCTTGAGCAGTTCACCATCTATGCCTATCTCGCCAAATTCGTTCACCAGCACGGCCCAGGTCTCATCGGCTGGCTTATGGGCCAGCAAATATTGGATAAAACTGGTTTTTCCCACACCGAGAAAACCTGTCACGACATGGGTAGGAATGGGCTTAAGGATCATCGACGGCTCCGCACTGAAAAATCGCCCCCAGTGTAGAGGGCGAGCCTGAGATTGCAATCCTTTTCAGCAGGCCTCGCTTAACCTGCTAGCGCTTGCCCCGAAAGCCCTTATCACTCGATGGGCGTCTCGCCTTGTTACTACCAGCCTTGTCACTACTAGCCTTGCGCTGAGGCGCCTTAGTGCGACTCTGGCCTCTTCGATTATCCTGACCGCCGAACTTCTGCCCTTTGCCATGCTTAGGCTGGGCCGCCTTAGAGGTCACTCTGGTGTCGAGCTCGCGATACCTAGCCGGCAGCGGCGCCCCCAGCTCATATCCGGGCTGTACCTCACGTGGCAAGGTCTTGCCGATAAGGGCCTCAATCGCCTCGAGTGCCGTTTCATCTTGCTTGGCGACGAAGGAGATGCTAACCCCGCTAAGACCGGCGCGGCCGGTACGACCGATACGGTGTACATAGTCCTGAGGCTCATCGGGCAATTCTAGGTTGATCACTAAGGGCAGCGCGGTGATATCCAGGCCGCGGGCGGCCACATCTGTTGCCACCAGCACCCGCAGATCGCCGGCCTTAAACTGCTCCAGCGCCCGGTTACGCGCCCCTTGTGTCTTATCCCCGTGAAACACCGCATTCTTGATGCCATCGAGCTTCAACTCGCGGTGCAGGCGCTCGGCGCTCTCCTTGGTGTTGACGAACACCAGCACCTGTTGCCAGTTGTTGCGACCGATAAGCTCGGCCAGCAGCTCCGCCTTACGCCTTGCATCTAGGGAGTAGACCTTCTGCTCGATCTGCGGCCCGCTATTAGCGCTGGTCACATTTATCCACTCAGGGTTATCCAGCATCTTGGTGGCCAGCGTCTTCACCTCTGGGGTAAAGGTGGCCGAGAACAACATGGTCGAGTGAGACACGCACAACAGCCGCTTGGTGCGCTCGATATCCCTCACAAATCCCATGTCGAGCATGCGATCTGCCTCATCGACAATGAGCTGATCAACCGTCTGCAGGCTCAAGTCGTGTTGGCCCAAGAGATCGAACAGCCTACCCGGCGTGGCCACCAGGATATCGACGCCTCTCGCCAAGGCCTTGCGTTGGGGATTGATGTTGGCGCCGCCATAGACGGCCAGAGTGGTCAGCTCGGTGAACTGGCTGTAGCGACTGATGCTGTCTGCCACCTGGATCGCCAGCTCTCTCGTTGGAGTCAGGATCAGGGCGCTGAGCTGCCCATTATCTCTTGGCTGATTGAGCAGGCGCTGCAACAACACAAAGCTAAAGGCCGCCGTCTTACCGGTTCCGGTCTGGGCGCAGGCCATCAGATCCCGCCCGGCAAGGGCCGTGGGGATCACCTTGGCCTGAACTTGGGTCAGGCTCTCGTAGCCGCAGGCCTTAGCCGCCTGGGCCAGTAAGGGGTCTAACGGGAGGGCATCGAAATTCATGGGCAACCTGCGAGCAGACAAAAAGTGAGCGCGGAGTCTAGCAAAAAGCGCCCCATAAAGGTAATGCTATCTTCACTGCAAAGGCTAGCGCGCCTCGGGGTTAACATAGAGGCGCTCAAACTCCGGTAGGGAGACAGGCTTGGAGTAGAGATAGCCCTGGGCAAAATCACATCCCGCGCTAGCCAGGATATCGTGCTGGAACTGGGTCTCCACCCCTTCGGCGATCACCTTGATCCCCAGCTTGTGGGCCATCACTATGATCGCCTCACACAGGGCCACACCGTCGCTGTCGGATTCGAGATTACGGGTAAATGACTGATCGATCTTGAGATAATCTATGTCGAACTTCTTCAGATAGGCCAGCGACGAATAGCCGGTACCGAAATCATCCAGAGACACCTGAATACCGGCGTCACGATAGGCCAGCAGCTTGTCGGTCACCCCCATGGAGGCATCCAGCAGCAGACCTTCGGTGATCTCGACACAGATGGCGTTGCTGGAGAGCTCGAGATGCCGTAGCAGCGCCAGCCAGTCGCTGAAGGTGTCACCCTCGTCCCTGAACTGGATCGGCGACTTGTTGATGCTGATCTGGATCTCGACGCCATGCTGAGTCCGCCAGCGGGCGCTCTGCTGGGCGGCCTTCTCAAATACCCAGTTGCCTATCTCGTTGATAAGCCCAGTCTCCTCCGCCACAGGAATAAACTCGCCCGGCGAGACCAGTCCCCGTTGAGGATGCACCCAGCGGATCAGCGCCTCCGCCTTGTAGACCCCCTGTTTGTTCATGTCGACGATAGGCTGGTAGAAGAGCTCAAACTCCTTGCGATTGATGGCGTTACGCAGATCTTTAATCAGCGCCATGCGATAGCGGGCGTACTCCTGCATCGACGGGGTAAAGTAATGGAAACGGTTGCGCCCCTGTTCCTTGGCAGCGTACATCGCCTGATCCGCATGTTTCAGCAGCCCCTCGATACTAGTGGCATCGTCGGGATAGATAGTAATGCCGATACTGGCGCTGATGTAGGCGGTCTCATCCCCCAGGCTGTAGGGCTCGGCGATGCGCTCCAGTATACTCTGAGCCACCCGCTCGACGCCGCTGGGGGAGTCGATCCCCGAGAGCACCACGGTAAACTCATCGCCCCCCAGGCGCGCCACCACATCCGACTCACGGATACAGCCCTTGAGCCGCTTGGCGGTCTCCTGCAACAAGAGATCTCCCATATCATGGCCCAGGGTGTCGTTAACCTCCTTGAAGAAGTCCAGATCCAGGAACATCAGGGCAAAGTGGCTATGATTACGATCGATACGCAATATCTCGGTATTGAGGTACTCCAGCAACATGCGGCGATTGGGCAGGCCGGTCAGGGGGTCGTAATTGGCCTGTTTCCAGATGATATGCTCCGCCTCTTTCTTCTCGGTGATGTCGGAGAAGAGCGCCACCCTACGGTACACCTGGCCGTGCTGGTCGAAGATGGTATTGATGGTCAACCAGACCATATACTCCTCGCCACTCTTGTTCTTGATCCACAGCTCCCCCTGCCAATAGCCGGTATCGCGAATGGCATTGTTCATCTCATCGTATTGGCTTCTCGGGGTGCGGGAACTCTGCAATATGCGGATGTTTTGCGTCAGCGCCTCCTCCTGGCTATACCCCGTAATCGCGGTAAAGGCAGCGTTGATGGTGATGATATGCCCCTTGTGATCCTGTACGCTCATGGCTTCACTGGAGTTGTTATACACAGAGGCCGCCAGCTCCAGCGACTCCTGCACCTTCTTCTGCTCGGTAATGTCCGAGTGCACACCGCACATGCGGGTCGGCAGGCCATTACGGTCGCGGCTAACCACCTTGCCGGTGTCCAAGATCCAATGCTCTTCACCGCTGAGGCTAATCAGTCGATATTCGATGTAATGTTTCTGAGTCTCTCCCTTGAGATGGCGATCGATGGAGTTCAGCACCGCCATCCTGTCCTGGGGATGGATGGCGTCAATCCAGATACGGCTGTCGCGATTAAGTCTTTCGAGGTCGCAGCCCAGCACCTTGGCACACCAGGGATTACGCTTGGTCTCGTTACTCTTGATATCCCAGTCCCACATGCCGAGATCGCTGCTTTCCAGCACCAAGGCCAGGCGCTCCTGACTGGTGCGCATCGCCATCTCCGCCCGCTTATGCTCAGTGATGTCGATAAGGCCGGCGATCACCATATCCACCATGTTATGGTTGCGGCGACAGGCCACCGTCAGGTGGGTATAGACGATCTCCCCATCTTTGGCGACGAAGCGCTTATCCATCTCATAGGCATCTATCTCCCCCTTTAACATGCGCTGGAACTGGGTCATATCCGCCTTAAGATCTTCGAAATAGGTCAGCTCGGTCCAGGTGCGATTGAGCAGTTCTGTCTCGGAATATTTGAGCATCTTACACAGGCGAGGATTGACCTTGATCCAGTGCTGATCGACCGAGGTGATGGCGATCCCCATGTTGCCGACGTTAAATTGCGAGCGAAAAATAAAGTCATCCTGAAGCTGGATCTTGGCGTCCCGCTCCACCTCCAGCCGCCTGGCCAGCAGCATGCCCAGCAGGGCCGTCACTATGGGAAAAATCAGCATCACAGGCAGGGCGATCTGCACCAGGAGATCGACAAACATGGAAAAGGGCAGAATAAACAGCAGCGACAGGGTCGAGAAATGCAGCAGGAAACCAAACAGGTACAACTCGATAAAGCCGAGATCGGCGATGGTGGTCTTGCGATAGTAGCGCCACAGACTACCAAACAGGGCGGAAACCAGAATCACTGTCACCCCGACCAGCATGCCATCCCCCCCCTGGAACAGGCGATAGGCACAGGCAACAGAAGCGGCGACGAAGGTAGGCAGCCCGCCGAAGAAGAGACCACTGATGGCCAACACTACAGAGCGGGTATCGATAAAGACCCCTGGCTGATATTCCCAGGAGGTCATCATGGTCAGCACGGTCACGCCGCCTATCACAGCCCCCATGATGAGGCGCCACAACAGAAAATACTCGCTACGATGGTGCCGCGGCACCGCGTCGTAGATAAATACCATGATCAACAAGAGCGCGGCATTTTGAGAGAGCGAAAATAATGTATCTTGATTCATACAAGGCTTAAATTTTCTCGAGGCTAAGTTTTTTATTATCAACCTGATAACATCATTCAGAGTGTAGCAGAAGCCCCGAAAAAAAAACCCACTAAATCATAATAAGCTAATGATTTTGAACGCCTCTCCCCTATCCCGCTAACCCCTTGCCAGCCATACAAATCACCGCCTAAGCGCCGCGCTATAGCCTAAATCGCCTAAGCTACGCACAGATGTAGCTCGAATGCTACAAAAAACACCCCGTCAGCCGCAGCAATGCAGTTGATCTCCCTCGAAAACCCCTTATCATGGGCAACATAAGGACGCGACCGCTGCAAGGAATCTAATGTTGCCCCCCAGCTTATCTCGGCAAATCAATCACCTCACCTCAGGCCTGACACTCATGTTGGCGCTTTTTTGCTTCACCGTCACTGGCCAGGAGCTGAGTATGGCCTCGGCCGGCAGCCCGTCGGCGCCGCTCAAGGTCAAGCTGGCCGCCGAAGATAACTGGGCGCCTTTTGCCGATCCCTATGGCAAAGGCCTGTCCCATCGTCTGGTCAAGCAGGCGTTTGCCCGGGTCAATGTCGATGTCGACAGTCTGGTGGTCTCCTATGCCCGCGGCGTGGTGATGACCAAGCAAGGCATAGTAGATGGTGTCTTTAATCTGCACAAAGAGCGTAAGACCCAGGAGGAGTTTGTCTTCGGCCAGATCCCCCTGTTCACCACATCGGCCTCCTTCTATCAGAATAATGCCCATCCGCTGCAGGCAGAGGACAAATGGCACCTGCCCCAAGGGTTACTTGTCGGCATCATCAAGGGCTATGAATATGGCGATGAGCTGTCTGAGCTTAAACAGCTCAAATTAGTCGAGGTGGACAATCACAATCAGCTGATCAACCTGTTGCTGCTCAACCGCATCGATGCCGCCATCATGTACGACGAGGTAGCCAATCAGTATCTTGGTCAGATGGGGGTCGGCAAGGTGATTAGCCGCAGCGTGCACAATCATACCGGCGACCTCTATGTGGCCTTCTCCAAGCAGCGTCCCAACGCCCAGCTGTTTGCCGACAAGCTAGATCTCGGCCTCAAGGCCCTTAAGCAAGACGGTAGCTATCAGAGCATAATGAACAGCCTACAGGCGATCGCCAGCAAATAGCGCCTTAACACACCACTCGCCAACAAGTCGTGCCATGACAGAGCGAGAGTATGCTATGCTGTCGCCTCTCTTATTTAGCCCAGACTCCAGATGAAGCCAGACGATAAGTTCAGCCCTACCTTTCATTTTCCGGTGCAGATCTACTACGAAGATACCGACTTTTCCGGCGTGGTGTACCATCCTAACTTCTTGAAATATTTCGAACGGGCCCGCGAGCATGTGATCGGCGCCGAGCGACTGGCGGCCCTCTGGCAGCAGCACGGCCTGGGTTTTGCCGTCTATCGCAGCGACATGCTCTGCCATGAAGGGGTTGAATTTGCCGACGTGGTGGATGTGCGTACCCGCTTCTATTTCGAGAGCAAGTATCGCACCGTGTGGCAGCAGGAGATCTGGCGCCCCAAGGGCACCAAGCCGGCGGTGACCGCCCATATCGAGATGGTCTGCATGAACAAGGCGAGGCAGCTCTGCCCCATGACGCCGCCCCTCATCGAGGAGCTCGGCCGTCACTTCAACCAGGCCATCAGCCTGTAATAAAGCCTTTTAGCTCTTAAATCCTAGCAGAGCGGCCGATTTAACTTGCGCCAATGCATCTCAAGCTCTGGCGCCCGCATCGGCTTGGCGTAAATATCCCCCTGCACCTTATCGACCCCCATCTGCTGCAACAGCTTAAATACCGGCATCTGCTCGACGCCCTCGACGGTCACCGAAAAGTCTAGTCCTTTGGCCAAGTCGACGGCGCTGCGAACGATATGCTGCGCCCGTGGATCCGACTCCAGCCCGGTCAGGAAAGCTCTGTCTATCTTAACTTCGTCCACCGGCAGGTGTTTGAGATAGGCCAGCGAGGAGTGGCCGGTACCAAAATCATCTATCGCCACCTTGACGCCAGCGCGCTTGAGGCGATTGAGCACGGCCACGGTGCGCACCATGTCTGTCATCAACTGGCTCTCGGTGATCTCGATAGAAAGCACCTGAGCACTGAGGCCATGTTGCTTCAGGCGGGTAATGATCCGCTCACTCAGCTGCTTCTCGCTCAGATCGTCGATCGCCAGATTGATCGCCAGCTGCAGGCGAATATCACTCTCCTGCCAGCGCACCTGCTGCAACAGCACCTGATCGACCACCCACTGGCTGAGCAGGCTGATCATCCCGGCACACTCTAAAAGCGGAATAAACTCACCCGGGGAGACAGGCCCAAGCACAGAGCTGTCCCAGCGGATCAGGGCCTCGGCATGGGTACAATCTCCTGTAGCCAGATTATATTTGGGCTGAAACACCAGATAGAGCTCGTTTTGCTCCAGCGCCTTGGGGAAACAGCTGACTATGGTCAACTGTCTGTGCTGACTGCGATCGTCCCCTTCCTGATAGGCGGCGATATAGTTGCTGGCCGACTTGGCCCGCACCAATGCCAGATCCAGGCGCCGCAGCATCTGACTGACGTCGGCGTGGTGCAATGACAGCTCAAGATAGCCAAGTTGCAGCTGCAAATTGATCACGGTTCCCTTGATACTGATGGGCTGCGCCAGTCCCTGCTGAAACCCCATAAGCTCGGCCTCGCTCATGGGAGTATTAAAGTAGATCAGAAACTCATCTTCATTCATCCGCGCCAGCATGTCCTTATCGCCGATGCGCCGTTCCAAGCGCTCCGCCAAGGCCTGCAGCAGCTTATCCCCCAGGGAGAAGCCAAAGAGATCATTCACATAGCGAAAGCGGTGGATATCGATAAGCACAAACATCCCATGGGTGAGAGGCATCTTGCGGGTCAACTTAGCCTTGAGGCCAACGCGATTGAGCAGCCCGGTTAGCTTGTCGCGACCCTTTGGGGGCGGTAGTTGTTTCAGCAGGTGTTGCAGCTGCACATAGAGGGGGATAAAACGGTAGGGAATGGTGGCAATATTCAGGGGCTGGCGCACCTTATGTTGCTGACTTAGCTGGGTCACCAGACGTTTAAGAAACTTAAGCTCAGTGCGCCTATGCCAGTACCAGTAGATGATACCAGCGATGCCGATTGCTATCAGATAGACTATTAACCAAATCAGCTCAGTTGCCGTCACACAATCCCTAATATTTTGATAAATAAAGAAACGACAAGACGGATCGGCACACTCTGCCGACCAGATCTTATCTATTCATAACTTAATTTAATCGAATGGTAGTTGTCGAGAAATTCATCCGATCCCAGATATTCTGGGCTCACGGGTAAGCCACGCTGAAGGAACACGTCCAGGCGCTCCTCCAGATCGTGACCGGCGCGCAGCTCGCCGGTATAGAAGGCGGCGGCGCGCACGAAATCCAGATAGGTCACCTGCTCTGGCAGATAGGGCAGATCCGCCCAGCGCTCGACCACCTCTGTCACCTCGGGCGAGAAGTCCCAGCTCTTGAGCACGGCGCGACCTAGCGGTCCCTGCATCTTTCTCACCAGCGCCCTGAGTTGCTCTATACTGGTAAACAGATGAGGATTGGCCTCGGCCTCGGTCAGTACCGGCAAGGCGCCAATATTGTGCACCAGGCTCGCCAGGGTCAGGGTGTCGTAATTGAGTCCACAGCCCTTATGGGTCTTAGAATACTTAAGCAGCAGTGCGCAGGCCGCCGAGGTCACCTCGATAGAGGCACGCCACACTTCATCCATCACCTCCCAGACCATCTCGTTGGTGGAGATAAACAGCTGCTCCATGGCCACTGAAGTCGCGATCGCCTTGATCTGGGTCAGGCCAATGCGGGTCACCGCCGCGTTGATGTTTTCAGCCTTGATACCACGGCTATACATGGCGCTGTTGGCCACCTTGATCATACGGGCCGAGATGGCGGCATCCTGACCGATTATTTCGGCCACCTGCTTAGGGCTGGAGTCGGGGCGGGAAACCACCTCCTGAACGCGCATTGCTACCTCGGGCAAAGTCGGCAAGACCAAAGCATCTGCCTTTAACTTTTTCAGTAACCCAACCAGTAGTTGATGCTCGTTAGACATGCAAACTCCTTAAAAAACTATGCCCATATTGATGTTGCCAGAGAGTATATCAGCACTCTTGCTAACCGTGATGGTAAAAATCATCCATCCAGTTAAGAATTTGTGTAATTTTAGCTAAGTTTAAGATTATAGGTTATTAATTGGCTTAAATTTCTCCTGTTTGCCCGCTTTTATCGTCAGTCATTGACGGCTGTCGATAAAATAAACAACTTCTGATTTGCATAAGCCTTGTCCCATTGAGTAAAATGCCCGCCCCAAGTTTGTTCGATACCTGTTAATTGAGAGAAATGATGTTTAAACCTGAGCTGCTGTCTCCTGCCGGGACCCTAAAAAATATGCGTTATGCCTTCGCATATGGCGCCGATGCGGTTTACGCTGGCCAACCGAGATATAGCCTGCGTGTCAGAAACAACGATTTCAAGATGGAAAACCTCGCAACGGGTATCCAAGAGGCCCACAGCCTGGGTAAGAAACTCTATGTGGTGAGCAACATCGCCCCCCACAACACTAAGCTCAAAACCTACATCAAGGATATGGAACCTGTGGTGGCCATGCAGCCCGATGCGCTGATCATGTCAGACCCAGGTCTTATCATGATGGTGCGCGAAGCCTTCCCGGATCAGACGGTGCATCTATCTGTTCAGGCTAACGCCATCAACTGGGCCTCGGTCAAGTTCTGGCAGCAACAAGGGATCAAGCGTGTGATCCTCTCTCGTGAGCTGTCGCTGGATGAGATCGAAGAGATACGTCAACGCTGCCCTGACATAGAGCTCGAGGTCTTCGTGCACGGCGCCCTGTGTATGGCTTATTCAGGCCGTTGCCTGCTCTCTGGCTATATCAACAAGCGCGACCCTAACCAGGGTACCTGCACCAACGCCTGCCGCTGGAAGTACGACGCCCACGAGGCGGTGCAGACAGAGACCGGCGACATAGTGGCGGTTAACCCCGAGGTGCAGATGCACAACCCAACCCTGGGCGAAGGCGCACCGAGCAGCGAGATCGTCTTGCTACAAGAGGCGGGACGTCCGGGCGAATATATGCCAGCCTTCGAAGATGAGCATGGCACCTATATCATGAACTCCAAGGATCTACGCGCCATCCAGCACGTCGAGCGTCTGACCAAGATGGGTGTAGATTCACTGAAAATCGAAGGCCGTACCAAGTCCTTCTACTATGTGGCCCGTACCGCCCAGCTCTATCGTCAGGCGATCGAAGATGCCGCGGCAGGTCGCGAGTTTAACCCGGCGCTTATGTACCAGCTCGAAGGGCTAGCGCACCGAGGTTACACCGAGGGCTTCCTGCGTCGTCACGTGCACGACGAGTACCAGAACTATGACTATGGCTACTCCATCAGCGATACCCAGCAGTTTGTCGGCGAGTTTACCGGCAAGCGCAACGCCAAGGGGATGGCGGAGATCGACGTGAAGAACAAGTTCTCCGTCGGCGACAGCGTCGAACTGATGACGCCCCAGGGCAACATCAACCTGACCATAGAACACCTGGAAAACCGCAAGGGCGAGAGCGTCGAGGCGGGACTAGGTTCGGGTCACTTCGTCTATCTGCCGGTACCGGCCGAAGTCGAGGTCGAGCGTGCCATCCTGATGCGTAACCTGACGGGCGAGCAGAGCACACGTCAGCCACACCCTTAAGATTCGCCTCGAGCGACTTAAACACAGCCTTTAAACAGCCCGAATCTCTCGGGCTGTTTTTTATTTCCAGAAAATAAGCCTAGCTCAACGCCTAGCGCAACGACTTACTCTGGTTCTGACTAAGCGACTTAACTTAAGCGACTTACCTTAAGCGACTGAACTTAAGCGACTTACCTTGAGCGACTATGGCCGAGTGCCAGACTCGGCAAGCACCTGCTCCGCGAACGCCTCCCTATATCTGGCTCTAACCCTAGACATAGCCACGCCTCGCACACGCTCCACACCCAAGTCTTACAACTGACTCCAACATTCAAGTCCCACGCCCACACCAGAGTCCGTTACATCTTCACATTTTTTCTACAACTGGGTAGCAAGCCAGCCATTAGCTGTTACACTGAAACGCATAGTTATCTTGATGAAATACAAGGCATAAAAATGATGACTCCCCGCGCTTCCGTAAAATATCTACTCCCAACTCTAATGGCCGCTAGCCTGGCATCACCGACGGCCTACGGCAAGAGTGAGATCCTCGAGGGCCAGTCAGGCACTGTCTCTGAGGTGGGGGATGTGGTGCAGATCGCCCTGCCCGCCGCGGGCCTAATCGGCGCCCTCTGGATAGGCGATACCGAAGGCGCCTGGCAGGTCACCAAGGGAGTCGCAGCCACGGCGGCCATCACACATACCCTGAAGTTTGGCGTTGAGCGCCTGCGACCCGATGGCACAGAGTCCAACTCCTTCCCCTCGGGTCACACCTCGGCGGCCTTCTCCGGCGCCGCCTTTATTCATCACAGATACGGTAACGCCTACGGCATTCCGGCTTATGCGGCGGCGGCCTTCGTGGGCGGCAGTCGCATCTGGGCCAACCGCCACTACATGGACGATGTGCTGGCCGGCGGCTCCATCGCCGTGATGACCAGCCTCTATTTTACCGACCCCTATGCCCAGACAGATCTGGTGATCGCCCCAAGCCTGGGGGAAGACCATATTGGCCTGGCGCTGAGCTACACCCCAGGGCTGGCAGGCAACAAGGGCCCACGTGCCGAGCGTGTAAATAGCGATAGTTGGGGCCAGCAAGACAAGCCGCTCAATAACAGCTACACCCTGATGATCGGCGGCTTCGACACCGACACTAACTATATTCGCGACAAGCAGGAAACCGGCTTCGACCTTAACGGCTTCAGCAAAGAGAGTGAACCCAACACCTACGCCTCGGCACTGGTCAACTGGGGGATGGGCAAGCAGCAATATCTCTCCTTCAGGTTTACCCCCTTGGAGGCCAGAGATACCAGCGTGCTCAACCAGGACATCGGCTTTAACGGCAAGCGCTACGCCGCCGGTAGCGAGGTTATCGCCGCCTATCGCAGCTGGAACCTCTCCGCAGACTATATGTTTAACCTGATGCCAAAGAGCGACTGGATAGTGAATGTCGGCGCCGGTATCAGCCTGATCGATCAATGGATCCGCCTCGATGACCTGGAGGGCGGAAACCTTGGAGAGTTTAACGACTTCTTCATCGTCCCCGCGGCCGCAGCGGAGCTGGGTTATCGCTTTACCCCGGCAGTCAAAGCCAGCCTGGGTTATCGCATTACCGGTCTCTCCGATTTTGATTCCAGCGCCTTCTGGGGCGATGTCACCTACCAGATCAACGAGCGCTGGGCGGCCTCAGTCTTCTATGGTCAGCTAGAGCAGACCTCGGATACCGACGAATATTATAACGACGCCCGCTTCAACTTCGCAGGCTTTGCCGTCACCTATAGCTTCTGAGCCAGCTCTGGTGACATCAACCTCCTGCGCTGGCTTTCTCTATCAGCAGGGAGGGGGTCAAAAGTTGCGGCAACACCTGCGGCGCTGGATTGCCCTTGCTGTACCAGAGATACAGCGGCACTCCTGAGCGCCGATTTTTTGCCAGGAAGCGGGTGATCGCCGGATCGCCCTTGGTCCAGTCGCCTAGCATCACAGCCGTATTTGCACGGGCGAAGGCAGCCTGGGTCTCCTGGCGCTCGATAGCCACCCTCTCAATAACCTGACAGGTTAAACACCAGTCGGCGCTGAAATACACAAACACATCCTGCTGTTTGACCAGGTCCGATAGGCTAGCCTCATCGAACGCCAGATGGCGTACTGCCTCAGCCGCAGCACCAGCCTTCATCTCAGTACTCGTCGCCGAGTTCGCTCCGAGATGATTGCTGCCTCCGGGCGCCGCAATCATCAGAGTGCCGCCAACAAGGATGACGATCGGCACCAGCGGCCACCAGGGGCGGTGGCGACCCGAGCGTTGCAACAGCCCCATCAGCCATAGTGCCAGGCTCAACAAAAGCACAAGCAGCAAGGCGATGAACAGATAGACGCTGTCAGCTTGCTGCATCAATACCCATACCAGCCCCAAGGCCGTCAAGAACATGGGCACGGCAAAGCAGCGTTTCGCCGTCAGCATCCAGGCGCCGGGTCTTGGCATGCGTTTGCGCAGCGCCGGAATGAAACCCACCAGCAAGAAAGGCAATGCCATCCCCAAGCCCAAACCGGCGAACACCATGAGGCCTACGCTGGTCGGCAGCAACATGGCTGCACCTAGGGCCGTCGCCATGAAGGGACCGGTGCAAGGTGTCGCCACAAAGGCGGCCAGTACGCCGGTCCAAAAATCTCCCGCTGGCCCGGGCTTTTGTTGCAGCTTGCTTCCAGAGCTCAGGGTACCCAACTCAAACAAACCGGCCAGATTGAGCCCTATGGCCATCATCAGCAGGATGAGTGCCACTATGATCTCCGGACGCTGCAGCTGAAACGCCCAGCCCACCTGATGGCCAAACGCCCTAAGCATCAAGATAAGCGCGCCCAGTAGGACGCACACCAACACGGCTCCCAGGGTATAGGCCAACGCGCCTGTTTTGGCTGTCCGCTCGTCACCCAAGTTGGTCAGGCTGAGTACCTTCAAGCTGAGAATGGGAAAGACACAGGGCATCAGATTCAGCAAGAGTCCGCCCAACACGGCGCCAAATACAGCCACCGCAGCTGTGACCAGCAGATTGCCGGGCGACTCTGGCTGTATAGCGGCAATTGAATAGTCCTCTTGGGTTGGCACTGCGACCTGAGCCGTCAAGGCCGATGCGGTTGGAAACGCCAAGGCGCCTTCCGGCTGCCGAACTGCCCTGAATCTGACGGCCAGCGACTCATTTAGGGTGATCACCCCATAAAAGTCACTGAGATCTCCCTCGCCATAGCCATAGCCATCACCATCACCGGCTGCAGTCGTCATCAAGAGGCGATCGCCCTTTCTGATAAAGTTCTGCGGCGCCGTGTTTGAAATCACCCCGTTCACCTCTGGGTAAAGATGGGCAACGTCAGTCAGCTGAGCAGATTCAGGCAGAGGGAGTGACAACGCAAATTGCCCATCTTGAATGCTAAACTCGGCGCTGGCCACAATCGGCCTTGGCAGTTTTTGGCGCCAGCCATCGAAGGTCTCGCGAACCTCTTGAGTCGCGCCGCCATCCCCTACGCTGAACTGCTTATGAAGACGCTGCTGCTCCGGCAGACACAGCTTGGGACTGCATACCAGATAACGAAGATCCGCAGTCAGGGTAATAAGGCTGCCGATCGGCAGATCTTCGTCTATGTGCAGCGGTGCCAACAGGGCGTAGTCACCGTGATAGATGTAATTCATCAGACCGCTGGTCAGCAACTGCTCGGACGCAGGATATTGCAGCTCGCCTATAGTCACCCCGTCAGGCAGCTGCCATTGCACCTTTAATGGAAAGCCGGCATCCCCTGGGTTAATCCAGTAGCCGTGCCAACCTGCTGCGGGAGACATAGTGATTGCCAGCGTAGTTTCGGCGCCGGGCGCAGGCGCGCCGGACTCCAGCATTAGGGATGCCGTTATCTTTCGGCCGCCCTCGTTACTGGCCTGCACTGGCATGGCCTGCGCTGGCAAAACCTGAGCCTGAATGGCCAAACACAACATCAGCCAAAAACCGGCAGCAGCTTGCGCCAATAAGGTTCTGTTTTTAAACATGTACCTGAACTCCAAGCGCGTGATTTATTTGCGTTTAAGGTCGGCGAGCAGCGACTCGAGGCGCTCGGTAAAGTCGGGAGCCCGCAGGCTAACCTTTTCGGTGATTTTGCCCGTCTCATCGATAAAGACGATAGTCGGCAGCTGAGTAACGCCGAATCGCTCGAACAGGCTGCCATCCTCATCGAAGACTATAGGTAAGCGAGTGTGATAGTTGCTCTGATACTCGACCAGATCGTCCTGGGTGGACCAGAGGTTGCTGGAGAGATGCAGCCACTGGACGGCGTTATCTGCTGTGGCGTTCTCTGCAGTGGCATTATCGGCAGCGACATCAGCAGCAAACTGCTCGACCCGCTCCCGCACCAACTGGCAAGACTTGGCCGTCTTAGGTTCGGACTCTGCCAGGTACCACTCACACCAAGGGGCGAAGAACACGAGTCCGGTTGCCTTGTCATGGCGCGCCGGCGACGGCAAAGGGTAGTCACTGTTATCGAGCGCCCTCAATGTCATAGGGCTCACCTCTGCACCTAGCTCGTAACCGGATGCAGGCTCAGAAACCGAGGTTGGCTCTGCGAGTTCTCCTGCGACAGCATAACCACTGGAAGGAGTCCCGGCGATAACCTGCTCCAATGCCTGATGAAACGCCTCGTCATCCTGATGTCCAACGTAGGCGATGCGGCCATTCTTATCGATCAAGAAATGCTGCGGCGTCACCCGTAACTTAAAGGCCCGCGCCAGGGAGCCGTCATCTATGGTCACCGGCATCTTGAGGCCTGTCTTCTTTACAAAGGCGCCGACTGAATTACTGTCGTCACTGATCCCAGTATTTACGGCAATCACCTGCAGCTTGTCGCCATATTCTTGATAGATCTTTTCAAATCCGGGCATCTGCTGGCGGCAAGGGACGCACCAGGTCGCCCAAAACTTGATGTATACAGGCTTGTTGCCATACAGCTCGCCAAGGTTGATCTTGTCCCCGGCTAAGGTGGTCAGCTGGCGCTGCGGCGCGGGCGTACCAAGCAGTTCGCTGCCGGCAAGCTTGGCCCTTCTCTCCCCCTCGGCGCCATAATCATCTTCTGCCAACGCCTGCCCCAAAAACGCCGCAGACAGCAGCAGGGTGGACAGGCTGACGGTTAGCCACTTGAAGGGGTTAATTGTTTGGAGTTTCATGCTGGGTTCCCATATTCGATGATGCTAAATGAAGGCCGCAGGCCAAAGGGTAAAACCTGGCGAGCGCACAAGTTCAACCTGCCATGGCAGATATCGCGGCTAAAGGCATCTTATGTAAATCTTGGAAATGCGAATTGTAAAATTTCGACATTTCATTAAGATTCGAAGGGGACGACTCGCTTTTACCGCCATCCATGCACAGATAAACTGGACTGAGAGGTTAATGGAGCAGATTAACATGCCAACCTTGGCACACCTTGGTTTTCAGCGCTTTCTCCCCTGCGTTGCGCTTCAGCCCTATATCCAGTGTTACTGGCACATTGTTAGGGCTGCGGGAGCTGAGTCGCTGTCGACAGAGTTTATGCATCCTGAGGGCGGTAGTGGCATCATCTTCAACTTCGGCGCGCCGATTCACTTGGATGGCAAGCAACACGGTGCCCACTGCCTGGTGACGGGGCCCACGAGGCAAAGCACCAAACTGGAACTGTCGGGCAAGGTAGATGCCTTAGGGGTGCGCTTCTGGCCCGGTAGCGGACGCGCCTTCCTAAATGCCCCCCTGTCGGAGATGCTAGGGCAAAACCTGACGCCAACGGATCTATCCCTTGCGCTACTCGGCGATGAGTTGACCGAGCGCCTGGCCGCGCTGCCAACGGCGCCGACGCGAATTGCCCTGCTAGAAAACAGATTGCTGCACTATCTGGCAGCCAGAGAGTCAATGATTGATGCCAGTGAATCTAGGATGAGGCACGCCTTAAACTGGATCACCAGACAGAGAGGCCAGGGAGAGCTGCGCCACTTATTAAGCGAGCTAGATATCGGCCAGCGCCAGCTGGAGCGTCTATTCCTGCAAGATGTAGGCATGACGCCGAAAAATTACAGCATCATACAGCGCACCGCCTATGCCAAGGAGCTACTTAGGCATGACACCGGCAAGTCACTTACCGACATCGGCTATCACGCCGGCTTCTACGACCAGGCTCACTTCATACGAGAGTTCAAGAAAGTCATAGGCATCACGCCGGGCATTTATCGAAACAAGGCCTTACACAACCCAAAACGCTAGTTTGTCGCAATTAGGATAGCTCCAAGCAAGGAGAGACACTCCCGTCGAGGCTCTGGTCCTTAGGGAGAAGAGGTGTGTGCCTGAGTCTGACGGCAAAAAGCCCCACCTAGCCAACGCTATTTTGTCATCGGATAACCAAAGCCTGTGATACAATAGGCGCTAAGCGATTGTCTCTAGTAAATGAGATAAAAAATCAGCACAAGACAAGGCCCTTAAACGGGCGAAATAAGATTATCGATAACAATCACAAATAAACTTAACTGATTGTTATAAAAGGCAAGTATAAGGTATTACAACTAGATGGCATTACTGATCGACGACAGCTGTATTAACTGTGACATGTGTGAACCTGAGTGTCCCAACCAGGCGATCACTATGGGGGAAGAGATCTATGAGATAGATCCTAACCTGTGCACCGAATGCGTCGGCCACTACGACAAGCCTACCTGCGTCTCCGTCTGCCCCATCGACTGTATCGACCCGGACCCTGACCATGTGGAGTCCCAGGATGAACTCCTGGTCAAGTATCACCTGATCACCGGCAAGCCGATCGATTAAGTGACCAACAAGCGTTAACCGTCTCCAAATAAACAAAAAGCGAAGCCTTAGCTTCGCTTTTTTATGCCTCATCATTAGTTAGCTCAATGGGCTATTTTAGGCCCATGGCATGTTCGCTTGGCGCTGCAGTTGGGTGAGCATGGCGGCGGCCTGAGTGATGCTTTGGCGCATAAATACCGGCATAGTGTCGAACTCTATACTGAGCAGCAAATTTTTCACCTCTAGCCCCAACTCTGTATCCCCCTCAATCGCCAGACGGCGCTGGAAAAACAGGGTATCTGGGTCTTCCTTACCGGCAGCGATCAGAAGCAGCGCCTGACTACAACCGCTAAAGCTCACCTCGGCCTCGCCGCTTTCGCGGACGATGAGGCGCTCATCGAAGCTAACCTCGAAGCTTAACTCGAGATCGGTCACGCTAATCTTCACCCAGCGAGCCTGCAAAAAATCCAGCTCGCCATCTTTGATCTGCGCCGCCATCAGCAGATTTAAAATACGCTCGATAAGCTGAGCCTTAATTGTAAAAGGCACTAAGTTTAATGGTTTAGCTATGACTTTAGGCCCATATTGCAATAGATGTTTGGCCATGTTTGCCAACACACTTCGCTGCATGACTGACGTTCTCCTACCAAATTGGAGGACCGAAATCGTGACTTCGATCAATGTTTAGTGAGGTTCCCGACAACCGCTGTCGAGAGTGATAAGGAAATCAATTTTAACCAGATTTTATGATCACAAACCTGTTTTACATCAAGAATTGTTCAGCCATTCCCTTTTACACTTCACACTTTTTAAGGGAGAACAGCACATGGAACTTCTTTGTCCGGCGGGTAACCTCGCCTCTCTCAAGGTCGCCTTAAACGCCGGTGCCGACGCCGTCTACCTTGGGTTGAAAAACGATACCAACGCCCGCTCCTTCGCCGGGCTTAACTTTACGCCGGAAAAATTGGCCCAGGCGGCCAAGCTGACCCAGCAGGCGGGTAAGAAGATTTTTCTGACCATCAATACCTTCCCCAAACCGGGGGAAGAGCAACGCTGGTACCAAGCGATTGATCTGGCCGCCGACACTGGGGTCGATGCGCTGATCATGGCCGACCTCTCCCTGCTGGACTATGCCCACAGCCGTTACCCTCACCTGCCGCTGCACCTGTCGGTGCAGGCCAGCGCCACTAACCTGGGGGCCCTCAGCCTCTACAAGCAAGAGTTCAACATCGAACGTGTGGTGCTCCCCCGAGTGTTGTCGATGAAACAGGTGAGAGATCTCTCCAAGGTCACCCCAGTGGATCTGGAGGTGTTCGCCTTCGGCAGCCTGTGCATCATGGCCGAGGGGCGCTGCCACCTCTCCTCTTATGTGACGGGCCAGTCTCCCAATACGGGCGGCTCCTGCTCGCCGGCCAAGCATGTACGCTGGCAAGATGTGGGCGACAGCCAACAGACACGGCTCAACGACGTGTTGATCGACCAATCCGGTAAGGATGAGCAGATGGGTTATCCCGTAGTCTGTAAGGGGCGTTACACCACCAGCGACAGCCAGGAGGCCTCGCACCTGCTGGAGTCTCCCACCAGCCTCAACACCCTCAGCCTGCTGCCGGAGCTCGCCAAGGCTCGCGTGGTCTCCCTCAAGATTGAAGGGCGTCAACGCAGCCCGGCCTATGTGGAGCAGGTAACCCGGGTCTGGCGTCAGGCGATCGACACCTACCTAAGCGATCCAGCGGCCTACACCACCCAGGCCCAGTGGGATCAAGCCCTGGCCAAGGTCTCAGAGGGACAGGTCACCACACTGGGCGCCTATGAGCGCACCTGGCAATAACAGCAAAGCAATAAAGACAAAAGGATAACAAGATGAAAACCTCATTAGGACCGATTCAATATTGCTGGCCCAAAGAGAAGGTGGTCGAATTTTATGAAACCGTGGCTCAGAGCAGCGTGCCCCTGGTCTATCTGGGCGAGACCGTCTGTAGCCGCCGCCGGGAGCTTAAGTTCAGCGACTACCTGGCATTGGCCCAGATGCTAAAGGCCGCTGGCAAGGAGGTGGTACTCTCCACCCTGACGCTTATCGAGGCACAGTCGGAATTTCTTGAACTCAAGAAGCAGGTGGAAAACGGCGAGTTCACCATAGAGGCCAACGATGTCGGCGCCATCTATCTGGCCAAGGAGCAAGGGATACCCTTCGTCTGCGGGCCCAGCATCAACAGCTATAATGCCGCGACCCTAAAGAAGTTTGCCAGTTGGGGCATGCAACGTTTCGTGATGCCGCTGGAGCTGTCCAAGGCCTGGCTCACCCAGGTACTTGAAGATCTCGCCCCGCGCCAGGTCGAGGTTGAGGTGTTTGGCCATGGCTTCATGCCGCTGGCCCATTCGGCCCGCTGCTTCACCGCCCGCCATAAGGGACTCACCAAGGATAAGTGCCAGACCATCTGTATCGAAAATCCCGAGGGATTACTGGTGCAGACCCAGGAAGATCAGCCGCTGCTGCGCCTCAACGGCATTCAGACACAGTCGGCCAACTATATGGATCTGTGCGACCAGCAGACTCAGATGCAAGCCCTGGGGGTCGACTATTTCCGCATCTCGCCCTCGTCCCTGGCATCCATCGCCCTGGCCGATGAGTTACCGGCCAAGTCGGCCAGCCACGACCGGCAGTGTAATGGCTACTGGCATCAGCTACCGGGTTTAACCCTTAGCTAGGCGAGCGGCAGCTAGATGAAAAAAGCAGGACTCATTAGGGAATTTAAAAAAGCAGATAAAACGTCGACTTAGTTAACAAGGAAGGTTAATCGTGTCGACGCGTCTCTCGCTGGGTCCACACCAGCGAGAGTAGCCAACCCATAAAGCTGAACAGCGCCGCCCACTCCATGATCACAGGGCAGCGAATATCGGGTCTGGGCTCCACCATCACGAGATCATGATAAAACCAGGTTCCGCTCGCCACCACGCCATCATCCGTATGGGCCATCAGGATAAACACCAGCAGCAAGCCCAGCGTCAGGCCGGAGAGCAACAGGCTACCGCGCAGGGCGAAGCGCTTGGGCCTGTCTCTACGACTCAACAGGTAGACAAGATACGCCGCCACGCTCATCGCCGCGAAGTAGAAGAAATATTCTATGCCTAAGATATGCAGGTGATAGACGTTAACCGGAAACAGGCCGACACAGGCCAGCGCCAGAAGCGATACCACCAACACAGAGAAGCTGGTCAACACCCAGGGGCCGTCGCTGTTTTGCAGGGCAAACAGGGCAAATAACACCAAACTCAAGCTACCGAAGAAGAGGCCGCCGTTAAACACCACCGCCAGCTCGGAGTGGCCATACTGACCCAACTCACTCAGGGAGAAGTTGTAGAAGCTAAAGCCTTGGCCGCTGTAATCGCTGAACCCTAAGCTGGCCGCCACCAAGCCGATAAGATGTCCTACGAGTCCAAGCAAGCCAAACCTAAATGCTAATTTAGACAGTTTCTGCTCTTTTGAAGTCATAGGCCCTTTATCGTTTAACACACTCATCGGTTAACCATATATGGAATCAGAATTTTTTGCAGAGGTCTAGCGCATATTTCTGACACGGACTGAATAAAATCTCAACAAAAATCATACATGAGAATCATAGCTCACCTTCACTAAAGGGGTATCTCTCAGACTAAACGGCACGCCGCCACGCAACACCAAAGCAACAATTGCACAACCTTGTTTTCAAAGGAGTTTAACTAATATTTACCTAGCCTAGACCTTGTTAATTTAGGTACAATATAAATAGTCATAAAGTGCTAATAACTATGCTGCGGCGGTGAAACGGTTCACCAAGCATTATAATCGTTTTACATCACTGGACTTAGGGGGTAACCTTCCCCGCTTATCTCATGAATGGATATTCAGAGTGTATTGATTAACGGATCTTTGAGTAGATGGCTACCCATGCTTGGGAAGCAAAGAATAAAGGCTAAATAAAGTGGCTGAAAAACAAACCCATAACATTAAAACCGTGCTGACGTTTCTAGTCCCTTCCATTATCGGACTGTTGCTCTTCATGACCCCCATTAGCTATCAAGATGCCATCACGATCCCCATCGCCATCGTATCTAAGGGGCTGCAAAATCTATTGGGCGATAGCATTGTCGCCATAGTCACCGCCATTGTGGTGCTCACCGCTGTCGCAACTCTCATCAGCAAGGCGGCAAAACCCGCGATACTCAATCGCTATCCCTTCTTTCGTGCCCTGCTCGATGTCAGCCCCATGTGGACCCTGGTGCGCGTGCTGGGTGCCATCTTCATCGTACTGACCTTTACCGGAACTGGGCCCGAGGCGATTCACTCGGGCAATACAGGCGCACTGGTGCTCAACGACCTGCTGCCCGTGCTATTTTGCGTGTTTATCTTTGCTGGCATGTTGCTGCCGCTGCTGCTTAACTTCGGCCTGCTGGAGCTGTTCGGCACCCTGCTGACCAAGGTAATGCGCCCTGTGTTCAACCTGCCGGGACGCAGCGCCATCGACTGTATGGCCTCCTGGCTGGGCGATGGCAGCGTCGGCATTCTGATGACCAGTAAGCAATATGAATCCCGTTTCTACACCCAGAGAGAAGCGGCGGTGATCGGCACCACCTTCTCGGCAGTCTCTATCACCTTCTCGCTGGTGGTGATCTCTCAGGTTAAGCTCGAGCACCTGTTCGTGCCCTTCTATCTGACCGTCTGTCTGGCCGGTGTGGTCGCGGCCATCGTTGTGCCTAAGCTGCCCCCGCTCTCTTGGAAGAAAGATCACTACATAGACGAAACCCCGCGTCATCCAGACGATGAGGTGATCCCACATGGTAAGGGCGTCTTCGCCTGGGGCCTGGAGCAGGCGCTGACCAAGGCGGCCAAGGCCGATGGCATGGGTCATACCCTAAAAGATGGTCTGAAGAACGTGATCGACATGATCTTCGGCGTGATCCCTGTGGTAATGGCCATAGGTACGGTCGCCCTGATGATCGCCGAATACACGCCTATCTTTAACTATCTGGGCATGCCATTCATTCCGCTGTTTGAGCTGCTACAGGTGCCGGAAGCCGCCGAGGCCTCAAAGACAATAGTGGTGGGCTTTGCCGACATGTTCATCCCATCAATCCTGGCCAGCTCCATCGAGTCTGACATGACCCGCTTCATCATCGCCGCCATGTCGGTGACCCAGCTGATCTACATGAGTGAAGTGGGCGCCCTGCTGATCGGCAGCAAGATCCCGGTCAATATCGTCGAGCTGTTTGTCATCTTTATCCTAAGAACCCTGGTCACCCTGCCAGTGATTGCAGGTGTTGCCCACCTTATCTTCTAAGGCTGAGGCGTTAGCTAAAAAAGGGCAGCTCAGGCTGCCCTTTCTTATGGCCACAATGGCACATTATCTTATTCATTCAACTCGCAATTTCCCCAAAGACTTCTAAACTTAAACACTCAAGCAGCGCTCATTGTATCGGGATTTACGCGGCTGTTTTTCGCCCCCCATCCCCAAAAACTGAGCACCAAATCGCCCCCTAGATCACAAGGGCCAAGTTATGACTTGCAAACACACGAGTTGGCGCACCTAGATGAGAGCACTCATTCTCTCACTCATGCTATTGCTACTGGTGAGCCAGCCCAGCCTAGCCTTCAGCTATCAGCCGCAGTTTGATTCCTTCGGCGCCAAGGAGGGGCTGTCGATGAATACGGTCACAGATATCGTCAACGACAAGGAGGGACATCTGTGGATCGCCACCCAGGCCGGGCTCAACCGCTACGATGGCAAGCGTTTCAAGATCTTCGACACCCGGGGGGATAACCGCGGCCCCTCGGCCAAATATATCAAGAAGCTGCATTTCAGCCGCAGCACCCTTTGGCTCATCACCCGCAACGAAGGGATCAACCGCTATCATGCCGACAGCGGCATCTTCGAGCCCTTCAACGCCAGTAACAGCCCGCTGCCCGATGATATCGTAGACCTCGATGAAGACGCTCAGGGTAACCTGTGGATCGCCACCGCCGACAATCGCCTGCTCTACTTCTCCCCCGCCAGCAACAAGCTGCTGGCGACCCTGGACAGCAGCACGACCCAAGGGCTACCCAGCGGGCGCATCAACACCCTGTATCGTGACCGACAGGATAGGCTCTGGATAGGCACGCTCAACGGACTCGCCAGCCTCAAACAGACTGAAGATGAGATTAACGTCACCCAATACGCGCCTGAGACACTGCGCGGCGTCTCCGCCATCGAGGCGGGTAAGAGCAACACCCTCTGGGTCGGCACCCAGACCCGCGGCCTGTTCCTGCTGGATATCACCAATGCTCAGGCCATGACGATCGCCGCCGTGCCCGCCAGCCCCGTCTTCTCCATCTCCGCCCTCAAGCGGGATAAGTTCGGCAGCCTCTGGATAGGCTTTCGCGCCCAAGGGCTGGCCAGATACAACCCCAGCCGCAACGAGATCCACAGGCTCAACGCCTCAGCAGAGAACCGCTACAGCATCAACAGCCCAGTCATCACATCCTTGTGGATAGACAACGAGCAGCAGCTGTGGATCGGCAGCAAGGGCGGCGGCCTGAGTAAGACCTTTCTCGACGCCCAATATTTCGGCCATATCCATGGTTTTAGCTTCAACGACAACAACCTGCTCAACGTGGATATTCGCAGCCTGCTGGAAGACAGCCAGGGCACCCTCTGGGTCGGCACCGCCAGCGGCGTCTACCAGGGGCTGAAAAATCCCAGGGGCGAGCTAACGGGCTTCACCCCCTTTCATGTGCAAAACCCCAGCCTGAGTCAGGCCTTCATCAGCTTTATCAAGGAGGATGAGCTAGGTCAGCTGTGGATAGGCACCCGGGGCGATGGCCTCTTCATCTATACCGCAGACAAGCAGAGCTATATTCACTATCTGGCCGATGCCAAGAGCCCCAACAGCCTGCCCAGCAATCAGCTCTATTCGCTCTATTTCGACAGGCAGGGGACCCCCTGGATCACCAGCAGCGATGGCGGCATCGCCAGATACGCCGGCATAGCCACAGGCTTCATTGCCGTGCCCCTGCCCATCAAGACAGTCACCGACATGCTGCAAGACGACGACGGCAACTACTGGCTCACCTCCTCCAGCGACGGCCTGCTGAGGCTCGCGGCCAATGGCGAGATCACCCACTTCGCCAGCCACACACCCCATGCCTTGCCCAAGCAACACCTCTTCTCCATTATCGCCGATGATAACCACAGCCTGTGGATCGCCAGTAACGAGGGGTTACTGCACTTCAACACCCAGGACTTCAGCAGCC
This sequence comes from Shewanella sp. KCT, assembly GCF_007636505.1. NCBI lineage: Bacteria > Pseudomonadati > Pseudomonadota > Gammaproteobacteria > Alteromonadales > Shewanellaceae > Shewanella > Shewanella sp. KCT. The sequence continues at coordinate 63,892 of NZ_LVDJ01000012.1, forward strand.
GACTGCTTACCACGGCGGATGGCCTGATCGACGACACCATCTACCTACTGTTTGCCGATCAGCGCCGTCACCTCTGGCTAGGCACCACCAAGGGGTTAACTCAGCTCGACCCGGACAACCTTAAGACCACCAACTACACAGATATCGACGGCATACAGGATAACGAGTTCAACTTCGGCGCCGCGGCCTTGGGGCGTAACAACACCCTCTATCTTGGCGGCGTCAACGGCTTTAACCACTTTAATCCGGCCCAGCTGCCCCGCCGTAAGCCGCCGACCCTGCCGGTGATCACAGATCTCTTTGTGCTGGGTCAGGCCCAAGGGCTACCCGACATGGACAAGGGCACGCCAAGACTGCCCCCTTCGCTGGCGCTGCCCCATACCGCCGATATCTTCTCGCTGCACTACCACAGCCCGGATCTGCACAATGCCTCCCGGCTCAGCTATCAGTACCGCCTGCTTGGGCTCAACGACACCTGGATAGCGGGCTCGCCGGAGCAGGTCGCCTACTTCACCGGCCTCAACCCGGGCAACTATCTGTTTGAGATCCGCGCCAAGGATATCAACCAGCAATACAGCCCCATCAGGCGCCTCAAGATCATGCTGGAGCCCGCGCCATGGCAATCCCCCTTCGCCTACACCTTATATTTCACCCTGACCCTGATGCTGGTAAGCCTGATCTTCTATCGCAAGTGGTCCCAGTATCAGCAACAAGCTGCCCTGCTGCATGAGGTGGCCCAGAGCGAGCAGCGCCTGCAGCTAGCCCTGTGGGGCAGCGGCGATGAGTTTTGGGACTGGAATATCGTTCATGGCAACGCCACCCGTACCAACACCTTCCTCAAGTACCCCGAGCAGGAAGAGGAACTGAAGAAGACCATAGCCACCTGCGTCCACCCGAACGACATCCCCAAGGTGTCGCGGGTCGCCAAGGAGTGCATCAACGACCAGATAGACAAGTTCTCCCTCACCTATCGCGGCCTGGCGCCCGACGGCGAGTGGCTCTGGGTGCTCAATCGTGGTCAGGTGGTAGAGCGTGACGAGGCGGGCAAGGCGATACGTATCGCGGGGACCATCAAGAACATTCAGCAGCAGAAAGAGACGGAGCACGCCCTGCGCGAGCTCAATCAGCGTCTGGAGCAGCGCGTCAACGAGCGCACCCTTGAGCTGCAACAACGCAACGACGAGCTGAAACACACCCTGGACGAGCTGGAACATACCCAGGGCGAGCTGATGGACAAGGAGAAGATGGCAGCGCTGGGCGGCCTGGTGGCAAGTATCACCCACGAGGTCAATACTCCCATAGGGATCAGCGTCACCGCCGCCTCCCACCTGCAGGAGAGCGTCAAACACTTCGACCAACTCTATCGCCGCGGCGAGATCACCGAAGAGGATTTCGAACAGTATCAGAATGAAGTGGCCGAGTGCTGCCGACTGATCCTGGCCAATCTGGAACGCGCCTCAAAGCTTATCGCCAGCTTCAAGCAGGTCTCTGTGGATCAGTCCCACGAGGATGTACGCGAGTTCGACCTGCATACCTATCTGGATGAGATCTTCATCTCTCTCAACCCCATGCTGTCACGCACGCCCCATGAGTACAGCTATCAATGTCCGGAGAAGCTGATCATCCAGAGCACCCCGGGGGCTTTCTACCAGATCGTCAGCAACCTGTTCAACAACTCGGTGATCCACGCCTACCCAGATGGCAAGTCAGGCAAGCTCAGCCTTGAGGTGACCCGCAGCGACCAAGGGATCTACATCACCTATCAGGACGATGGCTGTGGCATGTCCCAGGAGGTTCAGGCCCAGGTGTTCCAGCCCTTCTTCACCACCAAGCGCGGCAAGGGCGGCAGCGGCCTGGGGATGAATATCGTCTCCAACATAGTCACTCAGGTCCTCAAGGGCGAGATCAGCATAGACTCCCAGGAGGGGCGCGGCAGCACCTTTATCATACATCTGCCCGACAGCCTGATCGTCCGCTAGGCGTCATCTGGCTGCAATAATTTGTTCATCTCTTAGTCAAACTCCCCTCTTACTCTGGCGCTATGGATAGGGTGTCTCCATCACGGGCACCATCCCTTACATAGCGAGCAGACCCATGCAAAAGATGATCTTCACCGTAGACGATGTGGTTGCCAACAACCTCCCCAAGCTCAATCAGAGCCCCTGGCTGGCGACCCCCACCAAGGCGCTGCTGCGCTATTTCCTGATGGAAAAAGAGTGCCATGCCATCACCCAGGAGTTCGATTACCTGGAGGGGGTAGACTTTATCGAGCAGGTCCTGGCCAGCTTCAACTTCACCTACAGCGTGCCCAGCACAGAGGTGGAGAATATCCCCAGCGAGGGCCGGGTGGTGATCTATGCCAACCACCCTATCGGCTCACTGGACGCCCTGGCGATGATCAAGCTGATCAGCAAGGTGCGCCCGGACATCAAGGTGGTGGCCAACGAGCTGCTGATGGCCCTGGAGCCGCTGCACTCCATCCTGCTGCCGGTGCGTAACATGACGGGCGGCACCCCCAAACAGCATCTTGAGAAGATCCACCAGCACCTCAAGAGCGAAGGTGCCGTGCTGATCTTCCCCTCCGGCGAGGTGTCACGCCTGCGCCCCAACGGCGTGCGGGATCTGCACTGGCACAGCGGTTTTCTGAAGATCGCCAAGGCCTGTCAGGCACCGTTGCTGCCCATGTTTGCCGATGCCAAGAATTCGGCCACCTTCTACGGTGCCTCGATGATCTACAAGCCCCTTGCCAGCCTGCTGCTGGTCAAGGAGATGTTCAAGCAGGCCAAGCGCACCATGCCCCTGCGCATAGGTCAGCTGATCCCCAAGGAGGTGGTGGCCAGCAGCGACTTCCCGCTCAAGACCCAGGTGAAACTGCTGAAGAATCATCTCTATCGCATCGGCAAGAACCGCAGCCCCCTGTTTAAGACCCAGAATGCCATCGCCCACCCTGAGTCGCGCAGCGATCTGATCGAGGCCCTGTCCCAGTGCGAGCTGCTGGGCCAGACCCATGACGAGAAACTCATCTATCTCTACCGCCACAAGCAGAGCAATCCCATCATGCGTGAGATAGGCAGACTGAGAGAGATCGCCTTTCGCGCCGTGGGTGAAGGCAGCGGCAAGCGCCGCGACACAGACAAGTACGACGCCGACTACCTGCATCTGGTGCTCTGGGATCACAAGGCGCTGGAATTAGTCGGCGCCTACCGTTTCGCCAGTGCCAAGAGCCTCTACCAAGATGAGCATAAGGGCCTCTACAGCCAGTCGCTGTTTCAATACCGCGACGAATTTGCCCCCTACTTTGAGCAGGGGCTGGAGCTGGGACGCAGTTTCGTGCAGCCTAAGTATTGGGGCAAGCGCAGCCTAGATTACCTCTGGTTCGGCATAGGCGCCTTCCTCGCCAAACATCCTGAATATCGCTATCTGTTCGGCCCCGTCTCCATCAGCGACGCCCTACCGGAGCAGGCCAAGGCGATGTTGGTCTACTTCTATCAGACCCACTTCTGCCCGGTGCAGGAGCTGGCGCACGCCAACAGCCGCTACAGCTTCACCCCAGAGCAGCACGAACAGTTAGATAGCCTCTTCCCCGGGGAAGACTATCAGGCGGAATTTAAGTTGCTCAAGCAGGCGCTTGCCAGCATGGGCGCGGCCGTGCCCGCCCTGTACAAACAATATGGCGAGCTGTGCGACGGTTTAGGGGTGAGTTTCCTCGACTTCGGCATAGATGCCGAGTTTGGCGACTGCATCGATGGCCTGGTGCTGGTGGACACCCACAAACTCAAGGCCAAGAAGCGCGCCCGCTACATAGACTGCCACCTGCCCGAGCTCAACACGGGCGGCGAAGACAGCCCGTTAAAATAGAAATAGCAATGGCACTAGTAATAGCGCTAGCGGCTATCTTCAAGCAATAAAAAGACGCCCCAGAGCGTCTTTTTTATTGCAAGCTTTTGTGGATTGGTTTTGCGACAAGCTTTTGTGAATTTGTTTTGCGACAAAGGCTTGTGAGTTAGTTTTACCAATAGCTTTGGCGGACTCTCAATTAACATCAGCCCAAGCCACCAAACTTAACTATTTATCTAGTCATGAAAGCGCGTCAGCAGGGCGCGATAGATGCGATACAAGCGCACTATCTGCGCCAGCTCCACCCGCTCGTTGACCTGATGTATGGTGCGATTGGGAAGCCCCAGCTCGATCACCTGAGTTTGGATTGATGACAAAAAACGTCCGTCTGAGGTGCCCCCCGAGGTGGAGAGGCGCGGAAAGCTGGCGGTGACCTCGAAGATCGCCGCCTCCACCTGGGCGATCAGGCTCTGGCCATCGTTTTCCTGGGTATGATAGGGCTGACAGCCACGCTCCCAGCGCAGACTGATGGCATCATCCCCCAGGGAAAGCCCGTCGAGACAGGCCTGGATCCGCGCCATGATCCCCGCCTCGCTGTAACGATAGCTGTAGCGTATGTTGAAACAGATCTCACAGCTACCCGGGACGATATTGTCGGTAAACGCCCCCGAATCCACATGGGTCACCTGCAGGCTGGTGCCGGGAAAGTCGTCGCTGCCCTCATCCCAACTAAGGGCTTCTAGCGCCTGCATCACCCGCGCCGCCATATGCAGGGCGTTGACGGCGTTCTTGGGATAGGCCACATGCCCTTGCTTGCCTTTGAGCGTTAGCCGGGCCGAGATGGCGCCGCGACGGCCAATCTTAATCACATCGCCCGCCTGCTTATCGGCGGTCGGCTCGGCCACCACACAGTACTTGGGCAGACGGCCCTGAGCCTTAAGGCGCTCCACCAAGATGCGGGTTCCATGTTCCGCCTCGCCCTCTTCGTCGCTGGTGACGATAAACTGCCAGTTGGCCTTAGGCAGACCATGACAGGCAATATGATCCTCGACCGCCGCCAGCATCACCGCCAGGCCTGATTTCATGTCCACAGCGCCGCGGCCAATCAGCATGCCATCCACTAAGGTGGCGGCAAACGGCGGCGTCTGCCAGCGGCTCAGTTCCCCGGGCGGCACCACATCCGTATGCCCCGCCAGCGCCAGCTGCGCCGGGCGCTCATCGAAGGAGGCCAACAGGTTGCTCACCCCCTGATCCTGATAGTGGCTGACGTCAAAACCCATTGCGGCAAGCCTTTCCCCCAGCCACTGCTGGCAACCGGCATCTTCCGGGGTGATAGACGTGCGGCGCATCAGCTCACGGCAGTAACGCACCGCCTTGTGCTGGCTAAGATCTTCCCGGCGTAGCTCTTCCTGACTTAGCTCGCCTTGATTATGCTTGCCTTGATTATGCTTGCCTTGGGTGCGCTGAAAATGAATGGAATCGACATAGAAAGGGTCGGACTGGCTGGTCTGGGATGCCAATGGCATGGATTTCATCTTTTTGCCCTGATACTAAGATAAACCCAATCATTAAAGGGCAAACCCATGACATTTATGTGAAATTTAGATGGTCATTTGTTGAACATTCATTTATCTGTTATAACTGGAAACAGGGTGAACATTCACCAAAGTCACTGAGAACCTTACAAAACTCAGTTAACCTCTCCCTAAGTCTCAGGAGTCTGCCATGGCAACACGGGTATCGGAGATCATGAGCACCAGGGTCGTCACCATAGAGATGGACGACAGGCTTACCATAGTCAAAGAGATCTTTGACAGCGCCCCCTTTCATCATCTGCTGGTGATCGAGAACGACAGCTTGCAAGGCGTACTATCCGAACGCGACTATCTGCGCACCCTCAGCCCCCATATCGGCAGCATAGGCGAGACCGAGCGCGACAGCGACACCCTGCAGCGCCGCGCCCATCAGGTAATGAGCCGGGATCCCATCACCATAGCCCCCGAGGCCGACATCAAGACCGCCGGGCAACTCATGCTGGCCCACGACATCGGCTGCCTGCCCGTGATGGCATTTAGCAAGATAGTGGGCATCATCACCTGGAAAGATCTGCTAGGTGCCTTCTGCCATGATGAGCTGTGCCCCGAACAGGACTAGTGCTCACAAGTATTGAAAAATGAGTTACTCAATTGCCTTGCTTATCAGCCTCAATCGACAGCCTTAAACGACAAACCCAGGTCAATTGACCTGGGTTTGTGTTATTTGAGCTGCTGATTCGATACGTTCTAGATAGCCCAGCCGCCCATATAGAAGACCACCAGGCCGATAGTGATGGCTAACACACCGGGTTTCAGGGCGCGCCATTCACCGCTGGCCAGACGGCCAACCACTAGGGTCACGAAGCCCAGCATGATACCGGTAACGATATTACAGCTGAGGATAATAAACACGGCGCAAGTTAGTCCCGCCATGGCATCGACCTTGTCGTCGAAGTTCAGCTTGGTCACATTGCTCAGCATCAACAGGCCCACATACATGAGCGCCGGCGCCGTGGCATAGGCCGGCACCAGGTAGCTAAGCGGCGCCAGGAATACCATCAGCAGGAAGAGCACGCCGACGATTGTCGCCGTCAGGCCCGTCTTACCACCGGCCGCGGTACCCGCCGCCGACTCGATGTACACGGCCGCCGGCGCGCCGCCCACGGCGCCTGCGAAGATGCTGCTCATGGAATCAGAGGTCAGCGCCTTACCGCCGCCAACAATGTTGTCTTTCTCATCCAAAAGTTCGGCCTGACCGGCCACCGCGCGAATGGTACCGGTGGCATCGAAGATCGCCGTCATCACCAGCGCCAGCACTATCGGCAGTACCACAGGGTTGAGGGCGCCCATGATATCCAGCTGACCGATAAGCGACTTATCTGACATCAAATCAGGCAGGGCGAATAAGCCTTGGTAGGTCACGCTCGGGTCAAACGCTAGGCCAAATACAGAAAGCGCGATGATCACCAGCAAAATGCCACCGGGTACGCCGCGGCGCTCCAGGCCTATGGTGGCCGCCAGGCCAATCACTGTTGCGATGACAGGCAGGCTATGAATATCGCCAAGCTTCACCGGCAGACCAGCGTCGTTGGCGACGATCAGATGCACACTATTGGTGGCGATCAACAGCAGGAACAGGCCTATGCCTATGCCGGTACCGTGAGCGATCCCCTTAGGCAGGTTGGTCAGTACCCACTGACGCACGCCTGTGACACTCACCAGGGTGAAGACCACGCCCATGAGGAAGATGGCGCCCAGGGTCACGGGAATCGAGATCCCCTGGCCCAGCACCATGCTAAAGGCGGTGAAGGCGGTCAGTGAGATGGCGCAGCCAATCGCCATCGGTAGATTAGCCCACAGTCCCATCAGCAGGGAGCCGAAGGAGGCAATCAGACAGGTCGCCACGAAGACGGCGCCGGGATCGAAACCGGCGGCGCCCAGCATGTTTGGCACCACGATCACCGAATAAACCATGGCGAGGAAGGTGGTTAAGCCGGCAATCACCTCTTGGCGCAGCGTGCTGCCGCGAGCGGTAATGGCAAAATAACGGTCAAGCAGGGAGCTTGCAGGTACAGCGGGTGCAGCGAGAGTCTGTTCAGACTTCATAGTAGTTACCTTTTTTGATCTCTTAATTTGGAAGGCTATGGCAAGTTAGAGCCCCACGACAGATGTCTGTGGGTGAGAGATCCACTGAGTACTTATTGGTGTACCTTACGTGACCTGCAGATCGGTAACCGAGGAGATACCGACCTTTTAAGGTAAGCAAACACTTACCCATAACACAGCCTTTGTTGGCGGCGCATTCTACAGCAAAGACTGTGACATAAACTAGAGCAAGCTAACAATTCGCCAAACTTTTGTTCAACTTTCGCACGAAGGGCTTTTTAGGCAGAGATACCGCGACAACCATGGGACATCCACTCAAGAGAAAACTCAGTTAACTCATTCAATATCAGCCAGTTATAAATAAATTCTTCGCCATCAAGTCGTCAGGCTCAGTTTTATTCATATTTTTTCATAACTTGTCACCCTTGGTTCATGCCAGGCAGCACCCCCATTCACATCCCTCCTCTACCATGCAGCCATGGACAAAGATCAACTAAGAGAGTCTGTCATGCCATCACACCCAATAAGCGAAACACGAGATCAGGATAAATCCAAAGAGCTCAAAGCCCTTGGCTTCATCATAGTGCTGCTCTTCCCGATGCTGACCGTCACAGGCATCAGCGCCTATGGCTTCATCATCTGGATGATCCAGGCCTTCGGCGGCGTCGTCGCCCATTAACCCCATTACCAACTTGAGAAAGGATGTTGCTATGAAGTGGTTTATCACCCTTTGGCGTACCCTCAACAAACCCGCCAAAACCCTCACCCTTGGCGCCATTAGCCTGTCAGCCTTCCTGATGGGCATCATCTTTTGGGGTGGCTTCAACACAGCCCTGGAGGCGACCAACACAGAAGCCTTCTGCATCAGCTGCCACAGCATGGAGAGTAAACCCTACCAGGAGCTGCAAAGCACAGTGCATTGGTCGAATCACTCCGGCGTGCGCGCCACCTGCCCCGACTGTCACGTGCCCCACAACTGGAGCCGTAAGATTGGCCGCAAGATAGAGGCCTCCCACGACATGTGGGGCTGGCTGCTGCAAACCGTCAACACCGAAGAGAAGTTCGAGGCCAAGCGTCTGGAGATGGCGAGCCGTGAGTGGAAACGTTTCGATCGCGACAACTCACTCGCCTGTAAGAACTGCCACAACTATGACTCGATGAAGTGGGACGAGATGTCCAAACTGGCCCAGAAACAGATGAAACGTGCCGCCGAGTTGGATCAGAGCTGTATCGACTGCCACAAGGGAATAGCCCACAAGCTTCCGGACATGGGCACCTCACGCGCCCCTGAGCTTATTGCCCAGGTGGGTTCTGGCGAGAGCAGCCTGGCTATCGGCGAGAACTACTTCAGCGCCCTGACCAAGCCACTGTTCTTCAACGAGAAGACAGACGTCGAGGCGGGCACCCTCAACATCGCCACTAAGGTGAAGGTGCTTGAGGTCAAGGGTCAACGCGCCAAGGTAGGTATCGACGGCTGGCGTAAGAAGATAGGCGCAGGCCGGGTGATCTATTTCGATTTCGGCATGAACATCCTCTCGGCCCAGCTCTCGAAAGATGCCGCCCTGGAGCCAGGCGTGATGCAAGTGTTCGAAGAGCAGCAAGACCCGCTCACCGGCCTCACCTGGCAGCGAGTCGAGGCGCAGATCTGGGTGGATGGCGACTATCTGGTGAAAGACCTGCAGCCGCTATGGGACTACGCACGCGACACCTATTCCAGCAGCTGTAGCGTCTGTCACACCCAGCCCGACGAGGCCCATTTCGACGCCAACACTTGGCCCGGCATGTTTCAGGGAATGATCGCCTTCGTCAACATGGATCAGGACACCCAGGCACTGGTGCAGAAATACCTGCAAGAACATTCATCGACTTTTGCCACCTCAGCGCACTAACAGGATAGCATCATGAACAGAAGAGATTTTCTAAAAGGCCTCGCCGCCAGCTCCTATGTCACCCTAAGCGGCTCATCGCTGTTGGCGCCGCTCAACGCCCTGGCCAGCACGGGCACGGATGAAGTGTGGAAAACCACCGGCTCCCACTTCGGCGCCTTTAAGATGACTCGCAAGAATGGCGTCATCGATAAGGTGATCCCCTTCGACCTGGATAAATACCCCACCGATATGATCAATGGGGTCAAGGGGCTGGTCTATAACCCATCCCGCGTGCGCTACCCTATGGTGCGCCTCGACTTCCTGCTCAAGGGGCACAAGAGCAACACCTTAGAGCGCGGCGACTACCGTTTCGTGCGCGTCACCTGGGACAAGGCACTGTCGCTGTTTAAGGACTCACTCGATGAGATCCAGACCAAGTATGGCCCGTCTGGACTACATGCGGGACAGACAGGCTGGCGCGCCACCGGTCAGCTGCACTCCTCCACCAGCCATATGCAGCGCGCGGTGGGGATGCACGGTAACTTCGTCAAGAAGGTCGGCGACTACTCCACCGGCGCAGGTCAAACGATTCTGCCTTACGTGCTCGGCTCCACCGAGGTCTACGCCCAGGGGACGTCCTGGCCGCTGATCTTAGAGCACAGCGACACAATAGTGCTCTGGTCGAACGACCCCTATAAGAACCTGCAGGTGGGCTGGAACGCCGAGACTCACGAGTCTTACGCCTATCTGGCGCAGCTCAAGGAGAAGGTGGCTCAAGGCAAGATCCGGGTGATCAGCATAGATCCCGTGGTCACCAAGACCCAAAAGTACCTGGGCTGCGAGCAGCTCTACATCAACCCACAGACAGACGTGGCCCTGATGCTGGGTATCGCCCACGAGATGGTGAGCAAAGACCTGCACGACAAGGCCTTCATCGAAGGCTACAGCCTGGGCTTCGACGAGTTCCTCCCCTACCTGCTAGGTGAGAAAGATGGCGTGGCCAAAACCCCTGAGTGGGCTAGCCAGATCACAGGCGTGAGTGTCGAGATCATTAAAGATCTGGCCAAGGTGATGACTAAGGGCCGCACCCAACTCATGATGGGCTGGTGCATTCAGCGTCAGCAGCATGGTGAGCAGCCCTACTGGATGGCGGCGGTGCTGGCCACCATGATAGGCCAAATCGGCCTGCCGGGCGGCGGCATCAGCTATGGCCACCACTACTCCAGCATAGGCGTACCATCGTCGGGTGCGGCGGCGCCGGGCGCCTTCCCACGTAACCTGGATGAGGGCCAAAAGCCACTATTTGACAGCACAGACTTCAAGGGTGCCAGCAGCACCATACCAGTGGCGCGCTGGATAGATGCCATCCTGGAGCCGGGCAAGACGATAGATGCCAACGGCAGCAAGGTCACCTACCCCGACATCAAGATGATGGTGTTCTCGGGCAACAACCCTTGGAACCACCATCAGGACAGAAACAAGATGAAGCGCGCATTCCACAAGCTGGAATGTGTGGTCACCATAGACGTGAACTGGACCGCCACCTGTCGCTTCTCAGACATAGTGCTGCCCGCCTGTACCACCTTCGAGCGCAACGACATAGACGTGTACGGCAGCTATGCCAACCGCGGCGTGTTGGCGATGCAGAAGATGGTCGAGCCCTTGTACGAGAGTCTGTCAGACTTTGAGATCTTCACCCGCTTCGCGGCGCTCATGGGTAAAGAGAAGCAATATACCCGCGGCCTGACCGAGATGGACTGGCTAAGAAAGCTCTACGACGAGTGTAAGGCCGCCAACGCAGGTAAGTTCGAGATGCCAGATTTCGACACCTTCTGGCAACAGGGCTATGTGCACTTCGGTGAAGGAGAGAATTGGACACGCCACAGCGATTTTAGGGATGACCCTGAGATCAACCCGCTGGGCACGCCATCAGGCCTTATCGAGATCTTTAGCCGTAAGATCGCCCAGTTTAACTACGACGATTGTCCCGGCCATCCAACTTGGATGGAGAAGAGCGAGCGCAGCCACGGCGGCCCTGGCTCAGACAAGTACCCCATCTGGATGCAGTCCTGCCACCCGGATCAGCGTCTGCACTCGCAGATGTGTGAATCCCAGGAGTACCGCGAGACCTATACCGTACAGGGACGCGAGCCTGTCTACCTCAATCCGCTGGATGCTAAGGCCCGCGGCATCAAGGATGGCGATCTGGTGCGCGTGTTCAACGACAGGGGTCAGCTACTGGCGGGCGCCCGGGTATCGAACCGCTTCCCTCAGGGTGTGATCCGTATCCACGAGGGTGCCTGGTATGGCCCAGTGGACAAGGATGGCAGTAAGCAAGGCGGCAACGAGATGGGCGCCCTGTGCAGCTACGGCGACCCCAACACCCTGACTCAGGATATCGGCAGCTCTAAGCTGGCACAGGCCTGCGCCGCCTACACCTGTCTGGTGGAGTTCGAGAAGTTCAGCGGTAAGGTCCCAGAAGTCAGCGCCTTCAGCGGCCCCATAGAGATCAGCCGCTAAAATAAGCTAGCGGTCAAAGGAGAATTAAGATGAGTAAGTCATCGATTTATCAAACACCAGCCAACCAGGCGCGAGCCAGGGTCTACCGTCTGCTGTCGGATCTGTTTGCCAAAGAGATAGATCATCAGCGCCTACAGAGCCTGCAAAGCGCTGAGGCGCAGGCCTTCTTTGACCTGCTGGCCGGCGAGCCTAGGCTGGCGCCTGAGGTGAACACCATCCAAGCGGTGTTGGCAGGACTGGGCGATGAGGCCTCCCTGCTGAATCTGGCCGCGGATTATTGCGGCCTGTTCCTGGTAGGCGGCAAGCAGAGCGCCAATCCCTATGCAGGCCTCTATCTGACGCCTGAAGGCGATGAGGAGCAGCCGCTGCTCTTCGGCCCTCAGCATCAGGAGATACTTGCCCTGCTCGAGCAGAGTAAGCTGGGGGTGCAGAGCGATTTTCCCGAGCCAGCCGATCACATCTCGGTGATCTTGGCCTATGTCGCCCAGCAGGCCACCAGCCTGGATGATAAGGCGCAGCAGCGCTTTATCGCCAAGTATCTGGATGCCTGGCTAGCCGAGTTTGCCAAGCGCGTGAGTGACAGAGACCCTGGCCGCTTCTACCAGGCCCTCGCCAGGCTCACTCAGACCTGGGTCAGCCTGGATTGTGAGGCACTTTGCGAGCATTCGTAAAAAAATCAATAAGTATCAATATGATTGAATAGCAATCACCACAGTAAAAGCGCCGCTCATTGTCGGCGCCTTTTTTATGCCGATAGCTATTTGCGCCGATCCCCCTTATAGTGGCCCCCTACACGTAGCGAATCGATATCGATCTAGGCTTGTTGCGTTTACCGTTAACGCAAGGAGTTTAACCGCCATGAGCGCCCCACGTGTCCGCTACCAGACCCTGGAATACCCTCACACAGATATACATATCCGCAGTCTCAGAGACAGACAGGAATACTCAGATCCTCTGGGCGAGGCCGAGGCGTTAGGGATCTCATCCGCCCAGTGGTCACTATTTGGCGTGTTATGGGATTCGGGTAAGGCGCTGGCAGATCAGATGGTAAGTTTCGATATCGACAACAAGCGCATCTTAGAGGTGGGTTGTGGCATGGCACTGGCCAGCCTGTTGCTCAATAGCCGTCAAGCCGACATCACCGCCACAGATTACCACCCAGAGGCAGGCAACTTCTTACGGGAAAATGTGCGTCTTAACCAAGGCGAGACTATTCCCTTTCTGCGCACCAGCTGGGACTCCCACAGCGATGGCCTAGGGTTATTTGACCTGATCATAGGTGCAGACTTGCTCTACGAACGAGAGCATATCGAGCTGTTATCGGCCTTTATCCATCGCCATGCGGCGCCCGCCTGCGAGGTGATCTTAGTCGACCCAGGCCGTGGCAACCATGCCGCCTTTAGCAAGAAGATGTGCAGCCTGGGCTATCGTCACCATCAGGAAAAAATCGCTCCGACCGCCGAGATGTCCTCCAGCTTTAAGGGGCAGATGCTCTACTACCAACAGGGCTAACGCCTGCCCCCCTGACCGCGCCTCTTGGCGCGGCGTTTCTGCGCCGCCTTGCCATTGCGACGGGGATTGGGGTCAGCCTTGGTGAGATCCGGCTCGAAACCGGGCAACCACTGCTGGGGCAGACGCTTATCCAGCAGTGCCTCGACCTCCTCCAGCAGCAGTGCATCCTCCTCGCAGTAAAGGGTCACGGCGACGCCCTGCTTACCCGCACGACCGGTGCGACCGATGCGATGCACATAATCCTGGGCCACATAGGGCAGCTCATAGTTAACCACATAGTCCAGAGACTCGATATCTATCCCCCGCGCCGCCACATCCGTAGCCACCAGTACCTTGATCTCTCCACGGCGGAAATCGGCCAGCACCTGCTCACGCGCGCCCTGGCCCAGATCCCCATGAAACGCCTTGGCCTGGATGCCTTGCTCACATAAGCGGGCGGCCAGCTTGTCGGCGGCCACCTTCTTACGACTAAACACCAATACCCGCTGCCAATCCCCCTTGTTGATCAGATGAGACAGGAGGGCAAACTTGCGCTCGCTGTCCACCGCATAGACCCGCTGCTCGACATCCTGGCTGGCGCTGTTCTGCGGGCTGACGGCGATGCGTTTGGGCTGCTTTAACCAGCGATGGCTCAGTGCAAGCACCTTGTCATCCAGGGTTGCTGAAAACAGCAGGGTCTGACGCTCGCTGGGTAACAGCGCCATCAGCTCGGCTATCTCGTCGGCAAAGCCCATATCCAACATGCGATCGGCTTCGTCGAACACCAGGTGCGCCACGCCATCTAGCTTGGCGGCGCCGCGTCTGTGCAGGTCCAGCAGGCGACCCGGGGTCGCGACGATCAGGTCGACGCCTGCGGCAAGCTGCTGGCACTGGGCCTCGATGCTGACGCCGCCATAGACCAGCCCCGCCGACAGACAGGTGAAGCGGGCGAGATCTGAGATCCCCTGATGAACCTGCAGCGCCAGCTCGCGGGTGGGCACCAACACCAGGGCTCGGGGCTGTTTATCTGAGCCCTCTACCTGCGCCTGGCCCATCAAGTTAGCCAGGATAGGCAGGGCGAAGGCGGCCGTCTTGCCCGTGCCCGTCTGGGCCGAGGCCATGAGATCGACACCGCTTCGCACCAAGGGGATCGCCTCGGCCTGGATCTGAGTCGCCTCGCGAAATGCCAAGGCCTCCAGCGCCTGTTGCAGAGGCGCAGGCAGAGACAATTGAGAAAATAACATAGGTGAAGATCCCGCTTTAGTTGCTGTTGTGAGTAGATGGTTAACAATGGGGCGCAAGTGTAGCAGATTTCGCCCATGGCTCTAGCAGATTCAGACGCCTAATGCGCCGCTTTGCTAGCTCCGCTATTGCATTGATGCTAGCTGCACTATTGCGTTGATGCTAGCTGCGCCTGGAAGGCGGCGACCGAGTCACGCCACAGCAGCCTGAGCCCACGAATATCCTCCGTCTGCAACGCACTCTGTTCCAGTTGCTGGCAGCGCCTTGTCAGCCTGACCATGCCCATGTTGGCGCTGCTGCCCTTGAGGCCGTGGAGTAGCTTACGACACGCCTGAATCTTATCCTCGGCGGCCTGTTCGGCTTTCTGTTCGGCTTTCTGTTCTGGCAGAGATTCGACAAGCTGCTCCAACTGGGTCAGCTGCGCCTCGCTGGAGGAGAGATAGAGGCTCAACATCTGCGCCATCGCCGCCTCGCCGAGACAGTCGAAATCCCCCTGAAACTGGGCGCTATCCAGCAGAGAGGCATTCAGCAGAGGAGCATCCGGCAGAGGATTTTCCTCCACTAAATCCGCCGCCGACGTTTCATCAGATCCCACAAGTTCCACTGCTTCAGTCTCTTCTGTTTCTTCGACTCCTTCGGCGACTGGAGCCGAAGTTTTTGACGCCCGCCCCAACCAGCGCATCAGGGCCTGCATGTTGAGCGGCTTGGCCAAGATCTCATCGAATCCTACCGCTCGATAGACCTCGAGATCCTGTGGCTGCAACTGGGCGGTGAAGGCGGCAAACACCAGATCGCTCACGGCGCGCTCCCTAAGCTGACTCAGGAGGTCTATGCCAGAACCATCGCTGAGCTGAATATCCAACATCACGGCATCGAACCCTGGCGATTGGCGCTCAAAGACGGCTATGGCCTCGGCGCAGCTTGGCACCAATACTGCCTCGTGGCCAAGATGCGCCAGGAAGCCCTGGGCCACCATGGCATTGACCTGATTATCTTCCACCACCAGCACTCTCTTTGGCGCGACCTGAGGGATGATATCTGTCGTGCTCTGCGCAGGCGCCTCACAGGCGATCAACGGCAGGCTAAATCCGAAGGTACTGCCCTTATTCACCTCTGTGTCGACCCAGAGCCCCTCATCGCCGGCCCCCATCAGGGTGACCAGCTCCTTACTGATCGCCAGCCCTAGGCCAGTGCCACGGCTGCGCCCCTGATTGGGCTGAGCACTGTAGGCGATAAACAATCGCGCCTTGGCATCCTCGGGGATCCCAAGGCCAGTATCGCTCACGATAAACTTAAGGCGCGCCCCTGCTTGGCTCACCCGCAGACAGATCTCTCCCGCCGGGGTAAATTTGATGGCATTGCCTAGCAGATTAAACAGCACCTGGCGCAGCTTAGGGCCATCGATATTGATCCACTCGGGGAGACGCTCTCGCTCCAGGCGCAGCGAAAGACCTGCGTTGCCCGCCCCCGCAAGCATGATGGAGACCACCTCGTCGAGCAGCTCATTGATGGCCACAGGGCGCGGCTCATTGCTCAGTTTGCCCTGCTCCAGGCGCGAGAAGTCTAAGATGTCGTTCAGCACAGTCTGTAGTAGAGCGCCGCTGTACTGAGACAGGGCCAGCATCTGCTTCTGGGCCGTGGGCAGCTCAGATTCCCCCAGTAGGGTCAGGGTGCCGAGCAGACCGTTGAGGGGGGTGCGGATCTCATGGCTCATGGTCGCCAAAAATAGCGACTTGGCCCTGTCGGCCGCCTCGGCCATCTGTCTCGCCTGGGCATGGCCCTGCACCTCAGCATCGAGACGGCGATTGGTTTGAGCCAGTTCCTGGGTACGTTCCTGCACCGTCGTCTCCAGCGACGCCTTGTGGGCCGACAACTCGGAGGCTGTCTCCTGAAGCGCAGTTTGCAGACGCTGATTGTGATCTGTCTTCTGCTTGAAGGCATCGATGGCCGAGGCCATGGCGGTCAGCTCATCATCCCCGTGGGGGTCCAGCGCCACCTGAGTATCCCCTCGGCTAAGCCGTGACAGGGCGTCGGTCGCCTCGTGGAGTCGAAGTGCGATCCCCTTGTAGATCACCCGATATACCACAATCAGGATCAACACCAGCATCAATAACCCCGTGCCCCAGAGTCCCGCCTTGGCCCAGAAGAGCTGACGTAGAAAATCTCCCCTGGCCTGCTCCGCCTGGGTTTGCTGCGCTGTCATGGCACCATCAACCTGAGTATTAAGCTGGCTAAGCTTGTCACTCAGTGTCTGGAGCTGCGCCGTCTGGGAAGCGAGCACCCTGGCATAGCGGCGCTGCAGCGTGAGTTTATCGCCGACGCCGCGCAGTATCGCCAGCTCATGGGCCAGCTCTGTGGCTCTCACAGGGTCTCGCACCACCCCCTTAAGTAGCTCTAATGGCATAAGATTAGGCTGATTGATGTCAAAGATAACATCGCTCGTGGCACTGGCTGGCTCATTGCCGGGCATGCCGCCCTGGGCCTCAGTTGGCTGCAATCGATACTCGCCGCCGCCCTGCTCGGCCAACACCCGCGACATGCTCACCAGCACCTTACTGAGCCCCAGATGTTGCTCGGGCGATTGCAGCAGCTGACCCACCAGCGCCAGGTGATGGATCAGGGCCAGGGCGCGATTGAGACGCGCCTGAATATCGAGATCTTTCTCTATGATGGTATCGAGCAGATAGCCGCTCTGGGCGGTGCCGGCAACCTCGGGATAGGCCAGGCTCAGCTTGGCCAGCACGGCGGAATCGACGACCGCCAGTTCGGCTTCCAGCAGCTCGATAGCCCGTCCGGAGGCGTCCACCAAAGCCTCGCCATCGCCCCTGAGTTGCTTGGCGAGGGCCAAACGCTCACCCACCTGATGGCCTAACTGCGTCAGGTCGTGAATGATCTCGGCCGCTCTGGGACCTAGGTGGCTATCGCCCTGAAGATTAAGCGATTTAAGGCGGGCGATGGCGCCGAGCAGGTTGCTGCTCTCGATGGATAGCTTGCGCCCGAGAAAGGCGCGCTCCGCCTCCTCCTGCGCCCGCTCTAAGGCCTGGGCGTTTTCTTGCAGGGCGCTGACCGACTGCATCAACTGGCGCGCGGCTTCTGAGGCGGGTAGCGCCTCCTCATAGAGGTATTTGTCGGCGGCCTTCACCCAATAGAGGGATACGCTGCCCAGGCTCACCAGCGTGAGCAGGAGCAGCGCCAGCAGGCTAAAGGCCAGCATGAGACGACCGACTAAACTTTTCCCCGAGAGTGATAAAGCGCCCACATGGCTCCCGTTTAACTGTTACAATGAATCAATGACATGCGTCTGGTTACATTATACTGAGTGCCCTGTGGTGAAGCATAATAAATCTCCCTTTTTCCGCGCCTTTTCTCTCTGGGCTTGCCTCAACGGGCTGGCAATTTCCGCCGGTTTGGCGATATCGGTGACGGCCAATGCCAGTGAGACCTGGTCACTTGAGCGGCGCACTCCCTATAACGCCAAGCTCCAGCAGGTCGAGACACTCAGCTATCGCCCCTTGAGTGCGGCTAAACGGCCCTGGCGACTCTGCGCCCTGGTGCCCCACCTCAAAGACGCCTACTGGATTGGCATAGACTATGGCTTGGTGACCCGGGCGCAAACTTTGGGGGTCGCCCTGGAGCTGTTTGAGGCTGGTAGTTACTATGGCAAGGTGAAGCAGCTCGAGCAGCTAGAACACTGCATGAAATCCGATTTCGACGCCATCTTGCTGGGCACTGTAGATCCTGAGCTACTCAAACAGTATCAGGGGCAGATCAGCAAGCCCATGTTGGCCCTGGTCAACCGCCTGGACAGCCCCCTGGTGAGCACACGCATAGGCGTCAACTGGTATCAGATGGGCTGGCATGCCGGCGATTATATTCATCGCACCACAGCCAAACAGCCTGGCAAGGCTAACACAAGCCAGACTAGCACAAGCCAGACTAGCACTGGCCAGGCTGTGCAACTGGCACTGCTGCTCGGCCCCGAGAAACTTGGCGGCAGCACCTGGGTTGAGCAAGGGATCATGGCTGCGCTTGAGGGCAGCACAGTGACCATCTCCTCCAACCGCCACGCCGATAACAATCGCGATCTCTATCGGGATCAGTTACATCATCTACTCAAAGACCATAGGCCCGACTATATACTGGGCAGCGCCGTGGCCATCGAGGCCGCCATCGGCGCCCTGGCGCAGCAGGACACAGCGCAAGACATAGCCTTGGTGAGCAGCTATCTCTCGCCCGCCACCCTGCGCGGCCTGTACCGCCATAGGGTGGCCTTTAGTAGTGACGATCAGGTGGTGCTGCAGGGTAAGTTAGCGATAGATGTGGTGGTGCGGGAACTCGAGGGCGCCGCCCCCTTTGGCGATATCGGCCCCGGGATAAAGGGACTCACCCCAGATAATATTCAGATGAAGCAGCTAGCCGACAGCCTGGCGCCGGCGGATTTTTACCCCATCTACCGGGTCGAGGCACCTAAGGCGACTCCTCAACCCTAGTCTTATACCTTAATCTTCTACTTTAGCGGAGAACAGGTAGCCCTCGCCGTGGACGGTAACGAAGAGTTCGGCATGTAGCTTGTTGCGCAGACGTCGGATGATCACATCTATGGTTCTGTCGTTGACATCCTGATTGCGGTGGCTGGTCAGCTGCATCAGGCGTTCACGGCTCAGCACCTGCTGTGGGTGCAGCACGAAGGCGCTAAGCAGCTCAAACTCCGCCTTGGTGAGCTTAATCACCGCCTCGCCCTGAGAGAGCCTGCGGCTGTTGAGGGCCAGGCTGTAATCTTCAAACTCGATAAGATCGTCACAGCGCTCCAGCTCGGCAATCGCCTGCTGCTGCGCCTTCTTCACTAAAGAGATACGCCAGAGCAGATTCTTCACCCGCACCAGGAGTTCACGCAGCTCGAAGGGCTTGGTCACATAATCGTCGGCGCCCATCTCCAGGCCGATGATCTTATCGATCGCCTCGTCACGCCCGGTTACCAATATGATGCCCACCTCGGAGCGGCTACGCAGTTCGCGGGTCAGGCTGAGGCCATCGACACCGGGTAGGTTGATGTCCAACATCACGAGATCGATATGCTGCTGGCTGAACTGCTGCCACATCTCTTCACCATCGGCGGCTTCGAGCACTCGATAACCCTCTTTCTCGAAATAGCCCTTCAGGCGAGCACGGATCACCGCCTCATCATCGACCACAAGCACACAAGGTTGTAATGAAGTTAGGGCCATGACCCCGCTCCCAGACGCGTTAAATAAAGGTTAAGGCTATTATTCACAATTTTTCATAATTGCATATCAGCTTTATCTCAATTATGAGATCTGGCGCGGTTTTTAGCCGCTAGGGCGCCCGTGTTGTTTAAGCCTTTGCTGCCTATCAGATCTTGCGTTCGATGCAAATAGATTTTGGCTCAAGTCACTAAAGCTAAATATAAATCAAGATTTTTACACCCGGGTCATGTTAGCTTATGCTTACCTTATTAACATTACGCTCACACTTGAGGCTAGGACAGGTTATGAATGAAAGGCGGCAATTTTCGCGCATCTTCTTCGATGTCGATGCGACGCTCACCCAAGAGGATAAGGTGTGGTCGACCAAGCTGCACGATCTTAGCCTGAATGGTGCCCTGGTCGAGCTGCCCCAAGAGTTCGCACCAGGCCCGGCTCCAATACTCCTGAGCTTCACCCTGGAAGGCTCGGATGTAGAGGTCACTATGGAGACCCAGGTGATCCACCGTCAAGACGGCCAACTCGGCCTCGAATGCCTGCATATCGATATCGACAGCATCAGCCACTTGAGGCGCATGCTAGAGCTCAACATAGGCGATGCCTCATTGCTCGACCGTGAACTCAAGATGTTTATCGAGGTGCATGATCAAGGGTGATGCGCCCTCCTGCCAGCCATGGACTTTGCTAGAGTTAGCTTAGCTTCAATGAATGCAACACAAAGGGGACCTAGCTAGGGTCCTCTTTTTCGATCTGGCACTGTCGCTAACGCTGGTCCATCGGGCTGACTCCTGATGCCGGCGTCACAGGTTAACGCTCTATGTTTTCCTATCTAACTGCACCGCAAGCACGCCTCAAGCCCCACCTAACAACTCACTTAAATACTCATTTAAATGTTTGCCTACAAGTTCACCTAAAAACTCGGCTCTAGTGCAACCCAACATATTCGATTATCGAATGGTTATTAGTTATTAACTATTAGATTTTAAGCCTATTCTAGCTCCATAGGCAAAATTAAGCCGTGAAATAAACCCATTTTAGGTTCAACCAAACGAGGTAGTCACCATGAAAACATCAATCGTCGCAGCCAGCATCGCCGCTCTTATGACTATAGGTGCAGTACAAACCGCTTCAGCTTGCTCTAGCGTATCGGCCACCACAGACTATGGCACGCTAGTCGCCCGCTCGCTAGATTGGGGAGTCGCAGTCGAAGCCCGCGCCAAGATCATTCCAGCTGGCATAGAAGTGAGCTCCAATGCGCCTAGCTACAAGACTCAGGCCACCTGGACCACCAAGTACAAGACAATGTCACTGTCTGATAACCCTATCTTCCATGGCACCGCCTACGACGCCATCAACGACCAAGGCCTGTCTGTCCACGGACAATACCAGGAAGCTAGCGCGCCGTTTCTGGCGATGCATAAAGACAATGACGATGGTGCACCTGCGGTCAACAACGGACTACTGGCGACCTACATCACCTCAAACTACAAAACCGTTGCCGAGGCTATCGACGGCCTGGACAAAGGCGAATGGCAGCCAGCCTTCTCTGATCCCCTGATGGACATGGATCACTTAGTACCTGCGCATTTTAACCTGCGTGATAATGAGGGTAACGTGGCTCTAATCCAACTTAACGCAGGTGGCAAGCTGAAGGTATGGCGTGGCAGCACCAACGACGAGCTGCGCTTCGTCACCAACGAGCCTCTGTTCCAAGACCACCAAAAGTTCTCTAAGACGGTAGATCGCAGTGCACTGGGCACTAAACTGCCTGCGGATTACTCATCACTGTCTCGTTATGTTCGCGGCCTGCACCATGCAGAGAGCCAGGACTTCAAAGACATGAGCTACCAGCAGACCATGGCGGCACAGTTACTGGCCTTCCACAGCGCGGTAGCCATCCCACAGTCTGTTATGGCGCCAACGGTCGATGGCCCACAGATCCTTAACGAAGGCGGCGTGTTCCCCACCTTCTTTACAGTGCAGTACAACCTGAAAAACGGCGATACCGTTTATTCAAACCTGCATGAAGGCCAACAGGTGAAGTTTAACTTCACCGATGTGAAAGTCGGTGACCAGCCAGTCTGTTCAAACCTGACCGTTGAATCCCAAGATGGCAATTCAACCCCCACTTTTGGCAAGTGTAGCTAAACAGCCTTAAGTGCCAAAAAGCCTCCATATCCGGAGGCTTTTTATCTTTTACAACAAGAAAATGTTCAATCTAGTTAGCCTTTACCTGAAAGGCAGCATGATAGCTCACCACTCCTTGAGGCCATTCGCCGCGCAATTTACGCGCAAGAAAATAAGCCTCTGGCACGCCGGGTAGAGTAAGTCCGGCATTGGGCGCAAAGCCAAAACGCCGATAAAACTCAGGCTCTCCCAGTAAGACGCAGCCATGGGCATTATCTTTATCGAGCGCCTCCAGTGCGGCGCGCATCAAGGCGCTGCCGATCCCCTCTCCCTGAAGCCCGGGTAAAACCGAGATGGGGCCGAGTCCATACCAGTCTGGACTCCCATCAGAGATGCTCACCCGGGACAAGGCAACATGCCCTACTAGTTTTCCCTGCACCTCGGCCACTAATGATATCGCCAGCGCGCCTGCGTCTCGCAGGGCATTGACGATAAGATGCTCGGTATGGTCGGTGTGAGGCGCCTCGAGAAAGGCTGCCCTGGTGATCTCTGCTATGTCTGCACTATCGCCGGGGGCTTCACTGCGTATATGCATGGGTTTCCTCTCGCTGACAGTAAACCTTAACAGATCAGCTCTAGTAGCTCGTGGATCGTCTTGATGGGGTTAATCTTGGCCCCCAACCCTTCCATCGACTTATGATAGTTGCGATAGGGAATAAAGATCTCGGTAAAGCCATGCTGCACCGCCTCTTTCACCCTGGGCACGCCGCTGTCAATGGGGCGCACATCACCGTTGAGACTCAGCTCGCCCATGATGCAGGTGGTGCGCGGCACCACGAACTCGTTGAGGCTGCTCAGCAGCGCGGCCACCAGCGCCAGGTCGATACAGGTCTCAGACTCGTCTATCTTGAGTCCGCCCACCAGATTGAAATAGGTGTCGTGATAGATCTTGGTGCGGGTATGTTTACGTAAAATCCCCGTCAGCATCTTGATGCGGTTCATGTTCAGGCCGACACAGACCCGCTGGGGAAACTCCCCTTCGGCCTCTGTGGTCAGGCACTGGATCTCCAGCAGCAGGTTGCGATTGCCCTTGCGGATACAGGTAATGGCCGCCCCGGGAGACTCGGTAGTGGAGCCCGAGAGGAAGATCTCGCTGGGGTTATCGACACTTATCATGCCTCGCTCCGTCATCCTGAAGATGCCTACGGTATCCACGTCGCCGAAACGATTCTTGTTGGCCCTCAGGGTGCGCACCTGACCGTCGTTACACTCGAGATGCGTCAGGCAGTCGACGATATGGATCAGGGTCTGCGGGCCTGCCGTCTCGTTGTTCTTGTTCACGTGGGCGACCAAGAACATGGTGACATTGTTCTGCTTACAGTATTGGGTCAGTGCCTGGGCACTGCCCTTGACCTGAGATGGCGAACCCGGACTGCCGTTGGCTAGGTCCGTCACAACGGCCTGAATCGAGTCGATCACCGCAAACTTGACCTGCTTGGCCTCCAGCTCGGCGATGATCGCCTCCACATTGGTCTCGGCCATCAGGTAGAGGTTTTCCTCGTTGCAGTCGAGCCTGAGGCGATTGACCCGGTTCTTAAACTGCGACAACGACTCTTCGGCGGTGCAGTAGAGCGAGGGCATCAGTTGAGACATACGCGACACCAGATCCGACAAAATGGTCGTCTTACCGGCGCCGGGATCCCCCGAGATAATGTTAACCGAGCCCGTGGTGAGCCCGCCGCACAGCACCCGGTCCAGCTCGCCAATGCCGGTAAGCAGCTTCTTGGCCTCAAACTCCTCCACCTCGCTAAGCTTCTTCGAGCCGCCACCGACGGCGCCCGCATAACCGGCCACCGAGCCCCCGCTTGACTTAGCCGGTGCTAGCCTCACCTCTGAGATGGTGTTCCACTCGCCGCAGGCATTACACTGCCCCTGCCAGCGGGGAAAGTCCTGACCACATTCGCTGCACACATATGCTGTTTTATTCTTCGCCATAGCTTAACTGTTTGTCATCTCATCAATGTCTGGACTCTCCTGTATCTGCTCACGCAGACCAAAAAGGCCCTTTTCCATGCAGGCATTCTACATGAGTATCTTGAGCGGCTGTAGTGCGCATACACCAATCCACGCTATCGCTGAGTGCTAAAATGATTCCCACAAGGGGGCTAAAATGCCTTACACTGGCGTTAGGGCTTTCAACCACAGTGTCCGCCACAGCGTTAGCAAATTGTGCTGAATAAACAAAAGGCTATCAAGTTTTTACCCGAGCTGCCGACACAAGAAGATAAGCCGCACCATCCACTATGAGTCGAAAAGATATAATCCATGAGTCTAGAGCAACATAAGGCATTGATCGAACAGTTAAAACCCCTGCTGATGGAAACCAACTTCCAGGAGCTGTTTGAACATCTGACCTCAGGCGAGTCCAATTCGACCCGTTTTCTGCTCAAGATGGAGCTCAACCGCCTCTCCTCTCCCTGTACCCGGGTTATCGATCTCAGGGACAGATCCGAACTGCCCTGCGCCCCCTTTAGCAGCGGCGCCCAGACTCACTTTATCGATGCCCCGGCGAAAGAGAACTTTATTCAGGCCCTAGCCCTGTATCAAGGGCAGTACACCCTTGGCGTTTACGAACAGGTGATCGAGGGTCATAAACTGCGCCGGCAAAGGGCGCGCGAAGGCGACCAAGGGGCCGACACAGCCCTCACCCCCTATGTGGCCAGCGGCGCCATCTTAGGCAGCTACTTCAATCGCGCCGAAGAGCGGATGAACTATGCGATCCGCATCGGCGTGCTACAACCGGGGCGTAGCGAGGTGAAAGGGATCACGGTCGACCTCTCGGTCGGCGGCGCCCGCATTCGCCTGCCAGCCGATCACGGCCTCAACCCAGAGCAGCCGCTTATCGTCAAGCTGCTGGAACTGAGCGCCGAATACTATTTCGATGACCTGCAGAAAGGGGTGGAGTATCAGGTGGTCGATGTCGAGAGCAATCACGAGTTCAGCTGGATGCGCCTCAAACGCGTCGGCGGCAGCGATGCCCTCTCTGACATGCTGGCCAACCTGATCCAGGGCTACAAGTTTCGCTACAAGGTGGATATCAACGATATACTGGTCGCCGCCACAGGACTGGGTTTCGAGCGTCACTATCTGCCCCATCTGCCGCACCTGCCGCTGTATGTTGAGCTTAAGGACGGCCAGCATCGCATCACCCACAAGTTACTGAGCCGCGACAATCAGAAGCTGCAACAGTATTTTGTCGATGAGAAGTCGGTCAGCCAGCTCGGCAGCATGTTGACCCATGAGCGGTTACAGGCCCTGTTTAATGCGCCTCAAGACCCGGATCATAACCTGTTTTTCTGCTTTACCTTTCAGGCACAGGGGGCAATCTTCTTCTATTCCGCCAGCCTGGCCGAGCTAAAACAGAGCGATATGCTCGGCCTCTTCCTGCGCTTTGGTGCCACCAAGGCCAGTTGGCGCATATTCAAGCTGGCCTGTCATGAGATAGACCATGAGATCTCCTATAAATCCAGTGTCTTACCCGGTGACTCCAGCTATTACGCCTCGCTGACCGAGGCCCAGCTCAAGTGCTTCACCCATGTGCTGCAGCTGATCGATCTCACCAACGAAGAGGTGCTGCCGCAATATGAGGCTTGGGATGCCAAAGGCCATCAGGCCAACGAGCTGAAACGCTTCGGCCAGGAGAAGCTGCTGGAAGATCAGATCAAGTTGTTGTCGCTACAATTTACCGAGCGGCGCAACGAGGCGCGCTTCTCCTTCAAGACGCTGGTCACCGTCAGCCAGGGCAAACAGACACACCACGGTTTCACCTTAGATATCTCGGGCAAGGGGCTGCAAGTCACCCTGGATGAGCCAGCGAACTTAGATACCACGGCCCCTGTGATGGTCGCCTTTCCCAAGCTGCAACATCTGGCGGGTAAGACGCGGCTGGCGCAGCTGCCCTATCGGCTTATCCGCACCCGCAAAAATGGCGTCACCATACACCTTGCCGCCATGGTCGGCCACACGCCCCATGTCGGCGTCGCCTTCCTCAGCCGCCTCATCGAGGCCAACCGCGACAAGCTGAGAAAGCTGACCGAGGCCAACAGCGACATGAAGGAGCTCTCGGACGGGCTGAAGAACTTGCTGATGCGCGACTTGGCTTCCGTCCCTTACTTCATAGAGAAGACGGCAAAATCGGCCAAACTCAGCGTATTAGGGGTGAGCAAACATTCCAACGCCATCGCCGATCTCTTCGCGGCGACCACCCAGGAGGCATTGAAATACGACCTCAGTGCCCTGCTGGACAAGGGGCGCCTCAAAGAGGATTTCATCACCCCTATCCGTCAGATGAAGCCACAACACGGACTCGAGTTTTTCGAAACCTATGTGCAGATCTCCCGCCAGTCTCAGGGACGCATCAAGATAAAATGCGTGAAGCCAAGGGAGATTGGCGATCAACAGGCCCAGCTACACTTCATACGGCAGAGCCAAAACCTGGGCCGCTTCATGGCGCTTCGCGTCTACCGCGGCGCTGCTGGTAAGCCTGATATCAACTATATCAAGCGTGAACTGGAATATATTGGCCTACATGCCCAGCACAAGGCCAAGAAGCTGGAACAACTGATGTGGCACATCATAGGCGTGGGCGAGCTGCTGGATATTACAGACGAGGTGATGCTGCGCTATCCAGAGCTGCTTGAGCAACAGAAAGCGTAACTGCCGGCGCTATAAACCTGCGCCATTTTGATCTTCACTAGAGCCCGCGGTACCAGCTCAATACCAGAGGAAAGTGATCCTCTGTGGCATCCTTGTGGGTCAGCATCTCGGCGTGGCCATAGTCGTGACGGTTGCCATTAGCCTTGCTGAGCAAGGTATAGGTCACCGGCTTGATATGGCACTCCTTAATCATCCGCTGCACGTCGGCCGGATTACCCAGCACCTGATCCCCCTTACCTGCGATAAACCAGGCCTTAGGCCAGCCCTGTTTGGCACCTAAGGCAGTTGCCGCCTTGGCGTAATCGAAGCCATCGTCATGATCTATCCACTCACCTCTGACCCAGTCGATACTCTGGTACAGGGAGGCCCTGGTCTCGTTATCCATCCCCATGCGCCAGCGGTCGGCGGCCAGATAGCCATGACCGGCGGCAATCGCCGGCGCCAGTTTGTTCCACACAAGATCCACCATCAGCCACTTCTTAAAGGAGCGTACCTTAATGGCGCGCTTACTGCCGAAGGTCAGCAAAGACGCGACACTGGTCTGAAAGAAATCGAAACGGGCGATGGCGCTGGCCATCAGCACACCGCCCCAGGAGTGAGCGCACCAATGCACCTGATGAGCCTCGGGATGCTGAGACAAAATATAGTGCTGTACCAGGGGGAGCTGTTCGCGGATCACCTCACCCTGACCATGGCTGGCGCCTGTGCTCAATTTTGGGGTACTCAGGCCGCGTCCCAGGGTATCGAGCACATAGACCACGAAGCCCGCCTCGGCCAGATAACAGCCAAGCCCCCTGCCCTTGTCACTATAGAAGACCCGGCCATTAGACATGGCGCCGTGGAGCATCAGTATGGGCGGCCGACTCATGTCGGCATCGGGCTGTTTGAGCAGGCGCAGATGGAGTTGTCCCTGACGATAGGGAATAAAACGTGATTCTTGGATCAGAGTCGACACTGAAAACATCCGAGTAAAATTTGATTTAAATTACTGACTTTAAAGGAGTAATACAAGAGTAAAGCGAGAGAAAAACAGGACTCAAACAGGCCTGAAGCCATCTTAAACAAGTGTTTTAAATTTATGACTTAAAGATCAAAGATAAAAGGATGATTTTAAACGCGAGCTTTAGATTCAATCAGGCAAAAAATTAGCCAATATAGTCGAGATCAAAAAAGGCCCGCACAGGGCGAGCCTTTTGACGCTGTGTTAGATTCGGCCGAGAATTCCGCCTAGGCCAGGTTTACCAACATGTAGGGCAGTACTCTTAAATCCAACTTGGCAATCGCCGCATCGGCTGCCGCCTTTAGCTTAGGCTTGGCATGATAGGCGATGCCAAAATCCGCCGCCTGCACCATGGGGATATCGTTGGCGCCATCGCCTATAGCCAGGCGCTGACCCACAGGGATCTGCCAGCTCTCGGCGCTGCGTAGCACGGTATCGGCCTTAAACTGGGCATCGACCACAGTGCCTATCACCTCTCCCTTGAGCTTGCCCTCGACGATCACCAGCTCGTTGGCATAGGCGGCATCTAGGTTTAACTGCTGCTTAAGGTGCCCAACGAACGGGGTAAAGCCGCCCGAGGCCAACACCAAACGCCAGCCATAATCCTGCAGTTCGGCTACCATGGCCTCCAGCCCCGGCATTAGCGGCAGCTGGGCACACAGGGTATCTATGATGCCGGCATCGGCGCCCGCCAGCTTGGCCACCCGCTCACGCAGGCTCTGCTCGAAATCCAGCTCGCCCTGCATGGCGCGCTCGGTAACCTCGGCCACCGCCTCGCCAACGCCGGCCATGGCCGCCAGCTCGTCGATGCACTCTATCTGAATCGCCGTCGAGTCCATGTCCATCACCAGTAGACCGGGCCTATCCAGCCTAGGCTGTTCTGCGCCGATATGCAGCAGCTCGATATCATCTCGCTCGCCGAGCGCATCGCAGAGCTTCTGCCCCGCCTGCTTGTCGAGGCAGAGCTCGATACAGGTAAGATCGTTTTGGCGGGTGATAAGGGCGATGCTCACAGGCGCTGCAGAGGACAACAGCTGCTCGGTGATAGTCTCCTGGCTCTGAGTGTCCTGATAGACCAGACGCAGGCGTAAATCAGCGTTGGGGGCGCTCGCTTCCTCGTGGCGTGTAAGCTGACAGCCATCCAGGGTAAGACTCGCACTAACCTCATCATAGAGCCATGAAAACAGAGGATTTTGTTGCTGATTTGCCATTAGTAATGCGTCTCCGGGTATCGGGTTAGAAGATAATCCATTATGATTAATAAAACCCTTATCATCTTCAGGTACAAAGTGTTTTTTCTTAAAGGACTCAAAAAGACCCAGAGGCTGACGCGACTGCTGCAGATTGCCGTGGCGGTCGCCCTCATGGTGGGCCTGTTCCAATTATGGGAAACTAGCCTACTACAAGGTCAGCAGCTTCTAAAGTCCCAAACTCAAAAGATGGCACGATTATTAGTGCAGCAGACCGCCTATGGCGCCGCCCCGGCGCTGCAGCTGCAAAACGATGAGCAGCTACAATGGCTCACCAGCGCCCTGGTGCTTGATCCTAAGGTGATGTCGGCCACCATATTCAGCGAGAAGGGACAACGCCTGGCATTTGCCCAGAGCGTCACCAGCGAGCAGCTGGAACCTGAGTCGGAAGAGTTAAAGGCCCTGCTGGCGGCTTACCCGCCCTATGTAGAGGCGGTGCTGCAGGATGATAAAAACCTGGGTTACATAGAGGTGCGTCTGGTGCCGCAACGCTTCTTCAATGAGATCAAGGAGGCGCATCAGCTCAACATGGAGCAGCAGCAGATGATGTTGATCATCGCAGGCCTCATCGGCATGCTGCTCTCCCGCGCTCTCTCCTTTAAACGGGCCGACTTCGAGCGTCGCAAGACCAAGAGCAAGATCGGTAAGAAAATCGCCGCCACCCTGGGTGCGGATGACGCGCAAGAGAGCGATGACTCAGCCCCAGATGCTGCCTGTGATAAGAAACAAGGCAATTAAGCCGTCCCGGGTGGAGGACAAAGACAAGACTCGCGCTCAACATGAGCCAGGTTTAGACAGAGGAAAGCCTTAGTCAGAAGAAAACCTTGATCAGAGTAAAGCACAGGTCAGAGAAAAACTTGGCCAGAGAACCCTTGGAACAGACATAAAAAAACGGGCCAATTGGCCCGTTTTTATTTAAACACTCGCGTGATAATTACAGAGTAATTGCCGCTTCCAGTGTCATTTCGATCATTTCGTTGAAGGTAGTTTGACGCTCGTCAGAAGAGGTCTTTTCACCGGTACGAATATGGTCAGATACTGTCACCACACATAGCGCCTTAGCACCAAACTCTTTAGCAACGCCGTATAGACCAGCCGCTTCCATCTCAACGCCTAGCACGTCCATCTTTTCCATCACGTCGAACATTTCTGGATCTGGCGTGTAGAACAGGTCGGCAGAGAATACGTTACCAACGCGGTACTTAGTACCTTTCTCTTCGGCTGCCTTAACCACTGCGCTCAACAGGCTGTAGTCACAGATAGCGGCGAAGTCTTGGCCCTTGAAACGTAGACGGTTAACTTGAGAATCGGTACAAGCACCCATACCGATGATCACGTCGCGCACTTTAACGTCTGTGCTGATCGCACCACAAGTACCCACGCGGATCAGGTTTTTCACGCCGTAGTCTTTGATCAGCTCAGTCGCATAGATAGAGCAAGAAGGGATACCCATGCCTGAACCCATCACAGAGATACGAACGCCTTTGTAAGTACCTGTGAAACCTAGCATGTTACGTACGTCGGTGACTTGCTCAACGTTCTCAAGGAAAGTTTCTGCAATGTATTTAGCACGTAGCGGGTCGCCTGGGAATAACACTGTATCAGCGAATGCACCGTCGACTGCATTAATGTGTGGTGTAGCCATCTATATAACCCCTATTTTTAGACTTAAGTCTTTTTCTAGTAGCGGTGGCCCAATTTAAGCCACCAAATCATAATATTGTAGCAGGATGACCTTAAGTCATCCTTATTGCCTAGGCGACGAATGACTCGCCGTATTCCATAGGCTCTAGACCGAAGTAGCTCGCAATGCTCTGGCCGATATCGGCGAAGCTGTTACGACGACCCAGTGAACCGGGTGCTAGACCTGCACCATAGGCAAGTACTGGCACACGCTCACGGGTGTGGTCTGTACCCTGCCAGGTTGGGTCGCAACCATGGTCTGCGGTCAGCAGCAGCAGATCCTCTTCACCCAGCAGCGCCAACATCTCTGGCAGGCGGCTGTCGAAGTACTCCAGCGCGCGGGCATAACCGGCGATGTCACGGCGGTGGCCGTAGTGAGAGTCGAAATCGACGAAGTTAGTAAACACGATAGTACGGTCACCAGCTTGCTTCACCTGCTCCAGGGTCGCATCGAATAGCGCCTCCAAACCTGTGGCCTTCACCTTCTTGGTAATACCGCAGTGCGCATAGATATCGGCAATCTTACCCACGCTAACCACCTCACCACCGGCCTCTTTCAGCTTATCGAGAACCGTCTTTGATGGTGGCTCGACCGCGTAGTCTTTACGGTTACCGGTACGGGCGAAATCGCTTGGACCTGTGCCAACGAATGGACGAGCGATAACACGGCCGATGTTGTAAGGTTCCAGCTCTTCACGGGCGATTTGACACAAGGTGTAGAGGTTTTCCAGACCAAATGTCTCTTCGTGACAGGCGATTTGGAACACTGAGTCCGCAGAGGTGTAGAAGATAGGCAGACCAGAGCGCATATGCTCTTCGCCCAGCTCTTCGAGGATCGCAGTACCTGATGCGTGGCAGTTACCCAGGAACCCTGACAGGCCGGCGCGCTCAAGGATCTTGTCGGTCAGCTCTTTAGGGAAAGAGTTTTTCAGGTCGCTAAAATAGCCCCACTCATACAGAACGGGAACACCCGCCATCTCCCAGTGACCGCTCGGGGTATCTTTACCCGAGCTCAGCTCATCGGCATGACCGTAGGCACCAATCACTTCGACATCGTCACCGAAGCCTTCAGCAAAGCTGCCTGTGCTCTCTTTAGCGGCCAGTGCCAGGCCAAGCTTGGCCAGGTTAGGTAGCTTAAGCGGGCCTTCACGACCATCGTTGGCCTTGCCTTCGGCACATGCCTTAGCAATATGACCGAAGGTGTTTGAACCTGAGTCGCCAAAGGCTTCAGCATCTTTTGCCGCACCGACCCCAAAAGAGTCGAGCATCATAATGACAGTTCTTTTCATCTTTTACTCTCCTAGAGATCTGACTGACGAATGTAACGATAGATCTCTGGTGTTTTCTCTGGCGCTTCATCGCCAATGTGAATCGCTTTCTTCACGGCTGCCGCCGCTTCTTCGAAGGCGCTTTCAGATTGCGCATGTACCATGGCAATCGGCTTATCTGAGGTGATCTCATCGCCCAGCGCACAGACTTGGGTCAAGCCCACACTGTAATCTAGGGCATCACCTGGCTTACGACGTCCACCGCCTAGGGTTACTACCGCAAGGCCTAGCTCACGGGTATCCATAGAGGCCGCGAAACCGCTACGGTCGGCGTATACAGGACGAATGATCTGCGACTGTGGCAGATACTTAGCATAGTTTTCGATAAAGTCAGCTGGACCACCCAGACCGGTAATCATACGACCGAAGATATCGGCAGCCTTACCGTTGTCCAGCACGCGGTTGAGTTTCTCACGGGCTTCGGCTTCGTTGGCGGCTAGGCCACCTAGCTGCAACATCTCGGCGCACAGACCCATGGTCACTTCATACAAGCGTGGGTTACGGTATGCACCGGTCAGGAAATCCACCGCTTCTTTCACTTCTACCGCGTTACCGGCACATGATGCCAACACCTGGTTCATGTCGGTCAGCAGAGCAGTAGTCTTGGTACCGGCACCATTGGCTACCGCGGTAATGCTGCGAGCCAACTCTTCAGAGGCTTCATAAGTTGGCATGAAGGCGCCACTGCCCACCTTAACGTCCATGGCTAATGCATCGAGACCGGCGGCAAGTTTCTTAGAAAGAATAGAAGCTGTGATGAGAGAGATGGATTCAACGGTTGCGGTATTATCGCGAATAGAATAGAAACGCTTATCGGCGGGGACCAGGTCTCCAGTTTGACCTATGATGGCGACACCGGCTTCTTTAACGACTTTTCTGAACAGGTCGCTGTCGGGCTCAGTCTGGTAACCTGGAATCGCATCGAACTTATCCAGGGTTCCGCCGGTATGACCCAGGCCACGGCCGGAGATCATGGGCACATATCCGCCACAGGCGGCAGCCATGGGGCCAAGCATCAGGCTGATCACATCGCCCACACCGCCAGTGCTGTGCTTGTCGATAATAGGGCCGTCGAGGCCGAGGTTTTTCCAGTTAAGGACGGTGCCAGAGTCACGCATGGCTGTGGTCAGCGCAATACGTTCATCCATGTTCATGTCTTTGAAATAGACCGCCATACCCAGTGCAGCGATTTGGCCTTCAGAAACTGTGTTGTTGGTGATCCCCTGAACGAAAAATTGGATCTCTTGGGTAGACAACACTTCGCCATTACGTTTTTTACGAATAATCTCTTGTGCTAGAAACATGGTACTGCCTCCAAATTTGTCACAAAAAATCGTATTTGAGTGACAAATTCTCTTATTTAACGCCATAACCGTAATTTAATTACGAACAATATATACAAGTTTTGGCGTTATCAAATAGATTTAGATCACACTTAACTAATAAAGCTAACCGCGTCGCTTAGTAACCTTGAGGACCCTTAGGCGCTTCGGCCAATTCCAAGGTGTGTAGCAAGTTGTTTAGCAGGCTAGACGCACCAAAACGGAAGGTACGTGGAGTTGCCCAGCCCTTGCCTAGCAGACGCTCAGCGACACCTAAGAACTCTTCTGCGGCTGCGGCATCACGCACACCACCGGCTGGTTTGAAACCAACTTTAGGGTTCTTCTCGGCGATAACTGTCATCATGATCTCGGCGGCCTCTAAGGTGGCGTTTACTTCCACTTTACCGGTAGAGGTCTTGATGAAGTCGGCGCCGGCGTCGATAGACAGCTCAGAGGCCTTGCGGATAAGCGCTGGGTCTTGCAGTACACCAGACTCGATGATCACCTTCAGCAGTACGTCGTCACCACAGGCTTCTTTACAAGCTTTAACCAGCTCATAGCCTACAGTTTCGTTGCCTTCCATCAGGGCACGGTATGGGAATACTACGTCAACTTCATCTGCACCATAGGCAACGGCGGCACGCGTCTCTAGCACGGCGATCGCGATATCATCGTTACCATGGGGGAAGTTGGTGACTGTAGCGATTTTGATCTCTTCACAACCCATTTCATTCAGGGTCTTACGAGCGATAGGAATAAAACGAGGATAGATACAGATTGCAGCTGTGTTACCCGCAGGAGTCTTAGCCTTATGACATAACTCAATCACTTTCTGATCGGTATCGTCATCGTTCAGGGTGGTCAGATCCATCAGCTCAATGGCTTGCTGTGCTGCTTTTTTTAAATCACTCATATTAGCTCTCCGAAACGTAAATTATAAATTCAGAAACAAGAAATCGACGTATGGCAGCACCTAGAGTTGGCATCTTCTGATTATATTTATGGCCGGGCCTTCAGGCGTTGCCGTAAATTTGTTTTATCGGTACGACATAACAAGTTTACTAATTCAGGTATTCAATGCCCTGGTGAAACCAGCGGCGATCCTGACACAAGGGTCACGACTTGAATCCTTGAAGACCGGGAAGGGGGAACTAAGTAATTATACTTTGTAGAGTAGTGTTCCAGCCTTTCCGCGAAAAATCCTTTTTAGCGCGTAAAACTACTAACCTTTATGTAAACAAGCTCTATT
Source organism: Shewanella sp. KCT (assembly GCF_007636505.1). Classification (NCBI taxonomy): domain Bacteria; kingdom Pseudomonadati; phylum Pseudomonadota; class Gammaproteobacteria; order Alteromonadales; family Shewanellaceae; genus Shewanella; species Shewanella sp. KCT. The sequence goes on from NZ_LVDJ01000012.1 coordinate 98,388, forward strand.
AATATAGTCCATGCTTAGATAAAGATTACTCACTTAGGTTAAACAATCATGACAAACCTAAGAGAGAGATGAGGAGCCGCCTTCAGGCGGCTCCCAAGCCTACAAATTCTGAGTTTAGAACTTGTAAGTTGCGGTGAAGTAGTGACCCCAACCAGTGGTTTCTAGGCCAGTAGCACCTTTGTCAGTCAGCAGGTAAACGTCTTTGTAACCTTTCAGACCATAGCCAAGTGCATACTTGTCAGAGTGCCAGTACAGACCGAAGAAGGCTGCGCCACCGTTAGTTGATTTACCTTTAACAAGTGGACCATTTTCTTCTGTAGGCCAGTATGCTTCGTCAGCACCGAACTGCCAATCAACATAACCTTGGAAAGATAGGAAGCTCTTGTTTTCGAAGAAGTAGAAAGGCTTAAACCAGTTAGCAGAGAACTGGTAACCGTTCCACTCTTTTGCGTTTAGGTCGTAGTGAGCGTATAGGTTCATGCCGGTTTTGCCTAACCAAGGCACGTTTACGTCAGCACCAAGACCCCAGAAAGTCGCGTTCACGTCAGAACCGATAGCTCCGCCACCCCAGTTGAACAGAGTTGAGAAGTACAGTTCTTGAACTGGACCGAAAGACAGGTCTTTACCAGTGATCGCATCTAGAGAGAAGCGTGGGTTAAACTTCATGAACATCTTGCTAGCGCCAGAACCAGATGCCTTGTCGCCAGCATTTTCGTTACCTAGGTTGAACACGTCAACGTAGCCATATAGATCAACGATACCTTTACGGCCGCCGAATTCCATCTCTAGGTAGTTGTGTCCGCTTGCACCAGCACTTGGTAGCTCGTCTACAGAGTACATAGCGTTGAACTGCATCCACTTGTAGTCGGTAGCGTATAGATCTGAACGATCTGCTGCGAAAGCACTGCTAGACATTGCTGCTACTGCTGTAGCGGCTAAAGCTAAAGTTTTAACGTTTTTCATCATCAACCCCATTATTTTATGGTTTTACTGCTCTTTGCGAGTCAGCGTTTCTTTCTTTGTTGGCGCCGCATTTTACTCAAATTGTATTAAATCACAATATAATTAATGTAAAAATGCGAACACAATATTCTAACACTAAAACAAACTTCTGATTTATCACTGATATTGGCGTTTTGTCGCCGGCCAGCTCGAAGTTTATCTCCCCATGACTAAACATCAACGGCTGTGATAAATAGTCATCTTGTTACTAATATGTTGAAAAATGGTTGGGTTAACGCTGACTCTGCCCTGCTGGGCAGAGTCGTCGTTCAGGGGCATCCCCCCAAGGAATTTCCTGAGACTTATAACGCTAGGAACAGACCCGCTAGCGTAGCACTCATTAGATTAGATAGAGAACCAGCTACTACCGCACGTAGACTAAGTCTAGCTAGGTCGTGACGACGAGTCGGTGCCATGGCCCCCAACCCACCAAGTATAACGGCAACGGAACCTAAATTTGCGAAGCCGCAAAGAGCGAATGAAATGATTGCCTTAGTTCTGTCACTCATTACAGCGTTAGTCGCTTCAACTAGCAGACCACCGTCAGCAACGTCTTTCAGGTATGGAGCGAAGTTCAGGTAAGCAACGAATTCGTTAACAACAATCTTCTGACCAATGAAAGAACCTGCGATAAGGGCTTCGTTCCAAGGCACACCGATTAGGAATGCGAGTGGCATGAAGATGTAACCAAGGATCAGCTCTAGCGTGATACCTTCAGCACCGAACAGGCCAGTTACACCACCGATGATACCGTTGATCATAGCGATTAAGCCTACGAAAGCGATCAACATTGCACCAACGTTTAGGGCTAGGTGCATACCAGATGAAGCACCTGCTGCTGCTGCGTCTAGTACGTTAGCTGGCTTGTCAGGATCTTCTGGCAGCTCATCCATTTCGTTAACAGTTTTCTCTGTTTCTGGATGCATTAGCTTAGCCATCAATAGACCACCTGGTGCAGCCATGAATGATGCAGCAACAAGGTACTCGATAGGTACACCCATCTGCGCGTAACCAGCCAATACTGAACCAGCGATTGAAGCTAGACCACCAACCATGATGGCAAACAGCTCAGACTGAGTCATAGTCGCGATAAACGGACGAACCACAAGTGGCGCTTCTGTTTGACCAACGAAGATGTTAGCAGTTGCTGACATAGACTCAGTACGGCTAGTACCCAAGACTTTCTGTAGACCACCACCGATGATACGGATGATCCACTGCATGATGCCCAGGTAGTAAAGTACCGCGATCAGCGATGAGAAGAAGACGATAACAGGCAGTACGTTGATAGCGAAGATGAAGCCCAATTTGAAGTTAGCCAGATCGCCAAACAGGAAGCCGATACCGTTTTGTGCGTAACCGATAACGCTAGATACGCCATCTGAAACACTTTTTAGAATGTCTTTACCGATAGGTACGTACAGTACGAAACCTGCAAAGAATGCCTGAATCGCAAGTGCACCAAATACGGTACGCATGTTGATAGCTTTTTTGTTGTTAGAAAGCAAAAAACCTATCGCGAGTAGGACGACCACCCCTACTAAACTCATTAAAATATCCATTAACCATCACCCTATTGTTAATACTTTTTAATTATGTTGTTAACCAACCTTTTTCACCGACAGATTATACCCGACCGGATGGTTAAAATCGTCGTTTTGATCAAGTTTTTGAAGTTTTATTTCAAGGTGTTACAAAAAAAACTTGGTGCGACTTACATCTGTTTTTTCAAAAATAAACTAGAGGTCAAAGAGTTGCAGCGTATTTCGAAACACTTGTTCTGATACCAGAACGTTAGATTTTTTTTGCAAATTTGCGATTTTCTCAATTAGCAAATGCAAAATTAAGCCAGATCCGCCGGTTTTATCGGCAAATTGCGACTTTTTCAGCTGGTAAACCAGGGCCAAATCAGTCTCGATCACCAGATGTTCTAACGGTAACTTGACAAGCGTTTCTTGCAATTTTTTCGCCTTTTCCTCCAGCAACAGATGACCTATTCCTAGGTAACACCCCGCATCCACATAGCGCTGAGCCAACTGCATCGAGCCATAAAAGCCATGTATCACACCTCCTCTTGCCAAAGGGTAGCGTTTGAGTAACGCCAGCACCTCGTTGTGGGCCTTGACGCTATGCAGAATCACCGGCAATTCGTGTTGCTGGGCCAACTGCAGTTGCGCCTCGAAACAGGGAAGCTGAGCCTCCCAGGAAGCTTTATGTAAGGCATCTAACCCACACTCGCCGATGGCAACCAGCTTGGGGTCGTCGCCTCGCTCCTCAAGAAGTTTAGACAAGTTTTCAATATCTTGCTGCCAATCTTCAGTGCAATACCAGGGATGAACCCCGAGTCCATAATGAAAGCCATGGCGCGCCGCGATCACCTGAAGCTTAGGCCATTGACTGGCGCTGACGCCTGGGATCACCGCATCTTTAAGGCCATTGGCCCTGAGCCTGGCGACTAACTGCTCACGCTCAGCATCGAATTCGTCAAAATCCAGATGCACATGACTGTCGATAACCGCAAGCCTGCTATCGAATGCCTTGCTATCCTGGGAATCACCGGCGCGCATCTTCAACTCTCGCCTTGGCATCATGTGGTGCTTGCTGAGGTTTCTCTGCCTGGTGAGCGGTTAATGCCGACTCACTCAATTTAGGCTCATTTAATTCGGGATCACTTATTTTGGGCGCGCAGCAGCGCTGATTCTCCGGCGTTAGCCCCATACGATCACACCAGGCGATATAGGCGCGCCACCATTTCACTATCATCTTGGCTCCTTAATTCTATGGTTTTTGACTTCTCAGGCCCCACTTCAATGGCCCCCAACTTCAATAGCGCCTAGTTCAATCGCTTAGTTTCACTATACTGAAGGGCTCAAAAAATGTGCACAAAAAAAGCAGCCTAGGCTGCTTTTTCAATTTTTTAGTTCTCGCGGGTCTTGGCGAACTCTATGTCGGGATAACGTTCTATCGACAAATTGAGGTTCACCATGGTCGGCGCCACATAGGTGAGGTTGTCGCCGCCATCTAGCGCCAAATTGTTGCTGCACTTTCGCTTAAACTCTTCAAGCTTCTTGGCATCTTCGCAGTAGACCCAGCGCGCCGTCGCCACGCTGATCGCCTCGTAGATAGCCTCGACCTTATATTCGCTCTTAAGACGCTGCACAACCACTTCAAACTGCAGCACACCCACGGCGCCCACGATCAGGTCGTTGGAGTCCAGCGGACGGAACACCTGCACCGCACCTTCTTCAGACAGCTGTACCAGACCTTTGAGCAGCTGTTTCTGCTTCAGCGGATCCTTGAGCCTGATACGGCGGAACATCTCAGGTGCGAAGTTTGGTACACCGGTAAAGCGAAGCTTCTCACCTTGGGTAAAGGTATCGCCGATGCGTATGGTGCCATGGTTATGCAGGCCGATAATATCACCAGGATAAGCCGCGTCGGCGCGGTTACGATCGCCGGCCATGAAAGTTAGAGCGTCGCTGACGTTCACATCTTTACCAATACGCACATGGTGCATCTTCATGCCTTGCTCATAACGACCGGAGCAGATACGCATGAAGGCGACACGGTCCCTGTGCTTAGGATCCATGTTCGCCTGGATCTTAAACACGAAGCCACTGAACTTAGGCTCATCGGGCTCAACGTTACGCTGATCCGACTCACGCGGCTGAGGACGCGGCGCCCACTCGACGATACCGTCGAGAATATGGTCGACACCGAAGTTACCCAGTGCGGTACCGAAGAATACCGGCGTTAGCTCGCCCTTAAGGAAGGCCTCAAGGTCAAACTCATGAGAGGCACCCAGCACCAGCTCCATCTCATCGCGCAGGTCTTGTGCGTAGCTGCCGATCGCCTCATCCAGCTCTGGATTATCCAAGCCCTTGATGACGCGAGAATCCTGGATGGTATGACCCATGCCGTTTTGATAGAGGATCACCTCATCACGCAACAGGTGGTACACACCTTTGAACTCTTTACCTGCGCCGATAGGCCAGGTAATTGGCGCACAGGCGATGTTCAGTATGTTCTCCACCTCGTCCATCAACTCGATAGGATCACGAATATCGCGGTCAAGTTTGTTCATGAAGGTCACGATCGGCGTATCACGCAGACGGGTGACTTCCATCAACTTGATGGTGCGTTGCTCAACACCCTTTGCCGAGTCGATCACCATGAGGCAAGAGTCAACCGCCGTCAGCGTACGATAGGTATCTTCCGAGAAGTCTTCGTGACCTGGAGTATCCAGCAGGTTCACCAAGGCCTCGCGGTAAGGGAATTGCATTACAGAGGTGGTTATCGAGATACCACGATCCTTTTCCATCTCCATCCAGTCAGACTTGGCATGCTGTCCCGACTTCTTACCCTTTACCGTGCCCGCCTTCTGCAACGCCTGTCCGAACAACAAGACCTTCTCGGTGATGGTGGTTTTACCCGCATCCGGGTGCGAGATGATGGCGAAAGTACGACGCTTGTCGACTTCAACTGTATAGCCTGACATGATTACCTGCGAATTTGATGGAGTGTTAAAAGCGGGCAATTATAGCGCCAAGCTTGACCTATGGCTAGTTTAGCGCGGCGGAACTGAGGCGGGCGGCTAACCTAAGTAAAAAGGCCCGCCGAGAATGGCGAGCCTTTTATAGTGATAGGTTGCTGAGTTGCTGAATCGTTCGGCTTGGCTAACCTAAACCAGGCACTAGGGCTGAGCAATCAGCTCGTTTATCTTCGCCAGCTCGACCCTGGCATACCTGTGCTCGACAAAATCATAGATATTGGTCGCCAGAGCTAGGCGGAAGTAGTTCGCGGCGTCACTGTAATTGCCCTGCTTCTCGGCAATCTTGGCGATATAAAAATAGGCTTCGCACAGGCGCTCGGCATACTCGTTAGGATGGCTCAGCCCCTGCTTGGCCACCTCAAACACCTGCTCGCGGCTCTCCTTACCCAAATAGAAGTCCACTAACGTAGTCGACCATTGTGAGTCATCCAATTTGGCTCTATTGGCGGCGAGATGCTGCATCGCCTGCTCGCCATCGACTTTCGACTCGGTGATATAGAGCCACAGCGCGCGGTAGCCATCTTGCTCATTGGCCTGATAGAAAGACTGCATATCGGCCACGGCCAGCTCGTCGCGCTGCCCGTAATAGAGAGCAATACCGCGATTGAGATAGGCATAGTCATAATCGGGGGACAGCTCGAGCACGGCGTCGAAGGCCTCGTAGGCGCTCTCAAACTCCCCTTCCTGGGTGTAGTAGATGCCGATGAAGTTATAGGCATCGGCAAGATTAGGCTGCAGCTTCAGCGACTGATGAAAATCGATGCGACTCAGGATGCGCAGCCCAACGCTGTCGTAGATCACCCCGCGGTCATAATGAAAACGCGCACGCTGCTCTGGGGTCAACTCGGCCGAAGCCAAGATATCGTTTAATCTGGCGAGGGTCACCTCGAGCTTATAATCGGGCATAACCGGGGCAACCATTAACTTGCCCTGCTCCGCCGTCGCCGCCGGTTGAGTCGATACACATCCTGTTAGTAACAAACTTAGGCTGGTCATCACCGCTAACGAGACCGAGCGTAATTTATGAGTCATCCATTTAACCTTTTCAGCGCTGCAATAGCCTCAATCATAGCAATACCAAATAGTGACGGCTATCTTCTATGAGAAAAAACCAATAAAAAAGGAGACCTAATGGTCTCCTTTCAAATTTCACTCGCTTTCGCTATCGATTATTCGCTTGCCGATTCTTCTTTCGGCTGAGCTTCTTTCATCGACAGACGTACGCGGCCTTGGCGATCGACTTCCATCACCTTAACTTTCACTTCTTGACCCACTTCCAGGTAGTCAGAGACGTTGGCAACACGCTCCTCGGCGATTTGCGAGATGTGTACCAGACCGTCTTTACCCGGCAGGATAGTCACGAAGGCACCGAAGTCAACGATACGAACAACCTTACCATTGTAGACAGTGCCCACTTCAACTTCTGCAGTGATCTCCTGGATACGACGGATCGCTTCTTTGGTCGCATCGCCGTTGGCAGAAGCAATCTTAACGGTACCGTCATCTTCCAGCTCGATAGTAGTGCCAGTCTCTTCGGTCAGAGCACGGATAGTTGCACCGCCTTTACCAATCACGTCACGGATCTTCTCTGGGTTAATCTTCAGAGTGGTGATACGCGGCGCGTGATCAGAGATCTCGGCGCGGTGGCCAGAGATAGCCTGATCCATCACATTCAAGATGTGTACGCGAGCACCGTAGGCTTGCTGCAGAGCGATCTGCATGATCTCTTTGGTGATACCTTCGATCTTGATATCCATCTGCAGCGCGGTAACACCGTCACGGGTACCAGCCACTTTGAAATCCATGTCACCCAGGTGGTCTTCGTCACCCAGAATGTCAGAAAGTACAACGAAATCGTCGCCTTCTTTAACCAGACCCATGGCGATACCAGCAACTGAAGTCTTGATTGGTACACCGGCATCCATCAGCGCCAGTGAAGTACCACACACAGACGCCATTGAGCTTGAACCGTTAGACTCGGTGATCTCAGATACTACGCGGATGCTGTATGGGAACTCTTCAGCCGTTGGCATTACCGCGTGGATACCACGCCATGCCAGCTTACCGTGACCGATTTCACGACGCTTAGGCGAGCCAACCATACCGGTTTCACCCACTGAGTATGGAGGGAAGTTGTAGTGCAGCATGAAGCGGCTGGTTTGCTCGCCCATGATGCTGTCGATCTTCTGTGCGTCACGCTCAGTACCTAAGGTACAAGTCACCAGCGCCTGAGTCTCACCACGGGTGAACAGAGCACTACCGTGAGTACGTGGCAGTACGCCCGCCACCACGCTCAGGGCACGAACCATATCTGGCTCACGACCATCGATACGTGGGTTGCCCGCGATGATGCGGCTACGAACCACTTTCTTCTCTAGGCTGCCAAGCAGACCGTCAATTTCGCGTGCATCGGCATCTGGGTTTTCAGCCAGTAATGCTTCTTTAGCCGCCGTTTTAACGACATCAACCTGAGCATAACGATCTTGCTTAACGACAATCTGGTAAGCTTCGGTTAGACCCGCTTCAGCCAAATCTTTAACCTTAGCAACCAGCTCTTCATTTTGTACTGGAGCAGTCCAGTCCCACATTGGCTTGTTAACTTCGGCCTTTAGCTCTTTGATCGCCTGGATAACAACTTGCTGTTGCTCATGACCGTAAACCACGGCGCCAAGCATCACTTCTTCTGGCAGCGCATCGGCTTCAGACTCAACCATAAGTACTGCATTTTCAGTACCGGCAACAGAAAGCTCCAGCTGGCTGTTTTCTAGCTGTGAAACCGTTGGGTTGAGGATGTACTCGCCATCTACATAACCAACACGAGCAGAACCCAGTGGACCATTGAATGGAATGCCTGAGATAGACAGTGCCGCAGAAGTACCGATCATAGAGATCACTTCTGGGCTGATTTCTGGATCAACAGAAACCACAGTGATGATCACCTGAACTTCGTTCTTAAAACCATTAGGGAATAGAGGACGAATAGGACGGTCAATCAGACGTGCAGTGAGGGTCTCGCCTTCAGATGGACGACCTTCACGCTTGAAGAATCCACCAGGGATTTTACCCGCAGCGTAAGTTTTTTCCTGGTAATTAACGGTTAACGGGAAAAAGTCACGACCTGGCTCTTCAGCTTTCTTGCCAACAACAGTAACCAATACTGTTGTATCGCCCATACTTGCCAAAACAGCTGCGTCTGCTTGACGTGCAATAACCCCAGTCTCTAGTGTGACTGTGTGCTGACCATATTCAAAACTCTTTACGATTGGATTCACGTGAACCTTTCCTTAATTTAATAACCTTAATTTCGCGGCTAAGTATACTGCAAGTCTAATCAATAGATAAAGAGCACATGTAGATGACAAAGCTGAATCTTTTCTCTAAAGTGGTTAGATAAAGATAAATTTCTGTCTATCGCTGCTTTTTCTGAAAATAGAATGTGATTGGTCACTAGGAACAAGGGGTGGCAAATGAGCGCTCGGTTTAAATCCTTAACATGGAAACAGACGACACTGGTCGTGTTTTCAGCGTTATTTTTTGCCGTTGCCATCTTTATCGTCGAAGTCGCCTTAGTCGGTGTCTCGGCCCGTCAACAACTCATGGTCGCCCAGGAAGAGCTGCTGGACTCCATCGAACAACCCGCCGCCAACGCCGTCTGGGCACTGGATGACAATCTCGCCACTCAGACCCTCGAAGGGGTACTCAAGGTCGAGCATGTGGGCGAGGCGGTGATCGAGCTCGACGATGGCAGCATGTTTGTCTCCATGAACAACCCTTTCACCGACAACCCGCTGGTGCGTAAGCTCAGTGAAAAGCTGTTTGGCGACCTGAAACAGATAAGCCGCACCCTCTACCGTCCCTCTTTCTTCGAGGGCACAGAGAAGCAGCAGATCATCGGCACCCTGACCATCTTCTATAACACCCAGGAGCTGACCGACTCCCTCTTCTCCCAGTTACGCTTTAGCTTTCTGGCCACCCTGGCCCGGGCACTCTTGGTCACCATGGCGCTGTCCATCATCTTCCACCGCTTCCTCACCAAGCCGATCGCCCAGATCAGTGAGGCGATTGATAAGATAGACCCCGAGCTGCCGGACGAAAACCTGCTGCCCACGTCAACCGCCCACCAGGATGACGAGCTGGGCCTGGTGACATCAAAATTTAATCAAATCTTAATCCAGTTTGGCCAGACCCAGAGCAAGCTTCGGCGCATGGCGACCCGGGATCCCCTCACAGGTCTGCCTAACCGCACCCTACTGCTGGAAACCATAGCGGTATCGATTCAGCGCGCCAGGGTGCACAAGCATCAATTTACCATGCTGTTTATCGACCTCGACCGTTTCAAGAACGTCAACGACTCGCTGGGCCATGCCCTGGGGGATCAGTTCCTGGCCCGTATCGCCAGGGTGCTGGAGCGGGTCGTCGGCGATCGCGGCACAGTGGCGCGTCTCGGCGGCGATGAGTTTGTCATCCTGGCCGAAGACGCCAGAACCCCGGATCAGGCCGCCGACTTTGTCGACAAGCTGCTGATGCAGCTCAACGTGCCACTACAGCTGAATGAGCACACCATACATCCCGCCGCGTCGGTGGGGATCTCCATCTACCCCGACGATGGTCTGAGCGCCGAAGATCTGATCCGCCACGCCGATATCGCCATGTACAGCGCCAAGGCGGCTGGCTCTAATCAATGGGCCTTCTTCAAGCAGCAGATGACTGAGCGGGCCGCGGTGCGTCTGAGAACCGAGGCCTCCCTGCACGACGCCCTGAAGAACAACGAGTTCCTGCTGCATTTTCAGCCCAAGTTTAATATCAAGACCGGCAAGGTGATCGCCTGTGAGGCGCTGATTCGCTGGAAGAAAGATGGCAGACTCATCAGCCCCATGTCTTTCATCCCTGTGGCCGAAGAGACAGGCATCATCATCCCCCTGGGACGCTGGGTCATCGAAGAGGCCTGCCGCACCCTGAAACATTGGCGTAAGCGCTACAACTACGCCATCCCCATCGCGGTCAACGTCGCCTCGCAGCAGTTTGCCGATGCCAGCCTGGTGCCGGACATCAAGCAGCTGGCGCTGAGATACCAGATAGACCCCAGTCTTTTAGAGGTGGAGATCACCGAGACCTCACTGATGAATGATATCGAGCTCGCCATCCATAAACTGGAGCAGCTCAAGGGCGCAGGATTTGGTATCGCGGTCGATGACTTCGGTACCGGCTACTCCTCGCTCTCCTACCTGCGTCATCTGCCGATCACCACCATGAAGATAGATCGCTGCTTCGTGACGGATCTGCCTAACGAGAGCGCCATCGCCTCAACCATCTTGATGCTCGGCAAGCAGCTAAATCTACATATCGTGGCCGAAGGAATTGAGAATGAGCAGCAGCTTAACTGGCTAAAACAGATGGACTGTGAGATAGGCCAGGGCTTCTACTACAGCCAACCGCTGGATATAAGCGAATTCGAGAACCGTTATATAGCCCCCAACACCGCCAGCATCAGTCAGATTTAATCGTCGCTTTAATGTCACCACAGCGATTAGCTAAAGCCATTTCCGAAAATCAGGCATAAAAAAAGGAGGCTTAGCCTCCTTTTTCCACTACAGCACTAATCGATAGATTAGCGACGTAGACCTAACTTCTTGATAAGCTCTTGATAGCGCTCGTTTTCAGTGCGCTTCAGGTAAGCTAGAAGCTTACGACGAGAGTTAACCATGCGAAGCAAACCACGACGTGAGTGATGATCATGGATGTGCTCTTTGAAGTGACCTTGTAGGTGGTTGATCTGTGCAGTTAGCAGAGCAACCTGAACTTCAGTAGAACCAGTGTCATTTTCACCACGACCGAAATCAGCCAGGATTTGTGCTTTTACTTCTTTACTTAGTGACATTTTTTTCTCCAAAAATAGATAGAAACTTCAGCCGATCACTAACTCAGCCAAAGAGAGCGCGCTATAGTACCGATTTTAGCGCCATTTAGCAAGCCTCAAGCCTGCTCGTCGTGCAATACCACCAGACGCTTAGGCGCCAGCAAGCCATCGTCGTTCATCTGTCCGATACCGACAAACTGTTTCGCCTCACCTAGGGTGATACGCACCAACTCATCGACGGGCAAATTAGCCACCTGAACCGGATTACCGTTCATCAGATAATGGGCCAGCTCATCGGAGACGTTGATCTCTTTGAGGCCGCTCACCGCGGTATCCATGGGCAGCAACAGGGGATCCAGTAGTTCCTTAGGCGGACGCTCCTCTTCCTGCGCCTTGGCAAGCAAGGCCTCAAGCTGCTCCAGTGTCACCATCTTATCGTAAGGATAACCGGCAACGCCTGTACGGCGCAGCATGATGACGTGAGCACCACAGCCCAGCATCTCACCGAGATCATCGGTAATGGTACGGATGTAGGTCCCCTTGGAGCAGTGGATGTCCAAGGTCAGCTCGTCACCCTCAAGCTTAATAAAGTTAAGCTCAAAGACCTTGATAGGACGCGCCTCGCGCGGCACCTCTTTGCCTTCTCTGGCGTACTTGTACAGAGGCTGGCCCTGATACTTGAGCGCCGAGTACATAGAGGGCACCTGCATGGTCTCACCACGAAAATGCTCCAGCGCCTCTTCGAGCTGCTGCTCGGTGAAGTTAATCGGGCGCGTCTGCACCACCTCACCGTCAGAGTCGCTGGTATCTGTGCGCACACCCAGCTTGGCGGTCACCAGGTAACGTTTGTCGGCATCGAGCAGATGCTGCGAAAACTTGGTGGCCTCACCCAGGCAGATCGGCAGCATGCCGGTCGCTAAAGGGTCCAGCGCGCCAGTATGACCCGCCTTGGCGGCGTTATAGATTCGCTTTACTCTCTGTAAGGCGAAGTTGGAGCTCATTCCCGTGTCTTTGTCCAGCAGCACTATGCCGTCGACCAAGCGACCTCTAGGTTTACGCGCCATTATTTATCGTCCTGCTCGGTATTGTCCTGCTCTTCGTCTTCACGACCGTGTTCAACCGCCTTAGCCTTATCCTTGGTGATCACCTGACTCACCAGGTTAGACATGCGCATCCCCTCGATCAGCGACGCATCATAGATGAAGCGGATTTCGGGCATAACCCTAAGCTTCATACGACCCGCCACCAGAGAGCGAACATAACCCGCAGCCGCTTCCAGCGCCGCCAGCTTCTCTTCTACAACCGCCTTGTCTTCCTCGAAGAAGGTGACATAGACCTTGGCGTAGTTCAAATCGCGAGATACATCGACGTCGTTGACCGTCACCATACCGATACGCGGATCTTTGATGTCCCGTTGCAGCACCTGAGCCAGCTCCTGTTGCAGCTGCTGAGCGATGCGACGAGTACGACTAAATTCTCTTGCCATAATATTTTGCCATCTCAAAAACAGGTGACCGGCTTGGTAAAGCTGCAACCGCTGCTATTTGGGTCGCGTCTTGACTCTGGGTCATGCCTGAACAAAAAGGCGGCTTGCGCCGCCCCTTGATACTGATACCAATCGTAGTAAATAGCTAATCATCCTAGCGTATTAAAACGTTCGATAATTGCGTTAGTATTTTTGATTGTAGTCTAACTACTTATCGAAAAATTCTGCCTTGTTCTCAAACGTTTTTCATACGCTATTTCTGCTCACATACTTACTGTGATTGGTATTATAAGGTTCGAGCGATTTCGACCGTTTCGAAGACCTCAATCTGATCGCCAACTTTGACGTCATTATAGTTCTTCACGCCGATACCACACTCCATACCGTTACGAACTTCGTTAACGTCATCCTTGAAGCGACGCAGTGATTCAAGCTCACCTTCGAAGATCACTACGTTGTCACGTAGTACACGGATTGGCGCGCTGCGCTTGATGGTACCTTCGGTAACCATACAACCTGCGATAGCACCAATCTTAGGCGACTTGAACACGTCACGCACTTCGGCAAGACCAATGATCTCTTGCTTGAACTCAGGTGCCAACATGCCACCCATGGCCGCCTTAACTTCATCGATAAGATGATAGATAACGCTGTAGTAACGCAGGTCAACGCTCTCGCTTTCAATCGTCTTACGCGCCTGTGCATCGGCACGAACGTTGAAACCAACCATGATAGCGTTTGACGCAGCCGCCAGAGTCGCATCTGTCTCGGTCAATCCACCTACACCGCTGGCGATGATGTTAACCTTCACCTCGTCGGTAGACAGCTTGTTGAGTGAGTCAGAAATCGCTTCCAGCGAGCCTTGTACGTCGGCCTTAAGGACGATGTTCAGCTCTTGGACTTCGCCTTCTGTCATGTTAGCGAACATGTTCTCAAGCTTAGACTTCTGCTGACGGGCCAGCTTAACGTCACGGAACTTACCTTGACGGTAGAGTGCCACTTCACGTGCCTTACGCTCGTCACGAACAACGGTCGCTTCGTCACCGGCAGATGGCACACCAGAAAGACCTAAGATCTCAACGGGAATCGATGGACCGGCTTCGGTGATCGACTTACCGTTCTCATCCTTCATCGCACGGACTTTACCGTACTCAAGACCACAAAGAACGATATCGCCCTGCTTCAGGGTACCTTCTTGTACCAGGATGGTCGCTACAGGGCCGCGGCCCTTGTCTAGCTTAGACTCAACAACCACACCCGCAGCCATGCCTTCGCGTACCGCTTTCAGTTCTAGTACTTCGGCTTCAAGCAAGATGCCTTCCAGCAACTCGTCGATACCTTCACCAGACTTAGCTGACACGTGAACAAACATGTTGTTTCCGCCCCAATCTTCTGACATCACGCCGTGTTGAGACAGTTCAGACTTAACGCGATCAGGATCCGCTTCTGGCTTATCAATCTTGTTCACCGCAACGATAAGCGGTACACCGCCCGCCTTAGCGTGCTGAATCGCTTCGATGGTCTGTGGCATCACGCCGTCATCGGCTGCAACAACCAATACCACGATATCGGTCGCCTTGGCACCACGTGCACGCATCGCGGTAAACGCGGCGTGACCTGGGGTATCTAAGAAGGTGATCATGCCGTTGTCGGTTTCTACGTGGTATGCACCGATGTGCTGGGTAATACCACCCGCCTCACCAGAAGCCACCTTAGCGCGACGAATATAGTCGAGTAGCGATGTCTTACCATGGTCAACGTGACCCATGATGGTCACAACCGGCGCACGAGGCTCAACCTTAACGTTGCCGTCACGATCGGCGAGTACTTGATGCTCAAGCTCGTTTTCGCGAGTCAGAACCACCTTGTGGCCCATCTCTTCGGCTACCAGCTGCGCAGTTTCCTGATCCAGCACCTGGTTGATGGTCACCATAGAGCCCATCTTCATCATCTGCTTGATGATCTCGGTCGCCTTAACCGCCATCTTCTGTGCCAGCTCGGCAACCGTTACGGTTTCGCCGATAGTCACGTCACGGGTAACGGCCGCAGCAGGCTTGTTAAAGCCATGGTCCATCGACTCTGGCGCATTGCGCTGATTACGATTGTTACGACCACCACGAGCTTCTTTACCGCCACGCTTCTTGCCGATAGGCTCTTTCTTGCCACCGGCAGGCTTACGCGCACGGCGACCGCGTCGTTCGGCATCTCTGTCCGCCGAATCTTCGGCGGCACGTGCTTCAGTCGATGTGGTCACATGGTGATCGGCGCTGTTTTCAGATTCTTTACGCAGACGCTCTTCTTCAGCCCAACGCTTCTCGTTCTCTTCGGCAAGACGACGTGCTTCTTCGGCTGCAGCCTTAGCTTCTTCATCCGCCTTAGCCTTAGCGGCAGCTTCTTTAGCCGCTAGCAGGCGAGCTTCTTCCACCTTGGCGGCTTTCTCTTCTGCTGTTTCTTCAACAGCAGGCTTACCTTCGGCAGCCTTCTTCGCCTTAGCTTCTGCCTCGGCCTTAGCCTTAGCTTTTGCTGCGGCTTCTGCTTCAGCTTTCGCCTTGGCTTCCGCGTCAGCCTTTGCCTTAGCTTCTGCTTCGGCAGCTGCCTTGGCTTCAGCTTCTGCCTTGGCCTTAGCTTCCACCTCGGCTTCTGCCGCCGGGTCGCGCTTGACGAAGGTACGCTTCTTACGCACTTCTACCTTGATATCTTTAGACTGACCACCACTACCCGACACGCTCAGTGTCGAAATGGATTTACGTTGCAGTGTCATCTTGGTTGGCGCTGAATCGCCGCCGTGTTGCTTCTTAAGAAACTCAAGCAACTTCTGCTTTTCTTCTTCAGAAACAGTATCTGTTTTACTCTTCTTAATTCCTGCCTCAGAAAACTGCTCAACTAATCGATCAGCACTCTTCCCTACTTCCTCGGCCAGTTTTGCTACTGTGGTATCTGCCATCTGTAAAATCCCCTCTGTTGATCGACTTAAGCTTCTTCGCCAAACCAACAGATATTGCGGGCCGCCATAATGAGCTCACCAGCCTTTTCTTCTGTTAATTCTTCAATCTCGATCAAATCATCAATGCCTTGTTCGGCTAAATCTTCAAGCGTAATCACGCCTTTACTTGCCAACACATACGCCAAGTGACGCTCTAAACCTTCTAGGGCAAGTAAATCTTCGCTTGGCTCAGCACCGTCAAGTGCTTCCTCGGATGCCAAAGCCCGTGTAGAGATCGCAGCCTTAGCGCGTTCTCTGAGTGCCTCAACGATCTCCTCGTCGAAACCGTCGATTTCAAGCAACTCTGACTCAGGTACGTAGGCAACTTCTTCAAGTGAGGTAAAACCTTCATCTGCCAGTACTTGAGCAAAATCTTCATCGACATCCAGTGCAGAGACGAACAGGTTAACAATCTTGGCGCTTTCCGCCTGATGCTTAGCCTGCATATCTTCCACTGTCATCACGTTTAGTTCCCAGCCCGATAACTGAGTCGCCAAACGTACGTTTTGACCGTTACGGCCAATAGCTTGCGCCAACGAGTCGGCTTCAACGGCGATATCCATAGAATGGTTATCTTCGTCGACTATGATAGAAGCCACATCGGCCGGCGCCATCGCATTGATCACAAATTGCGCTGGGTTATCATCCCAAAGCACGATATCAACGCGCTCGCCGCCTAACTCATTAGACACGGCCTGAACACGCGCGCCGCGCATGCCCACACAAGCACCGATAGGATCGATGCGACGGTCATTAGACTTGACCGCAATCTTAGCGCGAGAACCTGGGTCACGAGCTGCTCCCATGATCTCAATCATCTCGTCGGCAATTTCCGGTACTTCTACGCGGAACAGCTCGATCAGCATGTCTGGCTTGGTACGGGTCAGGAACAGCTGTGCACCACGCGCCTCTGGACGCACGGCGTAGAGCAGCGCACGAACACGGTCGCCAGGACGGAAGCTCTCACGTGAGATAAGATCTTCTTTGAACAGCACGGCGTCGGCGTTGTTACCCAGATCCACAACGACGCTCTCGCGGTTGCTCTTCTTCACCACACCCGTGATCAGCTCGCCTTCTTTTTCCAGGAACTGGTCGACGATCTGTGCACGCTCGGCTTCACGTACTTTCTGTACGATTACCTGCTTAGCGGTTTGAGTGGTGATACGGTCGAAGACGACTGACTCGATCTCATCTTCGATATACTCGCCCACTTGAATCTCTGGGTTTTCGTAACGGGCCGCTTCCAGGGTGATCTCGCGGAAAGGATTTTCCAGCGCCTGACCTTCATCCTCAACCACCATCCAACGTCGGAAGGTTTCGTACTCGCCTGTCTTACGATCGATAGCGACACGAACTTCGATATCGCCTTCATATTTTTTCTTGGTAGCCGTCGCTAACGCAATCTCCAACGCTTCAAAAATCTTTTCGCGTGGCACGGCCTTCTCATTTGAAACCGCCTCAGCGACTAGCAGAATCTCTTTGTTCATTCTCTTGCCTCGTTCAGCTCGAATCCATCAAAACTTAGCGATTAAGTTGCCCTTACGGATGTTATCCAGGGCAATAATCAGTTCGTTGCCATCTACGGTAAGGGTCAGCATCTGCCCCTCAACGCCCGCGACGGTCCCTTTTAAATTACGACTACCAGCGACAGGCATAGTCAGTTGTACCTTTACGGTTTCACCTAGGTATCGTGCATACTGCTCTGCAGTAAATAATGGTCTATCGACACCCGGTGAGGAAACTTCTAGTGTATATTCGGTCGAAATCGGGTCCTCGACATCGAGCACGGCACTGATCTGGCGACTGACATCGGCACAATCATCGATAAAGATGCCGTTTTCATTATCTATATATACACGCAGCACTGAATGCTTGCCTGCCTGTACATATTCCAATCCCCACAGACTATGGCCCAATGCTTCAACTGGTGCGATAAGCATCTGTTCCAGCTTACTTTCTAAAGTTGCCAAGGTTACCCCCCGAAAAACAAAAAAGGGCATAAAGCCCCAGTACGACATCATCAAATGACGATATTTCAAAAGTCCAGATAACAAAAAACCCCGTAATCACGAGGTCATATCATTCAGAACCTGTAACAGAAATGAAGCGCTGCTTCATCACTGGGAAGCTGGTTGCGGGGGCCGGATTTGAACCGACGACCTTCGGGTTATGAGCCCGACGAGCTACCAAACTGCTCCACCCCGCGTCAACTGCTGCAATTATATTGATTGTGAACAATATTTGCAATGATAAAGGCAGCAACCTCTGCCACTTTATCGATTCAGACCAAGCTAGGCTCAATCTAAATTTGGTGCGGATGGAGGGACTTGAACCCTCACGAGCTAGGCTCACCACCCCCTCAAGATGGCGTGTCTACCAATTCCACCACATCCGCATGTGATCGTTACTTCGACTGGTTAAGAATTTTTGTGAGTTTGAGGAGACTCATCTTTTCCAGTCACGCTACCTAAATCAACCTTGGGTCAAATCTAAGTCGCGCCTTGCTCTTTCGAGCGATTAGTCAGGGATCTTATCTTCTGACTTTTGTGCGTCTTTTGCTGCATCGGTAACTTGTTCAGTTACGGCCGCCGCATCGGCACCTAAATCTTTCCAAGATTCTTCTGTTTTAGCGTGGTTTGCGCTCAAGTTGCCAATCGTCAGACTCAGGGCAAAGAAGGCAATAGCCAGTATCGCTGTGGAACGGGTCAAAAAGTTACCCGAACCAGAAGAACCGAACAGAGTGGCTGATGCACCGGCGCCGAAAGAGGCCCCCATGTCAGCTCCCTTACCTTGCTGGATGAGGATCAAGCCAATCAGGCCCAACGCAACCAACAAGTAAATAACCATTAGAACTTCGTACATATTATGCGCTCATCGCTATCGAACATAAACTTAAAAACTCGGTAGAGTTTAAGCTAGCACCGCCTATCAGTCCACCATCTACATCAGGCTGAGCAAATAGATCTGCTGCATTACTCGGCGTTACGCTACCACCGTACAAAATCCTGATATTCTCTCCGATATACGGAGACACTTCAGAGAGACGCTTGCGAATAAACGCGTGTACTTCCTGCGCCTGCTCTGGCGTAGCGCTCTTACCTGTCCCTACGGCCCAAAGAGGCTCATAGGCGATAATCGCATTATCAAAAGCCATGGTGCCATTCTTCTCGATGACCACATCCAGCTCTTCTGCAATCACCTCGAAGGTGCGTCTTGCTTCACGCGCCGGACCTGACTCACCTACACATAAGATAGGGGTCAAACCATGCTTCTGTGCGGCGGCAAATTTTTCCGCCACGATATCGCTGGTTTCGCCGTACATTCTACGACGCTCGGAGTGACCGATAATCACATAGCGACATCCAGAATCTTTCAGCATCTGCCCAGATACTTCGCCTGTATAGGCACCGAAGTCATGCTGACTCAGGTTTTGGGCACCCATTCTAACCAAGCAACCGTTTAAGGCTTCTTTGTTAGCATCGAGTTGCTGACGAACACTTTCAAGAAAAATACTTGGTGGACACAAGACCACTTCCGCAGAATCATTTTGAAGCTTGGTAGCAAACTTGGTAAACAACTCTTGCGCTAGTTGCGCAGTACCGTTCATTTTCCAGTTACCAGCGACCATTGGGCGTCTTAGTGCCATCACTGTCTCCTTCTGAAAGCGGGCTGAATAATAGCGAACCACTTGTTAAGTTACAATACCTAAATCTCGAATTTTTGCGATAAAGTGTCGAAGCGATTACTTTTTATCCTTGCGAGGGGTAATTAGCACAGGATTTAACCCGGCAAGGCTAAATCCTGTACAAGGGCCTTAAACCAACGCCTTAATAGCCTCGGCAATATAGTTTGCGTGGGCTTTTACATCACTGACTACATCGCCTTCGACCATGACACGAATCAGCGGCTCTGTGCCCGACTTACGCAGCAATACGCGGCCACGTTCACCAAGTTTGGCTTCCACTTCCGCCTGAGCACTCAATACGCTATCGGCCTCTAACGGGTTGTGAGTACCTTCAAATCTGACATTCACCAGCACCTGCGGCAGCATCTTAATGCCTTCGGTCAGCTCCTCAAGGGTCGCCTGCTTACGACACATGGCCGCCAGCACCAGAATACCGGCGACGATACCATCCCCCGTGGTGCCATGATCCAGGTTCAGGATATGGCCAGAGTTCTCACCACCGATGCGCCAATCTTTCTCTTTGAGCAGCTCCATCACATAACGGTCACCCACCTTAGAGCGGGCAAAGGGAATATCACGGGCCTTGAGCGCAAGAGCCAGCCCCAGGTTAGACATCAGGGTACCGACCACGCCGCCTTTTAGCACGCCGCGGTCCTGAGCATCACAGGCCAGGATATAGAGGATCTCATCACCGTCGATCACCTTACCATGGCGATTCACCATCATGATGCGGTCACCATCGCCATCCAGTGCGATACCCAGATCCGCCTTCTCGGCGATCACTGTCTCGCGGATCTTACCCATAGAGGTAGCGCCCACCTCATGGTTGATGTTGATGCCATCTGGCTTGTCACCTATGGTGATCACCTCGGCGCCTAGCTCACGAAACACACTCGGCGCAATGTGGTAGGTTGCCCCGTGGGCACAGTCGACCACTATCTTTAGGCCGTTGAGGGTATGCTCGGCAGGGAAATTACCCTTACAGTATTCGATATAACGACCGGCGGCGTCTTCGATACGCGACACCTTACCCAGCAGGTGTGACTCGACACACTCCAGCGGCTTTTCCAGTTCTCGCTCGATCTCTAGCTCTACCTCGTCATCCAGTTTGCTACCGTCGGTAGAGAAGAACTTGATACCGTTATCATAGTAAGGATTGTGAGATGCGCTGATCACCACACCGGCTTCCGCTCTGAAGGTACGGGTCAGATAGGCCACAGCCGGTGTCGGCATTGGGCCCATCAACATCACATTCAAACCAGCGGCCGACAGGCCAGCTTCCATCGCAGACTCGAACAGATAGCCTGAAATACGCGTATCCTTACCTATGATCACCTTCTTAGTGCCGGCGCGGGATAATACACGCCCCGCCGCCCAGCCAAGTTTGAGCGCCAATTCCGGGGTCATCTTACCCGCGCCCACCTTGCCTCTGATACCATCGGTTCCGAAGAATTTTCTCACTTGTTATTACCTCTGCCCCATCCCAGGGTCTTTCCTATTTAATCCAGTTGACGCGGCCGCTCTTAGCGCCGCGCATCACTCTATAATGCCTGATAATTGGCGCAAGCCTGCATGACCTCGATCATATCCATGGTCGGTTTTACATCATGGACACGAATAATATGTGCCCCCTGCTGAATACTCAAGAGCGCGGCGCTCAGGCTGCCCGCCAGACGCTCGCTCGGCGGTACATTTAGCAGGTTGCCAATCATGCTCTTGCGAGACAGGCCGATAAGCAACGGCAGACCGAAAGCCTTAAGCTCGGCCTGACGGTTTAACAATTCATAGTTGTGTGACAGCGTCTTGCCAAAGCCATACCCTGGGTCCAGCAACAGATTGTCTCTAGCGATTCCGGCATCCAGACACGCCTCGATACGCTCCTCAAAGAAAGCACTGACATCCGTTATGATATCCTGATACACGGGCGCATCTTGCATGGTTCTGGGCTGTCCCTGCATATGCATCAAACAGACAGGCACATTCAGCTTGGCGGCCACGGCTAAGGCACCAGGCTCCTGCAAAGCGCGAACATCGTTGATCAGATGAGCACCGGCGGCAACCGCCTCACTCATTACCTCTGGCTTGCTGGTATCGACCGAGATCCACACATCATGATTGGCACTGACATATTCAACCAGGGGGACCACCCTATCCAGCTCATCTTGCACGCTGACTTCTGCTGCACCTGGGCGGGTCGACTCACCGCCGATATCTATGATGCTGGCGCCCTCACTGACTAGAGTGTCGGCATGACGACTAGCACGTTCTATGCTGGTAAAACGGCCACCGTCTGAAAATGAATCTGGAGTAACATTGAGGATCCCCATCACCCTAGGCTGAGAAAGATCCAGACACTTATTACCACAAACGAGTTGAAACCCTTGCTTCAAAACAGGCTCCTTAATCTCTTACTGATTAACTGAAACAAGAAAACCCCTGACGGGGTTTTCTGACATTATGGGTTTTACCTATCGCAATAAAGCTTACTTAATCACAGGTGATTCATCACCTTCTTTCGGCTCGCTTGCCGGTTCCGCGGCAGGCGTTTCGCCAGGCTCTGGCGAAGTAACCGCTTCACCGTGGCCACCTTTACCCTTACCGTTAGAACCATTTTCATCCATGTTCCAATCGGCTGGCGGGCGCACTTCACGGCGAGCCATCAGATCGTCAATCTGTGTTGAATCTATGGTCTCGTACTTCATCAGGGCATCTTTCATCGCATGAAGGATATCCATGTTATCGGTCAAGAACTGATGCGCGCGTCCATAGTTGTTGTCGATCAGCTGCTTCACTTCGAGGTCGATAATCGATGCGGTCTCATCCGACATATGCTGCGCCTTAGCCATGCTACGACCGAGGAACACTTCGCCCTCATCTTCGGCATATAGCACGGGACCCAGCTTTTCAGAGAAGCCCCATTGAGTCACCATGTTACGCGCAATCGTAGTCGCATACTTGATGTCTTGAGAAGCACCGGTAGAGACACGCTCGCTGCCGTAGATCAACTCCTCGGCAATACGTCCACCATAGGCCACAGAGATCTGACTCTCGAGCTTACGACGGCTCTGGCTAATGGCATCGGCCTCAGGCAGGAAGAAGGTCACACCCAAGGCGCGGCCGCGAGGAATGATAGTCACCTTGTGCACAGGGTCGTGCTCAGGCACCAGACAGCCGACGATAGCGTGACCCGCTTCGTGATAGGCGGTCATCTCTTTCTCTTCTTCTGACATCACCATGGTGCGGCGCTCGGCGCCCATCATGATCTTATCTTTGGCGCTCTCAAACTCTTCCATGCCCACCACGCGGCGATTACCACGGGCGGCAAACAGCGCAGCTTCGTTGACCAGGTTAGCCAGATCGGCACCAGAGAAGCCTGGCGTACCGCGGGCAATCACGCTCGCCTTAACGTCATCGGCCAGCGGCACCTTACGCATATGCACCTTAAGGATCTGCTCACGACCACGTACGTCTGGCAAGCCAACCACCACTTGACGGTCGAAACGACCCGGACGCAGCAAGGCGGCATCCAATACGTCGGGACGGTTAGTCGCGGCGATAACGATAATACCTTCGTTACCCTCGAAGCCATCCATCTCAACCAGCATCTGGTTTAGGGTCTGCTCACGTTCGTCGTGACCACCACCGACACCGGCGCCGCGCTGGCGACCTACGGCATCGATCTCATCGATGAAGATGATACAAGGCGCAGACTTCTTCGCCTGCTCAAACATATCACGGACACGAGAGGCACCGACACCGACAAACATCTCAACGAAGTCAGAACCGGAAATCGTGAAGAAAGGCACCTTGGCCTCGCCGGCAATCGCTTTGGCAAGTAGGGTCTTACCCGTACCTGGAGGACCAACGAGAAGGACACCGGTAGGAATACGGCCACCCAGTTTCTGGAACTTAGTGGGCTCTTTAAGGTAATCGACCAGCTCTTTGACATCTTCCTTGGCCTCGTCGCAACCGGCGACGTCACCAAAGGTGGTCTTGATCTGATCTTCGCTCATCAACTTGGCTTTACTCTTACCGAAAGACATGGCGCCTTTACCGCCACCGCCCTGCATCTGGCGCATGAAGAAGATCCATACCCCGATGAGTAACAGCATAGGGAACCAAGAGATGAAGATCTGTGTAAGGAAACCTGACTCTTCGGCTTCCTGACCTTTCATGGTCACACCCTTACGGTCAAGATCGTTGATCAGATCCTGATCATACATAGGCATGATAGTGGTAAATTTTTCCCCGGTTCTTTTGGTACCCTCGATGGTACGCTGGTCACTCTTCACCTCGACGGTGTTGATCTGGCCGGAGCGAACATCATCCAAGAAAGTTGAATAATCCATCTTCATGGAGTTCGATGAAGAGGGGGAGTAGCCCTGAAACACTGACATCAGCACGACGGCGATGACAACCCAGAGAATTAAATTTTTTGCCATATCACTCAAAATTACTAGACCTCATACAGTCTTGCGGTTACTGACGTTAGGTTACTACAACTTGTAACCCGTCGCCACAAGATAGACTTCACGCGAACGCGGTCGCGACGAGTCTGGCTTACGTGTTTTAACGGTGGTAAATGCCTCTCTCACCGCCTTCATATACTCATCAAAGCCCTCCCCCTGAAAGACTTTGACAGCAAAACTACCATTTGGTGCCAACACCTGATGACACATATCCAGTGCCAGCTCCACCAAATACATGGCGCGCGGCTGATCTACACCGCCCGTACCACTCATATTAGGTGCCATATCCGACAATACAACATCGACTTTAGCATCGCCTACGCGTTCGAGTAAGGCGTTAAGCACCTTCTCCTCACGAAAATCACCTTGCAGAAAATCGACACCGACGATAGGGTCCATAGGCAGAATATCGCAGGCGATAACCTTACCCGTCTCTCCCGCCAGCTTGACGGCAATCTGCGACCAGCCCCCAGGGGCTGCCCCGAGATCCACCACAGTCATGCCGGGGCGAATCAGCTTATCCTTTTGTTGTATCTCTTCTATTTTAAACGCAGCGCGCGAACGCAATCCCCGTTTCTGCGACAACTTAACATAATGATCATCGAAATGTTCCTGCATCCAACGGGTGGAACTGGCTGTTCGTTTTTTACCTGACATTTAAAATCCGCAACAAATATGAGTTACACAAAGGCTATATGAGGGTAGAATAGCGGTTTTTCAACAGTAACTCAGCATAAAGTTGGTAGAAATGAACTTAACAACCAAACAAAAACAGCATCTAAAAGGCTTAGCGCATAACCTCAAGCCTGTTGTGCAGCTTGGTGCCAATGGCCTGACTGAAGGTGTACTGGCTGAAATTGATAATGCACTCTCTCATCATGAATTAATCAAAGTGAAAGTTGCCTCTGGAGACAGAGAGCTAAAAAATGCAGTCGTTGACGCCATTGTACGCGAAACTCAAGCTGAAAAGGTTCAGCTTATCGGTCACGTATTGGTCCTATTCCGTCAATCTCCAGAGATGAAGATTGCCGTACCAAGAGCCAAATAGCTCCTGGACTCAACAA
Source organism: Shewanella sp. KCT (assembly GCF_007636505.1). Taxonomy (NCBI): domain Bacteria; kingdom Pseudomonadati; phylum Pseudomonadota; class Gammaproteobacteria; order Alteromonadales; family Shewanellaceae; genus Shewanella; species Shewanella sp. KCT. The sequence goes on from NZ_LVDJ01000012.1 coordinate 123,486, forward strand.
AAAAGCCGCTATCGATAGCGGCTTTTTTGTGGGCATGAATCGAGCATTATCAGTTTAGATATACTCTACTGCAGTGATCTCATAATCTGTCATGCCACCCGGAGTCTGAATAGAGACTTCATCTCCTTCCGATTTACCCACCAGGCCGCGAGCGATCGGCGAGGTCACAGAAATCAGATTGGCCTTAATATCGGCTTCATCTTCACCCACGATACGGTAGGTAAATTCCTCTTCGGTATCCAAGTTCAAAATGGTTACCGTGGTGCCGAAAATCACCCGGCCTGTGTTTTCCATCTTGGTCACGTCGATGATCTGCGCGTGAGACAGCTTGCCTTCGATATCGCGCACGCGGGCCTCACACAACCCCTGCTCTTCGCGGGCGGCGTGGTATTCGGCGTTCTCTTTCAAGTCGCCCAGTTCACGTGCAATCCCAATGGCCTCGGCAATTTTTGGACGCTTCTCAAACTTCAAAAAATCTAACTCTTCACGCAGTTGATTTGCACCAACAACTGTCATTGGAACCTTATTCATAGGAACACTCGTCTCCTCAAAACAAAAGCAGCCTAGTCAGCCTGACCACTTGGGCCACTGACCAGGAATAAAGAACGCTTGGAATCCATCTATTCTATACCCTGATGCATAGAGAAGCTATCGGATCCCCAAGAGTTTGTTAGCGCGCCCTCAGAACTGAGTGTTCCATGGCGCGCCCAAGGCAAGCAAGATGGCGTCATTAGCCCAGTATCGAGATTGCCTTGTTATATCTATTTCAACTAATTGAATGCCCATAAAAAAGGCCGCTTGCGCGGCCTTTTCGTAAGGGTTAACCCTTAGCCTTTAATGCGCTGGTGCAGCTCCTGCACTGAGGTCACATTGGTGCGACTGTCGGCAGAGTGCGCCATACAGGTCGCAAAAGCGGCGTTCAAGGTCGTGGTGTAGTTCACCTTGTAACGCAGCGCGCCACGACGTAGCTGACGTGAGTCTTCGATCGCCTGACGGCCTTCGGTAGTGTTCACGATATAGGTGTACTCATCGTTCTTGATACGGTCAAGAATGTGCGGACGACCTTCGTGTACCTTGTTCACCAGACGAGGATTGATACCCGCCTCGCCCAGCACGACTGCTGTGCCGTGGGTGGCATCGATCTCATAGCCCAGCTCAATCAGCTTGGCGGCCAGGTCGGCAACACGCTTCTTGTCGCTGTTACGTACAGAGAGCAGCGCACGGCCCGACTTAGGCACCTCAGAGGTCGCCCCCAGTTCAGCCTTGGCGTACGCCTCGGCGAAGGTAGCGCCCACGCCCATGACCTCACCGGTCGAGCGCATCTCAGGGCCAAGTAGCGGGTCAACACCCGGGAACTTGTTAAACGGCAGCACCACTTCTTTCACCGAGTAGAAAGGTGGAATTACCTCTTTGGTAAAGCCCTGCTCTTCCAGACTCTGACCGGCCATGACGCGCGCGGCGATCTTAGCTAGCGGTACACCCGTCGCCTTAGAGACGAATGGCACGGTACGAGCCGCACGTGGGTTAACCTCGATCATGTAGATGGTGTTGTCTTGTACCGCGAACTGCACGTTCATCAGACCCACAACGCCGAGTTCCATCGCCAGTTTACGCACCTGTTCGCGCATCTGATCCTGGATCTCCTGGCTAAGTGTGTATGGCGGCAGCGAACAACCTGAGTCACCCGAGTGAACACCCGCCTGCTCGATATGCTCCATGATGGCGCCAACCACTACGGTCGTGCCGTCACATACCGCATCGATATCCACCTCGGTGGCGTTGTCGAGGAAGCGGTCCAGCAATACTGGTGAGGCGTTAGAGACGCTAACCGCTTCGTTGAAGTAACGACGCAGGTCTTGCTCGTCGTAGACGATCTCCATCGCGCGGCCACCCAGTACGTAGGATGGACGTACCACTAGCGGGTACCCGATACGCTCGGCGGCGATCACTGCGCCCTCTACCGTAGTGACGGTATCGTTTTCCGGCTGCTTCATCTCCAGGCGTTGAATCGCCTGCTGGAAACGCTCACGGTCTTCGGCGCGGTCAATGGCATCCGGGCTGGTACCAATAATTGGCACACCAGCGGCTTCCAGGTCACGAGCCAGTTTCAGCGGTGTCTGACCACCGTACTGCACGATAACCCCTTTAGGCTGCTCGATACGCACGATCTCCAGCACATCTTCCAGTGTCACAGATTCGAAATAGAGTCTGTCAGAGGTATCGTAGTCGGTAGAGACTGTCTCTGGGTTACAGTTGACCATGATGGTCTCGTAACCATCTTCACGCAGGGCAAGCGCCGCGTGCACACAGCAGTAATCGAATTCGATACCCTGGCCGATACGGTTAGGACCACCACCCAGCACCATGATCTTGTCACGGTTAGATGGGTTAGCCTCACACTCTTCCTCATAGGTCGAGTACATGTAGGCGGTATCAGTCGAGAACTCGGCGGCGCAGGTATCGACGCGCTTGTACACTGGGTACACTTCGTAACGGTAACGCAGCTTACGCATCTCAGACTCGCTAACACCCATCAGGGCCGCGAGACGTGCATCGGAGAAACCTTTACGCTTGAGCTTGTAAAGGAAATCTTTGTCCATGCTAGCCATGCCAGCTTCTTTCACTTGGTTCTCAAGTGATAGCAGCTCTTCAATCTGCACCAGGAACCAAGGGTCGATATTGGTCAGCTTGAAGATGGCATCCATGCTCAGACCGGCGCGGAAGGCATCGGCGATATACCAGATACGCTCGGCGCCTGGCTCTTTCAGCTCGTGGCGAATGCGCGACAGGGCATCGTTATCTTCGACATCGACGATAGGATCTAGGCCATTAACGCCTACCTCGAGGCCGCGCAGTGCTTTTTGCAGCGACTCTTGGAAGGTACGACCAATCGCCATCACCTCACCCACAGACTTCATCTGAGTGGTCAGACGGTCATTTGCACCGGCAAATTTCTCGAAGTTGAAGCGTGGCACCTTAGTAACCACGTAGTCGATGGCAGGCTCGAACGAGGCTGGCGTTGCACCGCCAGTGATGTCGTTGCTCAGCTCATCCAGGGTGAAGCCCACCGCCAGCTTGGCGGCTATCTTGGCGATAGGGAAACCTGTCGCTTTCGATGCCAGGGCAGATGAACGCGATACACGCGGGTTCATCTCGATGATCACCATACGGCCATCTTTCGGGTTGATACCGAACTGAACATTTGAACCACCGGTTTCTACGCCGATCTCACGCAGTACCGCTAGCGATGCGTTACGCATCAGCTGATATTCTTTGTCGGTCAGGGTCTGCGCCGGTGCGACTGTGATTGAATCACCGGTGTGCACGCCCATAGGATCGAAGTTTTCGATAGAGCAGACGATGATACTGTTATCGTTGCGATCACGAACCACTTCCATCTCATATTCTTTCCAACCGATGAGCGACTCATCGATCAGCAGTTCGTTGGTCGGTGACAGCTCGAGACCCTGAGAACAGATCTCCTCGAACTCCTCCTTGTTGTAGGCGATACCACCGCCCGAGCCACCCATGGTGAATGATGGACGGATAATACAAGGGAAACCAACCTGCTCGAGTACCTCGTAGGCATCTTCCATACTGCGGGCGATACCGGCGCGAGGACACTCGAGACCAATCTTCTTCATCGCCGCATCGAAACGGCTACGGTCTTCGGCCTTGTCGATGGCATCGGCGGTCGCGCCTATCATGTCGACGTTAAATTCGGCCAGCACACCTTCTGCCTCAAGGCGCAGGGCACAGTTCAGTGCCGTCTGACCGCCCATGGTCGGTAGAATCGCATCGGGACGTTCCTTAGCGATGATGTTGCGCACCACTTCCCAGTGAATTGGCTCGATGTAAGTGGCATCGGCCATCTCTGGGTCTGTCATGATGGTCGCTGGATTAGAGTTCACCAGAATAACCCGGTATCCCTCTTCACGAAGCGCCTTACACGCCTGGGCACCCGAGTAGTCGAACTCACATGCCTGACCGATTACAATCGGGCCGGCACCCAGGATAAGAATACTTTTTATGTCTGTACGTTTTGGCATTGCTGAAACTTTCTCCCGGACTACTTGGCGTTATGACGATATTCTTCGATCAACTCGATAAAGTGATCGAACAGCGGCGCGGCGTCGTGCGGACCCGGGCTTGCCTCAGGGTGGCCCTGGAAGCTGAACGCTGGCTTGTCGGTCAGGTGAATACCCTGCAACGAGCCATCAAACAGCGACTTATGGGTCACCTTAACGTTGGCCGGCAGGCTGGTCTCATCGGCAGCAAAACCATGGTTCTGACTGGTGATCATCACGTTGCCCTTCTCCAGGTTGCTCACCGGGTGGTTGGCACCATGGTGACCAAACTTCATCTTCAGTGTCTTAGCGCCTGAGGCCAGTGCCAACAGCTGATGGCCAAGGCAGATACCGAAGAGTGGAATGTCAGTCTTGAGGAAAGCCTGAATCGCTTCGATGGCGTAGTCACATGGCTCTGGGTCACCAGGGCCGTTTGACAGGAAGATGCCATCTGGATTCATCGCCAGCACTTCAGCAGCAGGGGTTTGCGCCGGTACTACAGTCACATCGCAGCCACGGTCAACCAGCATACGCAGGATGTTGCGCTTAACGCCGTAGTCGTAGGCCACGACCTTGTATTTCAGTTCTGACTCAGGGGTGTCGCTCGGCAGGCCGCCCACCAGACGCCAGCTACCGCTACGCCATTGGTATTGCTTCTGCGTGGTCACTTCTTTGGCCAAGTCCATGCCTTTCAAGCCAGGGAACGCCTTGGCAGCCGCCAGCGCCTTAGCTTCATCCATGTCACCCACTAAGATGGCACCCGCTTGTGCCCCTTTTTCCCTGAGGATACGTGTTAGTTTACGTGTGTCGATATCGGCAATGCCTACAACATTATTGCTTTTTAGGTAATCGCTGAGGGATTGCTGATTTCTGAAGTTGCTCGCCAGTAGCGGTAGATCGCGGATGATCAGACCACATGCATGGACGGCTTCAGATTCGGTATCTTCACTATTGGTACCAGTGTTACCAATGTGTGGGTAGGTTAGAGTAACAATTTGACGAGAATAGGAAGGATCCGTGAGGATCTCTTGGTAACCCGTCATGGAAGTGTTAAATACCACTTCACCAACTGCGAGTCCATCAGCACCGATTGCAGTGCCAGAGAATACGGTTCCATCTTCGAGTACGAGTAAGGCAGACTTTGTCAACGCGACCTCCGAAAAGAGCCAAGCCATTGAATAATAAGGTTTTATTTTACTTTTAAAATACCAACTTCCGCTTAAATACGAAATTTTGACAAATTCCGACAATTTTAAAGGTAATTGTGAAGTTCGTCTATAGATAAGCGGTACTTTCTTTCAAAAAAAAACGCCAAATTGGCGTTTTTTTTAAATACTAATCCTTCAGGCCCAAGACCTGTTGCATGTCGTATAATCCGGGGCCCTGATCGCCTAGCCAAAATGCGGCGCGCATGGCACCGTTGGCAAAGGTCATACGACTCGAGGCTTTATGGGTGATCTCCAGACGTTCACCGATATCGGCAAACATGGCGGTGTGCTCACCCACCAAATCTCCGGCGCGAATGGTAGAGAAGCCTATGGTCTCACGGCTACGCTCTTCGGTGATCCCCTCACGGCCATAGACGGCGCATTTTTCCAGATCTCGACCCAAGACTTCGGCGATCACCTCGCCCATCTTAAGTGCAGTGCCCGAAGGCGCATCTTTCTTATGTCTGTGGTGGCCTTCGATGATCTCGATATCTGTGTAGTCGCCCATCACCTCGGCGGCCAGCTCCAAAAGGCGCCACATCAGGTTGACCCCCACAGACATGTTAGGCGCCATCACGATAGGCGTGTTCTCGGCGTAGGCGGCAATCTGCTCTTTCTGGGCATGATTAAAGCCAGTGGTGCCGATGACGATCGCCTTACCGTTACGAGAACACCAGTCGGTATGCACCACACTGGCCTCGGGCGAGGTAAAGTCGATCAGGATATCGAAATCGTCTACGGCATTGTCCAGCGAATCAGTGATGGCAACATTCATCGCGCCCACACCGGCGAGTTCGCCCGCATCGACACCTATCAATGTGGAACCCGCACGCTCAACCGCCGCACCTAAATAGATGTTGCTGCTGAGTTTTGCCGATTCAATAAGAGTTCGGCCCATGCGACCACTGCCACCGGTTATCGCCACTCTTACTTGCTCTGTCATCTAATTCTCCTAAACATTTGCTGCGGTTATTTGAGCACAAGGCTAACGCCAAATCATTTCAAAAAAAAGCCTAAGCAAACGCTTAGGCTATTTCGATTAGATAATGTCGAGCAATTCCACTTCGAACACGAGTGCCGAATAAGGAGGAATTGAGGCACCTGCGCCACGCTCGCCATAGGCCAGGTGATGCGGTACATACAGCTTCCACTTAGAACCAACAGGCATAAGTTGTAGTGCCTCGGTCCAACCGGCGATCACGCCAGATACTGGGAACTCGGCAGGCTGGTCGCGCAGTACTGAACTGTCGAATACGTCACCGCTGATGAAAGTACCATGGTAGTGAGTACGCACAGTCGAATCATAGCTTGGCTTGTCGCCTGAACCTTCGGTGATGATCTCATATTGCAGACCAGACTCCAGGGTCACAACGCCGTCACGCTTTTGGTTTTCAGCCAGGAAAGCTTCGCCTTCGGCCGATGCAGCCGCAGCAGCTTCTTCCTGAACCTTTTGAATACGCTGACTAATCTCAGTGAATGCAGTTTGAAGATCTTGCATAGAGACAGCACTCTCTTTACCTTCAAACGCATCTGACAGACCAACCTGAACAGCTGAAATATCGATACCTTCGAATGAGTTAGCTGCGAGTTGCTCGCCTAATTGGCGGCCAACGCCGTAGCTGGCGTGCTGTTCAATTGTGGTGAACTTATCAGACATAATGATTGTACTCTCATTTATTCAATTAATTTCGCGGCGGATTTTATCACAGACTGTGATAAAAAACCTAAAAATTGCCCCTAGGGTCTGTTTATCTTTCAGGTTTACTTTTTGTTCAATCTAAACGCGGTTTGCTCAAGGCGAGAGCAATGAAGCATAGTTGCACTATGTAAATTGCGAATAACAAAGAGCAAGGCGCGTTTAGATGAACCCTTCGGGCAGCTTTTGCTGTAAAAACAAACAGGAAAGGTCAACAGCCCCTAGTCACAGCGATTTTTTCCACTGGCGCTCGCGGCTCGATACAGCGGCGTCACCTCCGGCAGCATCTGCTGCAGATCGGCGATACGGTGGTCATGGGACGGATGGGTCGACAGCAGCTCTGGGCCCTGGCTGCCTCCCGCCTTGGCCATGTTCAGCCACAGGCTGATGCTCTGGCTCGGGTCAAACCCGGCTCTGGCCATCAACTCGACGCCCATGACATCGGCCTCACTCTCCTGGGCACGGCCATAGGGCAGGATAAAGCCATATTGAGCGCCCAGGCCCAGGGCCGACATGTAGAGGTCCTTGTTGCTCAGGCCGCTGACATCGATGGCGGCGCCGGCGATCTGCATGCCAACGCCTGTCATCTGCGCCCGTGACACCTGCTCGTTGCTATGATTGGCCAGCACGTGGGCCACCTCATGGCCAATGACGGTCGCCAGCTGATCCTGACTCTTCGCCACCTTGAGCAATCCGGTATAGACGCCGATATGCCCTCCAGGCAAGGCGAAGGCGTTCACCTGATCCGATTCGAACACCACCACTTCCCAGTTGGGCTGACGGCCCGGCAATACCGAGGTGATGCGGTTGGCCACACAGGCCACATACTGATTGACCTGCTTATCCAGGCTCACCTTCTGCTGCTTCTTCATCTCGGCAAAAGATTCGGCCCCCATCAGATCCATCTGCTGGGCTGAAAACAGCAGGGTCTGTTTACGCCCTGTGGGCGATTGTGTGGTAGCGCAGCCGGCTAATAAAAGTATTACCAGCGCCGCAGTTAACTGTTTCATCTCTTATCCCTTCTCGTTATGAAACTTTATTCTTGGCTATTTAAAGATAGCTAATACCAATCACGGTAAGTAAGTGTTCAGAAATAGTGCAGGAAAAACGCTCGAGAACAAGGCAGAATTTTTCGATAAGTAGTTATTCTACAATCAAAAATAGTAACGCAGTTATCGGACGTTTTAACAAACTAGCATGATCAATTATTTACTACGATTGGTATAAAACATGTAGCGATAAAAAAACCTCGCATTGCGAGGTTTTTAATTGTGTATCAGCAAGGCTTAGCTGTTCAAGTCCTGAAAGAACTTCTTCACGCCATCGAAGAAGCCTTCCGCCTTAGGGCTGTGCTTCTTTGATGAACCCGTCAGGGTGTTATCGAACTCACGTAGCAGCTCTTTTTGCTTGTCGCTCAAATTCACCGGCGTTTCCATCACCACCTTACATAGCAGGTCGCCGACCGCATGGCTGCGCACCGACTTAACCCCTTTGCCACGCAGACGGAACATACGGCCCGTCTGGGTTTCCGATGGGATCTTCAGGTTGACCTTGCCATCGAGTGTCGGCACTTCGATCTCACCGCCCAATGCCGCCGTGCTAAATGAAATAGGCACTTCGCAGTAGAGGTTGTTACCGTCACGTACGAAGATGGCATGCTCACGCACTGTGACCTGTACATAGAGATCCCCTGGAGGCGCGCCGAACTCGCCCGCTTCCCCTTCGCCCGACAGACGAATGCGATCGCCGGTATCCACGCCCGCAGGAATTTTCACCGACAGTGTCTTGCTCTTCTCTACGCGGCCTTCGCCATGACACTTACCGCAAGGATCTTTGATGATCTTACCGCGGCCATGACAGGTAGGACAGGCTTGCTGCACTGCGAAGAAACCTTGGCGCATCTGCACCTGGCCCTGACCGTGACAGGTACCACATGTGGTGGGTGAGCTGCCTTTCTTGGCACCGCTACCGTCACAAAGGTCACAGGTGGCTAAGGTCGGAATACGTAGCTCTTTGGTCAGGCCACGTACCGCCTCTTCCAGTGACAGTTCCAGGTTGTAACGCAGATCTGAGCCGCGCGCCGCCTGACGCTGGCCACCACGGCGTCCACCACCGAAGATGTCACCAAATACGTCACCGAATACATCACCGAAGTCGGCGCCGCCGCCAAATCCGCCACCGCCGCGATTAGGATCGACACCCGCGTGACCAAACTGGTCATAGGCCGCCTTCTTATCGCTGTCGGTTAGAATTTCGTAGGCTTCTTTTACCTCTTTGAAGCTGGCTTCGGCCGCCTTGTCACCTGGGTTGCGGTCCGGGTGAAATTTCATGGCGAGGCGCTTATAGGCCTTCTTAATCTCACGCTCGCTGGCGTCGCGACCTACGCCCAATACTTCGTAATAATCTCGCTTTGACATAGTCTCATACTTTCTGCGCTAGGGTCTGTTGATCTTTTAGGTTTACTTTTTGTTCAATCTAAAAAGATCAACTGCCCCTTAAGTTGTACGAACGGGCGTTAGAGTTACCCCATAACGCCCGCTGGAAATAATTTAGGCTGGGCCTGAATTATTTTTTGTCGTCTTTAACTTCTTCAAACTCGGCATCGACAACATCATCAGCAGGAGCTTCGTTAGACTGCTGAGCCTGCTCGCCTTGGCCAGCTTGCGCCTTAGCCTGAGCGATCTCCATCAGCTTGGCAGACGCTTCCATCAGGGCTTGCGTTGCCTTTTCGATAGCTTCTTTGTCGTTGCCCTTAGTGGCTGTATCGACTTCAGCCATCGCTGCTTCGATCTTCTCTTTGTCTTCGCTTGGCAGTGCATCGCCCGCTTCTTCGATCTGCTTCTTAGTTGCGTGAACCATGCCGTCAGCCTGGTTGCGTGCAGTCACTAGCTCTTCGAACTTAGCGTCTTCATCGGCGTGCGCCTCAGCGTCACGTACCATAGCTTCAACTTCTTCATCGCTCAGACCAGAAGAGGCCTTGATGGTGATGTTCTGTGCCTTGCCCGTCTTCTTGTCGGTCGCAGACACGTGCAGAATACCATCGGCGTCGATATCGAAGGCCACCTCAATTTGTGGCATGCCACGTGGTGCAGGCTCGATACCTTCCAGGTTGAACTGACCCAGCGACTTGTTAGCACTAGATTGCTTACGCTCACCCTGTAGCACGTGAATGGTTACCGCGCTCTGGTTGTCATCGGCCGTTGAAAAGGTCTGGCTAGCCTTAGTCGGGATAGTGGTGTTCTTCTCGATAAGCTTAGTCATCACGCTGCCCATGGTTTCGATACCCAGAGACAGAGGCGTTACGTCTAGCAGCAGTACGTCTTTCACGTCACCGGCCAGTACACCCGCCTGAACCGCAGCACCGATAGCAACCGCTTCATCAGGGTTAACGTCTTGACGCAACTCTTTGCCGAAGAAGGCAGAGACTTCTGCACGAACCTTAGGCATACGGGTTTGACCACCCACCAGAATCACTTCGTTGATGTCTGATACAGACAGGTCTGCGTCAGCCAGTGCCACTTTTAGCGGCTCGAGTGAACGTTGGATCAGGTCTTCAACCAGAGACTCAAGCTTGGCGCGAGTGATCTTAACCACTAAGTGCTTAGGGCCTGTCGCATCTGCCGTGATGTATGGCAGGTTAACTTCAGTCTGCGTGGTGCTAGACAGCTCGATCTTCGCCTTCTCGGCAGCTTCTTTCAGACGCTGCATCGCCAGTGGATCGTTACGCAGATCCAGAGACTGCTCTTTCTTGAACTCGTCGGCCAGGTAGTTGATCAGACGGTTATCGAAGTCTTCACCACCTAAGTGAGTGTCACCGTTTGTTGCAAGCACTTCGAAAGTTTGCTCGCCATCTACGCTATCGATCTCGATGATAGAGATATCGAAGGTACCACCACCTAAGTCGTATACCGCAACGATATTGTCGCCTTGCTTCTTATCGATACCGTAAGCCAGTGCAGCAGCAGTAGGCTCGTTGATAATACGCTTAACTTCCAGACCAGCGATACGACCGGCGTCTTTGGTCGCCTGACGTTGTGAATCGTTAAAGTAAGCCGGAACGGTAATTACCGCTTCGGTTACTGGCTCGCCCAGGTAGTCTTCGGCAGTCTTCTTCATCTTCTTCAGAATCTCTGCAGAAACTTGTGGCGGTGCCATCTTCTTATCGTGCGCTTCAACCCATGCATCACCGTTGTCTGCCGCGATGATCTTAAATGGCATGATGTCTACGTCGCGCTGTACTTCGTCATCTTTGAAACGACGACCGATAAGACGCTTAATAGCAAAGAAGGTATTCTTTGGGTTTGTTACAGCTTGGCGTTTCGCAGGCTGACCAACTAATACTTCTTCGCCTGTATATGCGATGATCGACGGGGTAGTGCGATCGCCTTCCGCGTTTTCAATTACGCGTGCTTTATCGCCATCAAGTACAGCTACACAAGAGTTAGTTGTACCTAAATCGATACCAATAATTTTACCCATGGAGTCCTCCAAAAAACTTTTAACTTACGCTAACTTTGTTATCTGATTCAGATATGGGGATAGGCGAATTCGTTTTCAAGCCTAATTTTCCGAGCCAATATCTTTCCTTAACACCCTATATTGGGACAGCAATTGGGAATACAAGGGCAAGAAAGATAAAAATTAACTTAATTGAGTATTTTTTTGATCTTAAAAGCTGCCGGGCGGCCAACAAGAAGCGTATAATGCATGCAATCGAAGTAAAACTCCCTCTGTGCCCTAGGCGCGTGGGATTTTTTTAGTTGTCTCGTTTAGTGAGAAGGTTCAGTGAAATCATCCAACCAAGCTTATCTCTATGCCTTAGCGGCCATCTTACTCTGGTCGACCGTCGCCACCGCCTTCAAGTTGGCCCTGAGCCATTTTACGCCCCTACAGCTAGTGTTTGTCGCCGTCTCGACCTCTATCCTCGCCCTAGGCGTCATACTCGCCGCGACCGGTAAGCTGCACCTCATTAAGCGCCAATTTAACAGTCGTCCCTGGTTCTACCTGCAGACCGGGCTGCTCAATCCCTTCCTTTATTATCTGGTGCTGTTCAAGGCCTACGCCCTGCTCCCCGCCCAGCAAGCGCTATCACTCAACTACACCTGGGCCATACTGCTGCCGCTGCTGGCGGTGCCACTATTGAAACAGAAGCTACGCAAGAGCGATCTCACCGCGGCGTTGATCGCCTATCTGGGTGTCTTCGTTATCGCCACCAATGGCGAGATCACCAGCGTGCGCTTCGAGAGTGCTACCGGGGTACTGCTGGCGCTCACCAGCACCCTGCTTTGGTCCCTCTACTGGATAGTCAACACTAAGGATGAGGGCGACCCAGTGGTGAGTCTGCTGCTGAGCTTCTTGGTGGGACTGCCGTTTATTTTGGTGACCCTGCTGCTGACCCAATCGCTGCCGAGCTGGGATCTCAAGGCCCTTGGCGCCGGCATCTATGTAGGCCTGTTTGAGATGGGAGTCACCTTCGTCCTCTGGTTGGTGGCGCTGAAAAAAGCGGATCGCACCGCCAGCATGAGTACCCTGGTCTTCATCACCCCTGTACTCTCGGTGGGCTTCATCGCCTGGATCCTGCAAGAGACCATCACACCATCGACCTTTATCGGCCTGGGGCTTATCCTAACTGCGCTGGCGCTGCAGCAGCTATTGCCTCAGCTTAAGCGCCTACGATCCAAAACAGGCCCTGCGCTGACGCCTGAGAACTAAAATCATCGGCTAACTTAAGCTGTCAGAAATAGACGCCCTTGCATAAAAAAACCGACCCTAGGGTCGGTTTTTTTACGCTTATCGCTTATTGATTTTCAGTGGCTAGTTGCGCACGTCGATCTCGCCCACACCCACCGAAACATACAGATGGTCATCGCCAGCAGTGCCTTGCTGATGATAGCTCTGGCTCACCAAGTTTTGGTTGACCTTGAGGCGCTGACCACCATCACGAATGCTCACCTCGCCCACGCCTGACTCGAGCGACACATCACCAAAGCTCGCCTGGTGCGTGATCTCCGCGCGACCTACCCCAAGTTCCACCTCTATGCTGGCACTCAGGCCATCGACAATCACCTCGCCGACGCCTGCATCCACCTTGAGCGCGGCGTTACGGGGCAGATAGACACGCCACTTCTGATTCACATCATCCTGATCCGCCAGGCGCAGCACCAGCTTGTCGCCATCATCGAGAATATCGAACTTGGCCGAGCTCACATCGCTGTTTTGCCAAAAGCCAAACCATTTCGAATCATTGGCCTTTACGACCACCTCGACCCGCACCTTATCCTGGTCGCCGGCGATCAACTCCGCCTGACCCACATCCATGTCCAGCGCCACCTTCTGGCCGCGATAATCGAACTCATCGTTAAGTGTGATGCTAGAGGCCGCCTGAGCGCCCACGCTCATCAAACCTACTAGCAGACTTAAACTTACCAATGCCTTGTTAACCATGTTGTTTTTCATCTTAAGCTCCGTAACCGACTCCCTGTGAGATTGATTAAGACACAGCAAGCAAGATGCCAAAACTGTAACTCGTTGTAATTATGCCAATTTATGGTGATTCTGCATTTTTGATTTAAGGTTTTCCCCAAACAAGTTGCGAAACTCACCAAGGGATCTGGTCAATTTCATCACTACCGATCATGGGATAAAGCGACTGAGATAAAGCTACAAGGATAAAGTGATTTAAATAAAGTGACTTATATAAAACTTAGCGAAGCAGAAAAGTAAAAATCCACCTGCATAGCAGGTGGCTTTGCTTTTGAGGCACCCTATAAGGGTGCCTTTGGATGTTATGAAAGCTCAAGTTGTTGCTGACG
>NZ_LVDJ01000013.1:0-130275 GCF_007636505.1 Shewanella sp. KCT
TGGTCACCATCACCATTACCGGCACCAATGACAGCCCGGTCATCACCAATGACAGCAGCGCCCTCAGTGGTACCGTGGTGGAAGCGGGTAACCTGGATGATGGCACCGCAGTGGCCGGCACGCCATCCGTCAGTGGCCAGTTGAGCGCCACCGATGTCGACAGCGGCGATCACCAAACCTGGAGCGTGGTCGGCGTACCGGACAGCACCTATGGCAGTTTCACGTTAGATGCCAATGGTAAGTGGACTTATACTTTAGACAACAGCAAGGCCGCCACTCAGGCCCTGGCGGAAGGTCAGAGCGAAGAACTCACCTTCACCGTGCGCGTCACCGATGACTTTGGTGCCTATGTGGATCAAGTGGTCACCGTCACCATTACCGGCACCAACGATATACCAACCCTGGTACCCGATACTGGCAGTGTAACCGAAGACACCAATGTCAGCCTCGATGGCAACCTCACCACCTCTGGCACGCTTGAAGCGGGTACCGGTGGCGATGCCGGTGAAGATAAGTTTACCGCCAGTACCCAAACCGGTCAGTACGGTACCCTAACCCTGGATGCCGACGGCAAGTGGGTCTATACCGCCGACAACAGCCAAAGTGCGATCCAAAATCTAAATAGCGGTGAGTCCTTAACGGAAGAATTTAAAGTCTATAATGCTGACGGTGTTACGTGGACAACAGTAACTATTACTATCCATGGAACTGATGAAATCTCTGGTGGCAGCAACGTTGACCTTACAGTCGATGACGCCAACACACTTGGCTCTGCAACCGACACCGACAGTTCAGGGCTGAGCTTCACCGCGGGTGTATACGATGTCACCAGTTTTGCCTTTACTAATATTGGCGATATCAATGTTAGCGGCCTTGATGCAAACATTAGCTGGAGCCTAGATAGCTCGGGTAACCTGATCGGCAAAATCGATGGCACACCGGTATTACAGCTAAGCCTATCGGGTAGTAACATCAGCGCGGGCGCCACCGGTTCGGTAACTGTTTCAGTAACCCTGCTGGATAACTTGCCCCACGGCGCTAACGTCGATGACATTGTCATCAATGGCATCACTGTAGAAGCGACTGATACAAGTAATGCAACTGCCATGGGTTCTGTATCCGTGAAGGTTATCGATGATGGCGTGACACTTGATGCGAAAGACCTTGCCGGTGATAACGCCGCTGGTATCTATAATGGTGTGATAAATGTAGACGGCGCAGATCAAGGCTTTAGCGCCGATCTCTCAGGCAACATTTCAGGGGCAGGCACCTTCTCTGACTCAGGCATTACTGCCGGTGGTTTGACCGTGTTCTACTATGTCGATCCGGCCAATCCAGGCATACTCATTGCCTACTCGGATACCAGTGGTACACCTTCGGCTTACGATTCAGGCAACGGTGCACAATCGGTGATATTTACCCTATCTATCGATCCGAATAGCGATAGCTACCAGCTAGATCTTAAGCATGCCATCGATGAACTCAGCACTGTTACCGTTGCCAATATGAGTGGCGGTAAAGGTGGTAATACACCTGCGGTTTATGTCACCTACGACGGCACTAATTACATCATCGACAACGATATCAATGATGTTGATCCTAGCAATGCCATGGTGTTCACGCTCACTTCAACATCCGGCAACATTTCCAGCACGGTAAACGGTAACACTAACGGTTTCGGTGTCGCGAATGCCTTTGTCAATCAAGGTGAGGCGATGATCATTGACTACGCCAATGATGTAGCCTCGGCTTCGATTAGCTTCAGCGAAGCTGACTATATTCATTTCAAGGCCTATGATGCCAATGGCAACCTACTTGGCGAAGGCGACATCGCCAGCGGACAAACTATTAGCAACCTTGGTGAAATCAGCTATATCGAGATTTCTACCAGTGCGCAAGGTGGACATGCCAACTTCCAGTTTACCGGTACGTCGGCTGAGAATATCGTCAGCTCGACCGTGGATGTTGATCTCGACTTTGTGGTCGATGTGACCGACAGCGACGGCGACACCTCAACAGGTTCTATCCATGTCGATTTGGATGCACCAGGCAGCACGACGACGGCTCCAACGGCGCTGTCCTCGAATGCTGTATCTATGCTGAGCGAAGCCGATCTTTACAAAGATGGCGCCGAGTCAGACGTACAGACACTGCGCTTCAAGTCTGGCAGTGAGTCGATTACGGCATTCCAGTTTGGCGATACGGACAACATTCATATTTCTGGCGTCAATGCGAAGATTAGCTGGTCATTTAACGATGATGGACAGCTCATAGGTACCTTTATGGGTAAAGAGGCTATCCGTCTCACCTTGAATGGTGATCGTATCGAAAGTGGTGCAGAAGGAAACGTAAGCGTTACCGCTGAGATTCTCGACACCTTCCCGCACAATGTCAGCACCGAGGACTTAACAATCAGCGGTATTGAGATCATAGCGGTTGATGCAAATGGCAAGACGGCAACAAGCACCTACTCAGTTACCGTCCAAGACGATGCACCTGAGATAGCAGACAGCCAAACTGTTAATGTGGATGGAAGCAATATACCTGATACATTGGTTGGCGAATTTAACTTGGGCGGTGGTCACGGAAGCAACAATGCTCTCGACTTCAATGGTTTTACCATCACGGCCAGAGGATTTAGCTCTGCAACTGACTCTACACTCACTGCAGCCAAAGTTTATAGCTCTAGCACTGGTATAGGTGTTCAGAGCGGCGATGCTCCTTATCACAACCTAAGCGGTGAGGTGGACTTCCGTAAGTTCGCAGACGGCTCAGAAGCCTCTGAAGAGATCGTTGTCACCCTAGATCCGGGCAAACTTGCATACGGCGTCAATATTGAGTTCGCCAATATGTTCGGCGGAGAATTAGAAGTCGGCGTGGTGGAGTTCTACAGAGACGGTCAACTGATTGCTACTCAAACGTTCAGCTCAGATGCTAGCAATGGTGACTACGCTAAGGTATTTGAGGTGTTAGAAGGCGGTTTCGACCAAATGGTCATCAAAGCAACCGATAACGGCTTTGGTGCTAGTCATGGCGATAACAGCGACTTTACCATCAAAGCCATTGAGTTCTTAGGCAATGACGATATCGCAATCGGTTACGCGACCGGCACTGCCAATGTCGACTGGGGCGCCGATGGACGAGGCTCGCTTGTCTTCGCGGGTACCGATGAGCAAGGTCTATACACTGCTGACGGTCAAAGTATTACGACCTCTCTCTCTGGTAATACTCTACTAGGGCAAACCGAAGCCGGCGAGCTGGTCTTTAAGGTTGAGTTTACCCCTAGCACAGGCCAGTGGGAGTTCTATCAGTACAAGGCGATTGAACCCACCAACGATGGTCAACTGGATTTCAATATCACTGCGACCGACACTGATGGCGATATAGCCCAAGGTCATTTTGCCGTTAATCCTCAGTCAGTTGTACGTGACTACCAATACAGCAGTGGAACCGACGGCGACAACAGATTATCAGGCTCTGATGATCACGATGTCATCGTCAGCGATACTTCTGGTCTGGAGATCGTACAAGGCGAAAACTATAACATCGCATTTGTGCTGGATTCATCTGGCAGCATGGGCCAACCCACCGTAGATACTGCGAAGAGTCAGCTGTTAGATGTGTTCAGAACACTTCAAGCTGCGGCCGCGGGCAAACACGCGGGCACAGTTAATGTTGCAGTGATCGATTTCGACGGTTCTGCCGTTACCAGTCTTTCGGTCAATATCATGGATCTAGACATCAATGCTCTGGCCAATGGCGACAACAACGCTTGGAATGCCATATTAAGTGGTGGAAATACCAACTATTATGAAGCATTTACCGAAGCTAAAAATTGGTTCAATTCTAGCGAAGTCACCAGCAATACGGGTCACAATATCACCTACTTCATTACCGATGGAGAGTATAATACTGGTAATAACCCGCAATCAGCCTTCAACTTACTCAATAACGTGTCTGAAGTTGAAGCGATTGGCCTCAAAGACAGCGTAAATGAGTCAGATCTAACCCGTTACGACAGCGATGGAAACGTTAGAGCTAAGATCAGCGTGGATAACCTAGCTAGTGTGATTTTAGGTTCAGAGACTCTGCTTTCTCAGGGCGATGACCATACCAGCGGTGGGCTAGGAAACGATATTATTTTCGGTGACCTTGCACAATTCAATGGTATTGATGGGCAGGGCTTCAGCGCACTGCAAAAGCTGGTTGCCAATGAGACGAACCTAAATGCTGCCGATATCACTGTGAGTGATATCCACAGCTTTATCACTAACCACCCTGAGATGTTCGATACTGCTCACTTCAATGACGGCGACGACATCCTCAATGGCAACCAAGGGGACGATATCCTCTTCGGTCAAGGCGGTGATGATGAGCTTCATGGCGGTAGCGGCGATGATATGCTGCTTGGCGGTCACGGCAGCGACATGCTGATCGGCGGCGCCGGCGAAGATATCCTCATCGGCGGCCTGGGCGATGACACTCTAACCGGTGGCACTGGTAAGGCCGATGGCGAAGCCGATACCTTCGTTTGGCAGCAAGGTGATACGGGGACCGACCACATTACCGATTTCGATATCAACCAGGACAAACTGGATCTGAGCGATCTGCTCCAGGGAGAGAATGGCGGTAACTTGGAAGACTATCTGCACTTCACCGTTGATAATGGTTCAACCACCATCGAAATCGATGCCAATAACGATGGTCATGTGGATCAGACGATCGTCCTCGACGGTGTCGACCTGAGCCATCTGGGCACAACCGATGGTCAAATCATCAACGGTTTATTGGGCTCAGAGGGTAACGGTGCATTAATCGTAGATAATGCCAACGTGAACCAGGCGGCTTCGAGCTTTGCCGTACCGACAACCCAAGACGATGATGGTCAGATCCAGCATCTAGTACCTTAATCAAGGTCAGTAACAAATGACACCAACTAGCTTCGGCTAATTGGTGTCATTTTTACTTTGGTGATGTTTTGGTATTACTTCTATAATTGTTCTACGATAATTTTATAATAAAATCTTAAGGATAAGCTTCTAAGGTGCAAGCTACAGCGTCTCCAAAAACTGAACAATGGACAGTTTCAGCCTCCCAAAGAGTGACTGTCGATCCCTTGTTAGACAGTTTAGTGTTATTGACAGAGTACTTCGGCAGCCCCTGCTCCAGCGAGTCATTAGCCGCTGGCCTCCCGCTGTCAGGGAGCATTCTGACACCAGAACTTGTGCCTCAGGCTGCCAGTCGAGCCGGCTTGGCAGCCAAGCTCACCCGTAAGGGCCTGGATCAGATCTCCCCTATTCTCCTGCCTTGTATCTTACTCCTCAAAGATAAGAATGCTTGTCTATTAAGAGAGATCGACATAGACAAAGACAGAGCCGTCATTCAGCTACCTGAAACCGGTGGTGAAGAAGAGCTCAGCATAGAGGCGCTCGAGGCCATGTATGTCGGCTATCTGTTCCTCGTGAAGCAGCAATACCGTGGCGACATGGGCTTAGATCTGCATCTACACGACAGTCGCACCCACTGGCTTATTCAGACCCTGAAAGATTCGGCGCCTATCTACCGCGACGCCCTAATCGCCTCAGTACTGGTTAACCTTTTCGCCCTGGTATCGCCGCTGTTTATCATGAACGTGTATGACAAGGTGGTGCCTAACCTCGCCTTCGAGTCCCTTTGGGTGCTCGCCATTGGCGCAGGTATCGCCTACATCTTCGATCTAGTCATGCGGCAACTCAGGGCCTACCTGATCGACGTCGCCGGCAAGAAGGTCGATATCATAGTGTCATCGCGGCTTTTCGCTAAGGCTATCGGCATACCGCTAGAGAAGCGTTCCCCCAGCATAGGCGGCATGGCGCGGCAACTGGGCGAGTTCGACAGCATACGCGAGATCTTAACCTCGGCGACCATCACCACCCTGGTCGATCTGCCGTTCGCACTGTTTTTCATGCTGATCATCTATATCGTCGCCGGCGATCTGGCCATCATTCCTGTGATCGGCGGCTGTATCATTATCGGCTATACCCTATTGATGCAGCCCCGGCTCAAGGCGGCTATCGAAGAGAGCAACAAGTTCTCCAGCCTGAAACACGGCCATCTTATCGAGTCCCTTGCCTCCATCGAGTCGATAAAATCCAGTGGCGCCGAAGGCTTAGTGCAGAAAAGCTGGCAGCAGATGATAGGTCATACCGCCAACTGGCAATTGAAGGTGAAGAAGATCTCTACCTCGGTCACCAACGTGGCCAATTTCACCGTGCAGCTTTCTGTGGTCTGCGTAGTGATCTTAGGGGTCTATCGTGTCGCCGATAACGATATCTCCATGGGTGGCATTATCGCCGCGGTTATCCTATCGAGCCGGGCCATCTCGCCCATGGCGCAGTTGGCAGGCCTGATGACCCGAGGCAACCATACCGCCAGCGCCCTAAGGCAGCTGGATCAGATCATGACCCAAGAGGATGAGTTTGAAAATAAAGGCCATCTGATCAGCAAGCATCGCCTTAAAGGGCAGATCAACGCCGACCACGTCAGCTTTAATTATCCAGGCTCCGAGCGCCCCGTGCTACATCCCATGTCGCTGTCTATTGCACCGGGTGAGCGCATCGCCATCATAGGTCGCAACGGTTCGGGCAAGAGTACCCTGGCTAAGCTATTGGTAGGCCTATATCAACCGACCAAGGGTAGCCTACGCTATGACGGATTGGATTCGGCGCAGATCCACCCGACGGATCTGCGTAGAAACTTCGGTTACCTGCCCCAGGACATCACACTATTCCACGGCACGATTCGCGACAATATATTGTTCGGTACCCGCCAGGTCACTGAGCATCAGCTGATCCGTGCGGTGCAGCTCTCTGGCGTCAACCAGTTTACCGATATCGAGACCGAAGGTTTAGATCAACAGGTCGGCGAGGGTGGACAATCCCTCTCCCGCGGTCAACGCCAAACCATCGCGCTGGCGCGGGCCACCTTGAATGACCCACCGGTACTCCTGATGGATGAGCCGACCGCCAGCCTGGATGCGCGCGCCGAGAAGCAATTCATCCGCGCCATGAGAAATGTCTCTAAGGAGCGAACCCTGCTGCTGATCACCCATAAGATGCACCTGCTCAATTTGGTGGACCGCATCCTGGTATTAGATCGTGGCCATCTGGTGGCAGACGGTCCGAAAGATCAGGTGCTCAACCAGCTCGCCAAGGGGCTGCTGTCGGGAGGGCCGAAGAGTGAGTAAGCACTTAACCACCCAAGAACTAGAGATGGTCGATGACGTCTATGGCGCCATGATGACAGATGCGCCCACCAGTCACAGGCTGATCATCTGGGCCCTGACCGCCCTCGCCTTCAGCTTCCTGGTATGGGCCTATTTTGCCGAGCTCGACCGGGTGACCACGGGCACAGGCAAGGTGATCCCTTCGTCTCAAGTGCAGGTGATTCAGAGTCTGGATGGCGGCATCATGAAAGAGCTGTATGTTCGTGAGGGCATGACGGTCACCAAGGGCCAGCCTCTGGTACGCATAGATGACACCCGCTTCCGCTCAGACTTCGCCCAGCAGGAGCAAGAGGTCTATAGCCTGCAAGCCAATGTTATTCGTCTGCGCGCCGAACTCAACAGCATCACCATCTCAGACGTCGCCGCCGACTGGCGCGAGCAGGTGAAAATTGCCAAACAGCCGCTACAGTTCCCACCTGAGCTGATCGAAAGCGAACACGACTTAGTCCAGCGTCAGCGCGACGAGTACTCGGGCAGACTGGATAATCTGAGCAACCAACTTGAGATCCTAGCGCGGCAGATCCAGCAGAAGCAACAGGAAACCGAAGAGCTGGCCTCAAAGATCAACACCCTGACGACCAGCTTCCAGCTGGTGACCCGGGAGCTGGAGCTAACCCGCCCGCTTGCCGACAAAGGGATTGTGCCCGAGGTTGAGCTGCTTAAGCTTGAACGTAACGTCAACGACATTCGTGGTGAGCTAAGCTCACTCAGGCTACTCAGGCCGAAGGTTAAGGCATCACAGGATGAGGCCATCCTGAAGCGTCGCGAAGCCGTATTCGTCTACGCCGCCGAGGTCCGTACCCAGCTCAATGAGATGCAGACACGTCTGTCGCGCGTCAACGAGGCCCAGGTGGGCGCGCGCGATAAGGTCAGCAAGGCAGAGATAGTATCACCGGTAAATGGCACCATTAAGACAATTCATATCAATACCTTAGGTGGTGTTGTACAACCTGGCATCGACATCATAGAGATAGTGCCATCGGAAGATCAACTACTTATCGAAACCAAGATCATTCCGAAAGATATCGCATTTTTACATCCTGGCTTACCCGCCGTTGTTAAAGTTACCGCCTACGATTTCACGCGTTACGGTGGCCTCAATGGCGTTGTGGAGCACATCAGTGCCGATACAACACAGGACGAAGAGGGAAACAGTTTCTATCTTGTAAGGGTTAGAACTGAACTATCAAGTTTGACGAAAGACGACGGCACCCAGATGCCCATCATACCTGGCATGTTAACCACGGTAGATGTCATCACTGGGCAAAGATCCGTTCTGGAGTACATACTTAATCCAATTTTGAGAGCAAGAGACACTGCTCTGCGTGAGCGTTAAGTTCACAACAATAACCAGGGGGGTTAACCAAATGAGTAAGCAAACCATGCATCAACTAAAGCGCAGTGCCATGGCACTCGCTATTAGTGCGATGTTGATCCCGGGCGCAGCCTCTAGCCAAACGCTAGAACAGGCTGTGGCCCATACGCTGGATACCAATCCAGATATTCGCATCGCATTTAATCGCTTCAAGGCGCGTGAAGAGCAGGTCAATCAGGCAATCGCCGGTTACATGCCTACTGTTGATATCAGTGGTGGCTATGGCTGGGAACAGACAAATAGTCCATCTACCCGACGCCGTGCAGGCCAGGGCGATGTTGACAAGGATGGCGTTATCGAATTGATGCGTGGTGAAGTCGGATTTAGCATCAAGCAGATGCTATTCGACGGTTTCTACACCTCGAGCGAAGTGGATCGCTTCAGCTTCGAAGCCAGTGCCGACCAATGGGCCCTGTTTGCCGCGGCCGAAGATATCGCGCTGGATGTAGCCAAAGTCTACGTCAACTATATCCGCAGTGAGCAAGTACTGACTTTGGCAGAGAAAAACCTGCAGAGTCACAAAGACATCTATGATCAGATTAAGCAGCGTACCGATTCAGGCTTGGGTTCAATCGCCGACCTGTCTCAGATCACTGGTCGTCTGGCACGCGCCAACGCCAACGTGATCGCGGCGAAGAATAACTTCTTCGATGCCAAGGCGCAGTTTGTCCGTATCGTCGAGAAGGAGCCGGAAAACCTGATCGTTCCCGTACCCGATGACGATATGCTGCCAACCAACCTCACCGATGGCCTCAAGGTTGCTCAGGAAAACCATCCTATTCTGAAATCGGCCGCGAGTGATATCTCGGCAGCAGAGAACGAGCGTTCATCTGCCCAATCCAACTACTATCCTAAGCTGTCACTAGAGCTGGGTGGTAACTGGAACGATAACCTTGACGGTGAAGATGGCTACTCTGCCTTCGCCTCACAAAATGTCGGCGGTCATAACAATGATCTTATCGCCATGGTACGGGTGAAGTACAACCTGTTCGCCGGTGGTAAAGATTTAGCCCGCGAGAAGGAAGCGGCCTACAAGATTGGCGAGGCGAAAGAGATTCGCCAACGCGCCTACCGTCAGGTCGTTGAAGGGGTCAACCTGGCCTGGAACGCCTACGAGATGCTAGAGCCGCAGAAACTGTATATTCGCGATCACGTCATCGCCGCCAAGGATACTCAAGTCGCCTATAGCCAACAGTTCAACCTGGGCCAGCGCACCTTATTGGATTTGCTGGATACCGAAAACGAGCTGTTTGAAGCGCGTAAGGATTACCTCGATGCCGAATACGACGAGATCATCTCCGAATATCGCATCCTTAACGCTACGGGTAGACTACTGGAATCGCTTCGTGTGACTCGCCCAGAGGTTTGGAAGGGTGAGCGCGAATACGAAGGGGGAGTAAAATAATGAAAGCCTTACTGATTATTCTAAGCGTCGCCTTACTGGGCGGCTGCGCTTCGCGCGACATAGTAACCATGGATACCCCAACCAATCAGGTATTCGATCTTAACGACAAAGATAAAGATGGTGTCATCGTCGCCCGTGAACGCTGTAACGACACAGTGCTAGGTGCCACCATAGACAACTATGGCTGTGGTAAGATTAAGCCTATCAATGAGCGTCAAGAACTTAAGATATTGTTTGCCAACGATTCTTACTACATAGATCCTCAGTACTATGATCAGGTAGAAGTGGTTGCGACTTTCATGAGACAGTACCCAAACACTAAAGTGACCATCGAAGGTCACTGTAGTAAGACGGGTAGCTATGAGCACAACCTAACCCTGTCGCAAAACCGCGCCGACGCCGTGACCTCGCTGTTGTCTGAGCGATTTGGTATCGCCAGCGATCGTCTGACGGCCATAGGCTACAGCTACGACAGACCGGTAGATCCAACTCATACCAAGATGGCACACACACGTAACCGCCGCGTGATCGCAGAGGTAACGGGTGAAGATACCAAGGCCGATATGAAGTGGCATATCTACACAGTTGATGAACAAGTAAAATAAAAAAATAGTCGGAGAAGATGAAAGCCAAAATTGGCAGGCAAAAACGCTTTCAGAGGGTCTGCCAACTTTGCGTTGTGGCAACGGCCTTGGGGTTTTCTTGCCTATACGCTTCTCCGACGCAAACACTCGACGCCAACTACATTAAGTCCACCCTAGAAGCCCGCTACGGTGAACGCGCAGGTATGCGCGTCACCGCCTGGTTTAAGGTGCTGGATGAATCGCAGGGCCTGAGTGAACAAGAGAAGATCACCAAGGTAAATAACTTTTTCAATCTGTTTAGGTTTGTCGACGACATCAAGTTGTGGGGTGTCAGTAACTACTGGGCCACACCAATGGAGTTTATCGGGGTAAATGGTGGCGATTGCGAAGATTTCTCCATCGCCAAATATTTCACCCTGCTACAGCTGGGGGTGCCCGATGACAAGCTGCGGATCACTATGGTTAAGGCCACTTCGGTCAATCAGTACCACATGGTGTTGGCCTACTATGAGACGCCCGGCTCCATCCCCTTGGTATTGGATAACCTGGACAGACAGATTAAACCAGCCACCCAGAGACAAGATCTGATCCCCGTATACAGCTTTAACGGTCGTCAGTTGTGGCTAAACAAAGAGAAAGGTCGCGGTGTGCTGGCAGGCTCATCCCAACGCCTTGAAAAATGGAATGATCTCAAAAATAGATTAGGTGTTGAGCGACTCAAAATGCCTAAGTTAAGATTGGAGTAGCGAAAACAATGACACTGTTTCGACAGATATACTCACTGCTTTTTGGCCTGTTCTTGGTCGTTGTCATCAGCCTGGCTTATGTCCAATTTACCGAGACACAAAGCTTTCTGACCAAGCAGATGGAGTCCGATCTCAATAACACCAGCCACAGCTTGGGGATCATGCTGGTTCCCGATCTGGAAGCGGGTGACATTGTCGGCGCCGAGACGCTGATCAACGTCATCTTCGAAGGCGGCTATTACCAACAGGTGAAGCTCACCTGGCTGGTCGACGGCAAACAACAGGTGTGGGAAAACGACGTTAAGATCGAGGGTGTTCCCCAATGGTTTATCGACCTGGGATTCTTCGAAACCATTAAACGCGAAAGCACTATTACCTCGGGTTGGATCCAGTTAGCCAACCTGGAGATCACCGCCCACCCAGGCTTTGGTTACAACGAGCTATGGCGCACCCTAACCAACGCCATCATAGTTATCTCCATCCTGTTTTTACTCGCCATCATGCTGGCGCGCTTCGGCCTGACCTGGATCCTGAGGCCACTGCATGAGATCGCCGAGCACGCGGCCGAGATCGCCCAGCGCAAGTTTGGCCCTGACATGGCGATCCCTAAGACCTCAGAGCTCAAGTCTGTGGTCGAGGCCTTTAACAGCATGTCTCATCAGCTCAAGCAGATCTTCAGCTCACTGGACGAAGAGGTGACCGAGCTGCGTAAGAAGAACCTGGTAGATCAGGTCTCTAAGCTGCCAAACAGACAATATATGATGGGCCGCCTCAACAGCTGGTTAAGCGAACCCAACAATGGCTCGCTAATGATGGCCAAGTTCGACTGGCTAGAAGAGGTACACAGCAAGTATGGTTATCAGGTACGTGATGAGACCATACGCCTGTTGTCCGAAAAGATGCAGGAGCAACTGGACGAGATAGCTCCGTCCGTCATCGCCCGTATCGCCGCCTATGAATTTGCCTTCCTGATCACCAGCGCCGAACAGGAGCAGAGCAGCAAGTACCTGCACACCCTGATCAGAACCGTGAACCAGGAGATCTCTAAGGCAGGCTGCAAGCCTAACGAGCAGTTTGCCATAGGTATCGCCCAGCGCACCGACAACATGACGGTATCGGACATCCTGGCACAGACTGATAATGCATTGCAGAAAGCAATAGCCGAAAACAAGGTGTTCCACTGGTTCGAGAGCAACGAGAAGCAGCTCTATACCCGTGAGCAGTGGCGAGAACATTTGAGCGCCGCCATCAGCAGCAAGCAGTTCCAGTTCAAATGGCAGCCTGTCTACCACACCAATAAGGATGAGGTGGTGCAGCGTGAGCTCTATTGTCAACTCACCATAGGCGATAAAGAGATCCACGCGGGCCAGTTCATGCCCTATGTGGAACTGCTCTCACTGGGCTCTATGCTGGACAGATGCCTGATCGAGACCATAGTGGATAATGGCCTGCTGGAACGTAACTACGAGCCTATCGCCATCAATCTGACCTTCAACAGTCTGAGCGATACGACCTTCCATCAGTGGCTCAACAAGTTCCTGCGCAATACGCCGCTCGCCCAGCGAATCGTGTTCGACATCCCTGAAGCCGGCGTCTATAGCGATCCCGATGCCTGCCAGGCACTGTGCAACATCATTCGCGACAATGGCGCTCACTTCGGTATCGACCACTTCGGTCGTCAGTTTGGCTCTATGTCTTACCTGCAAAATCTAAGACCTAGCTACGTCAAGCTGGATCAGTCCTTCGCCTACTATGACGAGAACGAGCACAACAGCGAGCTGTGCCGCGCCCTGGTGAACGTCGCCAGAGGCCTGGATATCCAGATCATCGTCACCGGCATTCAGGAGCAGCCGCAACTGGCGCGCTTCGAGCCTCTCAAGGCCAACGCCTACATGGGTTATCTCTACCCACCCACCCGCGTCGAGCTATAAACGACAAAGCTGCCCACTTGGGCAGCTTTTTTTTACCTTGATAGCGCGTTTTATTCGGTGAAGACAAACGCTAAGAAATAACAGACGGGCAAAGAAAAAGCCCCTCGATGACTCGAGGGGCTTCTCTAGGATTGGTCGGTGATAGAGGATTCGAACCTCTGACCCTCTGGTCCCAAACCAGATGCGCTACCGGACTGCGCTAATCACCGAAAATCTTTTTTATCAGTCAGCGATGCTTGATGTATCACTCACTCGGAAACTGGTCGGTGATAGAGGATTCGAACCTCTGACCCTCTGGTCCCAAACCAGATGCGCTACCGGACTGCGCTAATCACCGAAACAAGGGATATTTTACGAGGTGCCGCCTCGCTTCACTATATCAAGGAAAAGAATGACTCGTGAAGTCTATTGCAAGAAGAAGTGGGGTGACTGATGGGACTTGAACCCACGACAACCGGAATCACAATCCGGGGCTCTACCAACTGAGCTACAATCACCACTGATATTGACTTCTTAACGCTAACTTGACCCTCATCCAACTGGTGCACCCAGAAGGATTCGAACCCTCGGCCTCACCCTCCGGAGGGGTGCGCTCTATCCAGCTGAGCTATGGGTGCCTGCCTTGTTAGCGCCGCATATAGTATGGATTATTTTACTGCGCGTCTATAGCAAACACGTATTTTTTTACGCGTTTGCTCAAGTTTTAGCATATTTAAGGTGATATTAAGCTGACAACGTCAAAATAATGACTTGGTGGTGCTGCTTTTTTATGCTATCAATAACCATTACCCCAAATCCTAGCGAAAAAATATAACTACTTGTGATTGGCGGAACCATGTTTAGGGATAAAACAGACCAGCATTCACCCCGTGAAGTTGGGCGTTTATATAAAAGGATATCTCGCTTAAAGAGCCTGGCTCGGAAGTACAAGCGTTCTGAGATCGTCCAAAATACGCTATTGGATATCTCCAATCTTGCCGCTCAAGTCGAGCGCGCCGAAGACTTCTACGCTGGAATCCAAACCAATCTCAATCGCCTGCTCCCCGCAGACAACTTCTTCATCGCCATCCTCAACAGAGAAACCAACAAATTAGGCGTGCCTTTCTTCGTCGATGAGAAGGACCAGCACCCAAGCCAGCTTTACCCCAGTGAAGAGTTGTCTACCACGCTCAACAGCGGCCTCACCGGCTATGTGCTGCGCAGTCAGCAACCTCTGCTGTGTGATGACGACAAGTTTGAGCAGCTGCTCGCCAGCGGCGAGATAGTCAGTCGGGGATCCAGCTGCCACCAGTGGCTAGGGGTCCCAATTTTCAGCAGCGATCAGACCATAGGGGTGATCGCCGTGCAGAGCTACGATGCCAATATCACCTATGGCGAGATAGAGGTCGAGCTGATGACCTTCATCAGCCAACATATCTCGGGCGTTATCGAGCGGGTGCAGTACCAACACAATCTCGAGGCCGCAATTGAGCACAGAACCAAGGAGCTGAGCGTCGCCTACGATAAGCTCAAGCAGGAGGTCACCGAGCGGCGACGGGCGGAAAACCTGCAGAAGTCGCTGTTTGAGATAGCCGAGCTATCCAATGCGACCATAGACCACCAGAGCTTCTATCGCGAGCTACACAGGGTGATCAGCCACCTGCTACCCGCCAATAACTGTTATATCGCCCTGCTGGAAGACAATGGCCGTGAGCTGCATTTTCCCTTTTATGTCTCTCAGCTCAACGTAGGCGCGCCGCAAAGGCGCCCTCTGGCCGATGGTCTGACAGAGTTTATTCTCAAGCATAAGCGCCCTTTGCTGCTTGATGGCAGCGACATCAAGGCGCTGATCAAGGCGGGGCAGCTCTACGCCAAGGCGCCGCAGCTCAATTATGCCGAGACCATACATCAGTGGATAGGTGTGCCCCTGTTTATCCAGGGCATAGTCAAGGGCGCGCTCACCATCTACAGCTTTACCCCGTCGCAGACCTACCAGGAGAAAGATCTGGATCTGCTCACCTTCGTCTCGCAGCATATCGCCGCGGCGATCGAGCGTAAGCTCTCGGCGGAGTCCCTGAAACAGAGCTATGAACAGCTGGAAGAGAAAGTCGCCCAGCGCACCCGTGCCCTGGCGATGCTCAACCAGGATCTCGAAAAGGAGATCGCCCAGCGCCGCAAGGTCGAGCAGCAGCTGGTGCACGATGCCAGCCACGACACCCTGACCGGCCTGCCCAATCGAGCCATGTTCATGGAGCGCTTGGCCCAAGCGGTGAAACATGTCAGGCGCCACGCCAGAGACAGGTTTGCCCTGCTGTTTATCGACCTCGACCGCTTTAAGCTGATCAACGATACCCTGGGCCATCTCCAGGGTGACCGTTTCCTGATCGAGACCGCCCGTCGCCTCAACCTCTGCATCAGGAGCAACGACACCTTAGGGCGTATCGGCGGCGATGAGTTTGTGATCCTGCTAGACAGCATCAACACCAATAGCGACGCCATCGAGGTGGCCGAGCGCATCTTAGGCGAGCTGAGCGAGCCCTACCAGCTATCGAATCAGAGCTTCACCTCGGGCGCCAGTATCGGTATCGCCTTCAGCGGCCACAGCAGCGGTGACACCAGCGAGTCGCTGTTGAAGGATGCCGATGCAGCCATGTACCAGGCCAAGTCCAACGGCAAGGGCTGCTTCGTCATCTTCGATCACAGCACCAGCCATCAGCAGAGCCATGACATCACCCTGGAGATAGAGCTCAGGGAGGCGATCGCTAAGCAAGAGTTGGCGCTGCAATATTTCCCCGTGATGGCCTTGGCGACCCAAGAGATTCTCGCCCTGGAACCCAGGCTTTACTGGCAGCATGAGCAGCTGGGCAAGATCAAACAGGAGCAGCTCAGCAATATCGCCGAGCACTGCAACCTGACCAAAGAGCTGGATCTCTACCTCTTCGACCAGCTCAACAGCGACTACGACAAGGTGATGCAGCAGGTCGACAGCAAGGTGCAGCTGCACATCAAACTCGCCAGTCAGCACCTGAAACATAAACATGCGGTGCGCAAGCTGAAGAATCGCATTAAGCAGAGTTACTATAAAGCTGCCGATATCTGGGTATTCTTCAACGAGAAGGCCTTTGTCGCCGACAGCGACAGCCATATTCAGGCCTTCGACCTCCTGGCTAAACAGGCCATCAACTTAGGCCTGTGCGCCTACGGTAGCGCCCACACGGCACTGAGCAGCCTAAGCTTCCTGCCCTTGAGTGGCCTGAAGCTAGACCCTAGCTATATCAGTCATCTGAATAATCCGCAGCAGAAACGCCTGCTTAAGGCGCATCAGCTGACCGCCTCGGCGCTCGAGTTGACGCTATTTGTGGAAGGGGTTAAGACAGATCTGCATAGGCAGCAGCTGGTCAGCCTAGGCTTCGAACAGGGTCAGGGCCAGGCCCTAGGTGAATCTATCGATCCCAGCAAGCTGCCTGAGCCAAGCCGGTCTCGCAGCGGCAGCATCTCTGCCTAGGCAGAGATGCCCACTTAGGCTAGCACAATTACTTCTTCAGCATATCCCGTATGTTGGCGATGTTCGCCCGGCCGGACTGCACTCTTTGCTGCTCAGACTGAGGCGGTTTGCGGTTTTCCCAAATCAAGTCGTCTTGAGGCAGCTCCATCAGGAAGCGGCTGGGCTCACAGCGCATCACCTCGCCAAACTGGCGCCGCTCACGGCAGATCATGAACCACAGCTCCCTCTGTGCCCGGGTGATCCCCACATAGGCCAGGCGGCGCTCCTCCTCGACGTTGTCTTCATCTATGCTGGTCTGGTGCGGCAAGATGCGCTCCTCCACCCCCACCATGAAGACATAGGGAAACTCCAGCCCCTTAGAGGCATGCAGCGTCATGAGTTGCACCTGATCGCCGGCCTCGTCCTCGCTGTTACGCTCCATCATGTCTCTCAAAGTCAGACGGGTCACCACTTCCGGCAACGTCATCCCTTCGTCCAGTTCATCGCCCTCTAACATCTCGGTCACCCAGCGATAGAGCTCGGAGATGTTCTTCATCCGCATCTCGGCGGCCTTTGCACTGGTACTGGTCTCGTACAGATAGTCTTCGTAGTTGATGTGGCGGATCAGCTGCTTCACCGCCTCAACCGGTTCACCGCGAGTCGCCGCCTCGCCGGTATCGACGATAAACTTACCAAACTGATACAGGGCCGACATGGCCGCCGGCGGCAGATGGTGATTAAGCTCGCTCTGGAATATCGCCTCAAACATGGAGATATGCTGCTCGTTGGCATAGTTACCCAGGCGCTCAAGGGTTGCAGGGCCGATGCCGCGTTTAGGCAGGTTAACCACCCGCAGAAAGGCGTTATCATCGTCGGGGTTCACCACCAGACGCAGGTAGGCCATGATGTCTTTAATTTCGGCGCGGCCGAAGAAAGAGGTGCCGCCGCTGAGCTTATAGGGGATGCGGTTGGTCATCAGGGCGCGCTCCAGCAGGCGCGACTGATGATTGCCCCGATAGAGGATGGCATAGTCGCCAAACTGGGTCTTGCCGACAAACTTGTGGCGGATCATCTCGGCCACCACACGCTCGGCCTCCTGCTCCTCGTTGGCGGCGATCAGCACCCGCAGCGGCTCACCATAGGCCAACTCGCTGAACAGCGACTTGTCGTAGACGTGGGGGTTATTGGCAATCAATATGTTGGCCGCCCGCAAAATACGCTGACTGGAGCGGTAGTTCTGTTCGAGTTTAATCAACTTAAGATTGGGAAAGTCCTTCCCCAAAAGCACCAGGTTTTGCGGCTTGGCCCCACGCCAGGAGTAGATAGATTGATCGTCATCCCCTACCACGGTAAAGCGGGCACGCTCGCCCACCAGCAGTTTAACCAACTCATACTGGCTGGTGTTGGTATCCTGATACTCATCCACCAGCAGGTATTGGATCCGTTTCTGCCAGCGCTCGCGTACCTCCTGCTTGTGCCGCAGCAACAGGGTGGGCAGCAGGATAAGATCGTCGAAATCCAGCGCGTTATAGGCCTTCATATGCTGAGCATAACGCTGGTAGAGCAAGGCAAATAACTGTGACTGCTCGTCTCTGGCGGTTTTGATGGCGCCGTCTGGCGTCATCAGGTCGCCCTTCCAGTTGGAGATGGCCGTCATCAGCATGCGCAGCAGATCTTTATCGCCGTCAAACTCCTTCTCGGTCAGCTCTTTCAGCAGCGCCAGGGTATCCTGATCATCAAACAGGGAGAAGCCGGGCTTGAGGCCCACCACCTTATATTCGCGCTTGATGATCTCAAGCCCCAGGGTGTGGAAGGTCGAGATCCACAGCCCTCTGGCCTCCTTGCGTCCCATCGACTGGGCCACACGCTCCTTCATCTCCCGCGCCGCCTTATTGGTAAAGGTCACAGCGGCGATATTGCGCGCCTGATAACCACACTTCTGTACCAGATAGGCAATTTTATTGATGATCACACGCGTCTTACCACTGCCCGCGCCGGCAAGTACCAGACAGGGACCAGAGACATAGTGTACAGCATCATTTTGACCGGGATTGAGCTTCATTGACTAACGGCTACCAACTAGAGAATTCGTGAGATCGGCCAGGGATCATACCAGAATCTTCGCCATAGCTCAGACAAAAATATCTAGGCTTTGCCTTGAGCTTAACCGCAGGTAACCAGCCTGCCTCTGACGTGAGCCTGCCCTCAACCTGGTGTCTGGTGACCGGTTTTTAGTTGTCATCCCAGTAGGCTTAGGTACAATTCGGGCATAGCATTAAATGGCCAATGGCGGACAGAAAAGATGATTAACCCCAAAAAGATCGAAGAAGTAGCTAAGCAGCTAAGCGATAACCTCCCCAGCGGGCTTAAGCAGTTTGCCGGTGAGTTTGAAGAGAAGAGCAAACAGGTACTGCAAAACCAGCTGATGAAGCTAGATCTTGTCTCGCGCGAAGAGTTCGATGTGCAGCAACACGTGCTGTTGAAGACCCGCGAGAAGCTCGAAGCCCTGCAGGCTCAGGTCGATGCCCTGGAAGCCAAACTCAGACAGCAAGACGAGGCTTAAGCCGCACTAAGCCGTGTAGGTGTCGTCCATCCATGAAAAAGAGCGCTCGGCGCTCTTTTTTTGTTACCTCTTCTGCTCTCCTATCACCTCTTACAACATCTGCAATTGCCCCCGTTTTGCCACAATTGGTCATCGCTATGCCAGCCTGTTTGGCGCGACTTGTGGTGTAATGGCGTAATACACCCAGGCCGTCATTGAGAGGGATTTTTATGTTAAGTCGGTTACCCCTGGCCAACAGCCCACTGAGCAAGAAACTGATCTTCATCGCCATCCTTACCCTGGTAGCGATGATCCCCTTGGGTCTCATCGAGAGCCTCACCTCAGACAGGCAGCATCTGTACCACGGCGTGGTCAACGAGATAGGCCGCTCCTGGGGCGAGCAGCAGACCATTGCCGGACCTGCGCTGGTGATCCCCTACACCTATGAGGTAGTGCAGGAGAGCATCAGCGACACGGGCAAGATGACCAAGGCCAGGCACACCTACGACAGCGAACTCGTGGTGTTGCCGGAGCAGCTCAACCTCGCCGTCTCGCTCAAACATAGCTTCCTCTCCCGCGGCATCTTCCGCTCTCTGGTCTATCAGTCTCAGGTCACAGGCTCGGCGCAGTTTCGCCTCGAAGCCTACTCCTTACCCAAGCTAGTTAGCCTGCACCCCGACCAGGCTAGGCTGGTGTTTGGCATCTCCGCCAACCAGGCCATCGACAAGATCAACCGTTTCGCCGCCAAGGCCGACCAGCAAGCGGCCGCGCCGCAAAGACTCATGCCCGGCACCAGACTGGAGCAGCTCAGGGGGCTCGACCGCGGCTTTCATCAGCCGATCGCCCTGAGTCCCGACAGTGAGCAACTCACGGTCAACTTCGACATCAGCCTACGGGGCTCTCAAGGTATCTCAGTGCTGCCCATAGGACAGCAGACTGAGGTTACTCTGTCGGCGGACTGGCCGCATCCAAGCTTTCACGGCCTGCTACCGACCGAGCGACAGATCACCGCCCAGGGCTTCAGCGCCCAGTGGGACGTGAGCCACCTGACCCGCAACTACCCTCAAGTCTTTACCAAGACCCAGGAGGTCAATCTGCAGGAGATCGCAGCCCAGGCCACCCTGTTTGAACCCGTGACCCACTACGGCAAGATAGAGCGTGCGGTCAAATATGGTCTGCTGTTTATCATGCTCACCAGCATCATGCTGCTGATCTTCGAGCTGGGGCAACAACAAGTCTTGAGTTCGATTCAGTATCTGCTGGTCGCCAGCGCCATGGCACTCTTCTATCTGCTGTTGCTCTCCCTGTCGGAGCATATCAGCTTCGGCTATGCCTACCTGCTGGCGGCATCTGTGCCACTAGTGTCTGTCTCGGCCTATATTGCCAGCGTGACCGCCAGCCGCAGGCGCGGCGCCTTCATGGCCATCATCTTGCTGGCGCTCTACAGCGTGCTCTACTCCATCCTGAAGTTGGAAGATTATGCGCTGCTGATGGGATCTGGCCTGCTGATGATGGTGCTGCTGATCCTCATGTACCTGACTCGTCACCAGATCGAAGCGCCTTCAACCCCGCAGCAAGAATAAATAACACCTCAGGCGCTGGCCAGACTAGCCAGCGCCGCCTAAGCGGGTTAGCCTAGCGCTTTTCAATAACCGTATTTTTCAAACAGGAAGTTTTAAAAGCACACCTATGAGATCGAATCCTCCCGCCAATCCCTATTTTTCCGTGGTGCTACTCTGGAGCGGTCTGACGCTGATCCCCGCCGCGATCTACTTAGGCGGACTAAGCCTGTTTCCCTGGCTCGAGCTCAGTTCCCTCAATGCACTGCTACTCTACGGCCTAACCAGCTCGGGCACGGCGCCCTATGGCGTACTTACCGTGCTGGCCCTGCTGCTCGCCTGTTATTGGTTGCTGCCACGCAAACAGCTTGCGTCACTGCTGTTTAGCGTCGGCCTCGCCATGGGGCTCAGCCTGGGGCTAAATCACTTTCTCAAGCCTTATTTCGGCCATCCCAGACCCAATGTGCAATTCTTGGCAGAGAACCAAGGGCTCTCACTTAGTGGCTTTTATCAGGCCAGTCAGCCGACGCGACGGGCATTGATGGCACTGGAGGTTGCCAAGCTATCACAGGAGATCAAGCTACCACAAGAGACCAAGCTATCCCTCTCCCCCAAGATAGCTCAGCACTGGCAAGATGAGGTGGGCTACTCTTTTCCCTCGGGCCACACTCTGTTTGCGGTGACCCTCGCCCTAGTCGTCAGCTATTTTTTGTTGGCGGCGCAAAGGTTTTTATTCGCCGCTCTGTTATGCTTATGGGCGCTGGCCATGGGGTTTAGCCGCATGTTACTGGGCATGCACTGGCCTCAGGATGTCTTGGTGGCATCCTTGCTCGGCGGCCTTATTGCCCTGCTCGCCTTGCTGATCACCGAGAAATGGCGCGCCATCGGCCAAGGCTAATGCCTAACTGGGCTAACGTTTTACTGGGCTAACGTTTTACTGAGCTAATGTTTTACTGAAATAAGATTTTACTTCCACAAGGGTTTACTCTTACCCGGCGACTGACATGACAAGACTACAACTCGACAAGACCGACATTCAGATCCTCAAGTTACTGCAGGCCCAGGGACGCATGGCCAATCAAGATCTGGCTGCAAGCGTCGGCCTGTCGCCCTCCCCTTGCTCGCGCCGGGTCAAGGCGATGGAGGAGGCGGGCATCATCGCCGGTTACGCCGCCTTAGTCGATGCCCCCTACTTTCAGTTAACCCTGACCGCCTACGTGCAGGTGCGCCTGGAAAAACATACCCAAGCGATACTCGATGCGTTCGAGCAGGCCATCGACGGCTATGACGAGGTACTCGAATGCGCCCTGCTGACAGGCAGCGACGCCGATTACCAGCTCAAGGTCCTAGTCAGAGACATGGATGCCTTCAAACACTTCCTGCTGGAGAAGCTCACCAGCAATCCACATATCGCAGGCATACGCTCAAGCTTCGTGCTCAAACAGGTCAAGAGCCGTACCGCCATTCCCCTGCCGGAACTCGGCATTCAAGACGATAAAGCTTGATAAATCACACAAATTCTCATTTTTTCAGCCGCGCAATCCTATCGCGTCGACGCCTGCCTCAATGCGACCATCGCAATAATTTCGCCAATAAAGCCTAGTGGCGAAATTAGTTTCCAATAAATAGCCACATGACGCGATAACAACAAAGACTTAACCTTAAACTACGCCATTTCCCACCCTTGACCAACTATAATAAAGGACTATGATGCGCCCTCTTTAACACTGAGGTAGGGATAGATGAGCGCAAAAGATTTAGGGCATTTCAGCTCACGCATAGGCTTTATCATGGCGGCGGCAGGCTCGGCCGTCGGCGTCGGTAACATCTGGGGATTTCCCACTCAGGCGGCAACCCATGGCGGAGGCGCCTTCCTCTTGGTGTATCTGGTACTCATCTTCCTGCTGGGTTACCCCATGCTGGTCGCCGAACTCATGATTGGCCGCCACGGCCAGACCAACCCTGCCGATGCCATGGCCAAGCTCGGCAGCAGCAAGCTGAGTCGCAACCTGGGCAAGACCATAGGCTTCGCCTCCATCATTACCGCCACCCTGATCTGCACCTTCTACAGCATCCTATCTGGCTGGTTTGTCAGCTTCACCCTGGCGCCGATGGCCAGGCTAGTGGGAATGCAAGATATTGCCCTCTGGCTAACAAGTTTCTCGCTGGAGCGTAATCTGCTCTTTACCCTAATCTTTATCCTCATGGTGGTCTTAGTGATCCGCCAGGGGGTACAGCAGGGGATCGAAGCCTGGTCCAAGCGGCTCATGCCGCTGCTGTTGGCAATCTTGATATTGGGCGTGGCCTATATTCTGACTCAACCCGGTGCGAGCCAGGGGCTAAGCGTCCTGCTGGTGCCAGATTTCGGCCGCATTTGGGAACCTCAAGTGCTCATAGGCGCCTTGGGCCAGACCTTCTTCTCGCTCACAGTGGGGACGGGCGCCATGATGGTCTACGGCGCCTACCTGAACCGACAGGAAAACCTGGCCAAGCTGACCGCCTATGTGACACTCACCGACACCAGCGTCGCCTTCCTCGCCGCCCTGATGATCATACCCGCCATGTATGTAGCCCAGCATAACGGCGTTCAGATCTTCGCTGCCGATGGCAGCCTGCTCAATGCAGATACCTTGGTGTTCACCGTACTGCCGGCGCTGTTCGGTAGCTTGGGCGGCTTAGCTGGGCAGCTGATCAGCATCGTCTTCTTCATCCTGATGACCATAGCTGGACTGACATCGGCCATCTCGATCGTGGAGGTGCCCACCAGCTATATGGTAGAGAAGACAGAGATTCAGCGTCACAGCGCCACCTATCTGGTGGGCGGCGGTATCGCCCTGCTGGCGACTATCATGGTGTTTAATTTCGATGCCCTATTCGCTCTTGTGATCACCCTGACCACGGAGCGCGCCCAGCCCTTTATCGCCCTAGGCATAGCCCTGTACACTGGCTGGATATGGCATAGAAACAGCCTGCTCAAGGCTATCGCTGCCCAGGAAGGCGCCAAGCTCGACGGCCTCTTCTGGCGCATCTGGCCTGTGTACGTTAAATATGTCTGCCCAGTGCTGATCCTCGCCATCATATTGCAGCTGCTGACCGCCTGAGGCTTAGTGATTATCTCGGTCTGAGGTGAGCATAAAAAGTCGATTAAAAGCTCAGATACACAAAAGCCTAGTCATAGGAATATGACTAGGCTTTCTATTTGGGCAACCACCAATGGCTGGGGGCTAGCCCTAAGTGTATTGCTTGATGATCATCTCGACCACGGTTTGGGTGATCTCATCTAGCTTGGCCTGGCTCGGCAGAGGCTCTCCCTGGATCAACTGGGGCCAGAAGCAGTAGGCCTTGATCACCGCGGTAAACTGAACCACCAAGATCTCGCTATCCTTGGCCTTTAACGCACCGGCGGCGATCGCCTGATTGAACCAGTTCGCCAGTGGCGACTCCTGCTTACTAAACTCCGACATGGCATCTTGGATCAGCTCTGGCTTGTGGATCGCCTCGGCAATAATCACCCTGGCCGTATCGATAAACCCCTTAGCACTTAACAGCTTAATCTCGTGTTGCACCAATTGGGTCAACTGTGAGGCCAGACTCTCCTCGGCGCTGAAGGGTAGAGATTCGAAGGCGCACAGCATCTCCATCATCTCGAGCATGATGGCACTAAACAACGCCTCTTTACTGGGGAAATGGTTGTACACGGTGCGCTTGGACACATCGGCACGTTTGGCAATGTCATCCATACTCGCCAGGCTAAATCCCTTATTTTGAAACTCCACACTGGCTGCCTCGACGATAGCCGCGCGTTTCAGCTCCGAGCGGGTTAACTTTTTCTCTTTCATTTTAAACAACTTATTAGATTTACCTTGGCGAACTGCAATTATTTTACACTTATTAGTTTACTTTTTAAACTAAGATTATATAAACTACACTGACTAGTTTACATTTGGTGGCTGCGATGAAACGCAAATATCTCATCTCACTTGGCACCATACTCGGAGGCGGCATGCTGACATCTAACCTAATCAACTCCTCATCGGCGCCGCAAGCCCTGGCCTCTGGTGATGAACTTGCCAGCAGAGAGTCTGCCGCACACCACAGGTCAGATGGCGGCTTTCAAAATACCGCCGCCAATCTCACCGAGAACAGCGGTATAGGCGCCATCCTGATGCGCTACCTGACCGAGACGCGAGTCGATGCCAGCCCTTCCAAGGCAATCCCTTTGATGCCCCTGACCCGAGAAGGCATCGCCGCGCTGCCTGACGCTCAGGACAGCGTTATCCGTCTGGGTCACTCTAGCATCTTACTCAAGATAGCGGGCCAAACCTGGTTGATCGATCCCGTTTTTAGCGACCGTGCTTCGCCCTTTAGCTTTATCGGCCCTAAACGCTTCCACCAACCACCGATCGCCCTAGAGCAGCTTCCCGAGATCGACGGCGTGTTGATCAGCCACGACCATTACGATCACCTGGACGAAGAGAGCATCAAGCGACTCCACCACAAGGTGAAGCGCTTCATCGTCCCTCTGGGTGTGGAGCAACATCTGCTTCGCTGGGGCGTCGCCAGAGATAAGGTGCAACCGCTGGACTGGTGGCAGAGCGTAACGCTTGGCGAACTCAACATCACGGCAACGCCGACCCAGCACTTTTCCGGCCGGGGACTTTTCGACAAGAATCAGACCCTCTGGGCCAGCTATGTCATTCAATCTGACAGGAGCAAGCTGTACTTCAGCGGCGACTCGGGCTACTTCGACGGCTTCAAGGCCATAGGCGAGCGGTTCGGCCCCTTCGATCTCACCATGATAGAGACGGGCGCCTATGACAAAGACTGGCCCAGCATCCATATGACGCCGGAGCAGAGCCTGCAGGCCCACCTGGATCTGGGTGGACGTCAGATGATGCCGATCCACAACGGTACCTTCGACCTGGCCTTTCACAGCTGGTACGAGCCGCTGGAGCGCATCGCCGCCCTGGCCGCCGATGCAAACACACAGCTCATCACGCCAATCGTGGGACAGGTATTGGATATTCACAACGCGCCCGAAAGCATCGCCTGGTGGCGGGAGGAACAGCTCAACTTAGCACTAAACGAATAATCTTCTGCCCTTGAGGCTCACCACTCGCTTGGCATCAAGGACCGGTTTTTCCTCTGCGATTCGAGATGCTAGAATGGCGACAATAAAAATTTAACCATCAAAATTGTTTTAGGGATTGAAACATAGTGAAAAAATTTTTTGTCGCCATCATTCTATTTGTGGCCTTTATCCTCTATTGGCAGACGCGTGACAGTTCGATCATCGTCCCTACTCAAGCAGTCGATACACCCAATGCCCCTATCGATAAATCCGCTAATGTGGCACTTGACACTGCAAGCCGTTCAAAAGCAATCGCTGAGCTAAATTACGCCGATTGCCGTAATACCCTTCAATCTGCCAAGGATCTCAAGCAAAAATGGGCTGGAGAGCAAGATTGGGATCAACGACTCGAGCAAGGCTACTCCATAGACGACATTACCCTGGCTATGGCTCACTATCTCAATGCAAACTTTGTAGGCAGCTGGCGAGCCAAACAGCTCAAACATAATTCTCAGCTAAGCCAGGTTAATCGCAGCCTAGGCGAGCAGGTAAAGGCGCTGATACCTGACTTGCCGAGTTTCGTTCGCGTAGAAAAAGCTGTTCCGCAGCCACAACTCGCAAACATAACAGAGTTAAAACAAGATGAGGCTCTAGCCCTACTTGAGTCCACAGAGATTTCAATCGATGATCTAAATTGGCTACTGAAACAAGAGAGCTTACCTCAAACCCTCTTGCTACATGCACTCAATCAAATCGAAGATGTCAACGCTTTGCTCGGCTACGGTATTACTCAGAATGAAACCTTACATCTTATCGATACCGCAGCCTTTCATGGTCGCAATCAAGTGGTCTCGGCCCTACTGAACAAAGGTAGCCAATTGACGAATGATCCCTATCTGGGCACGACCATGGAATATGCCCTTGCAGGCCTCGATGATCGATTCCAAATGAACAAACTCAGCGATGATGAAGTCTTTAAGCACCAGATAGAGATCATCAGACTCCTGCAGTCACAGGGGAGCCCGGCAAACTTCATCTCGAACACAGAACAGAGTGTTAAAGGATTCTTCCCAAGCCACTTTTACAGTTTCGACGCCCAGCAAATCGCTTTCCTACAGCAAACTCACGATTTAGCCTTGGCCCAGATCCTCCCGAAGCAGGGCCTCAAGTTCGATAAACAGAGCGCCTTAATGCAAGCTCTCGAGAAAGAGCTC
This sequence comes from Shewanella sp. KCT, assembly GCF_007636505.1. Taxonomy (NCBI): domain Bacteria; kingdom Pseudomonadati; phylum Pseudomonadota; class Gammaproteobacteria; order Alteromonadales; family Shewanellaceae; genus Shewanella; species Shewanella sp. KCT. The sequence continues at coordinate 27,155 of NZ_LVDJ01000013.1, forward strand.
GCAGAGCAGTTAACAACTATTGCTTCAGAGTCCGAGCGCAACCAATGTAAGAAAATTGTGACTCGAGTCGATCAAGAGTGGCAACCTCGGGATCTCAACTTTTTCACCACTAAGCTCTCTGATGAGGGGAAAACTGTCACCAGAGAAGCCCTCAATGAAATCGATCCTATCCTGGCAGACTGTTCTTCAAAGGTTGCACCAAATACATTTGGGGTAAGTTACCTTCACGATAGAGAGTTAGAAAAAAAGGTTTACGGTTTCGCTCGTGAGAATAAGATCTCTGAAGCCATAAGAGTGTTAGAAGAGGCGCACCTTAATGAAGCGGAATATCGCCATTTCTTCTATCAACTGCTAGGTTACGACCCCACTTATTTTGTACCTTTACAGACCAGTCGCCTGCATCAGGAAAGGCTCTCTTATTCGCTGTTATACGACGTCACCAAGAGTAAAATGGTCGACGTTATTGCCCAGGGTATAGATATCGACGAGCTCGATTATTCAGGTAAGAGCCTGCTCGACATAGCGATTACAAAAGAAGATCTTCAACTGCTTAATTATCTCATCTCGCAGCACATTCTTTACCCCGAAAGAGTGGTTGGACGGGATCCTTTATATCTCTTGTTAGACACGAGTGATCATAGGTTCAATCCGGATCAACTCATGACCTATTTACCGCTTATCATGTCACTCGAACCGCCAATTCAGCCAGCACATATCAGGTTAATGGCGCTTTTACGGTTAAAATACACAAAATTGTATGCTGACATGACCGAGCTATACCCCCAATTAATCGCACCGGAAGACACGCAACTACCACCGGCAATCTGCTTATATTATTAACCCTGCGTAAAACAGTGAAAAGGCGCCCAACCGGGCGCCTTTGATTCACATTCGATTGACTTGCTATAGCTGTTAACTCACCTCACTTGCTACTCATGAAAGTCGACTTTCACCTTCTTAGCATCTTGCTGCAACTCGGCAGGTTTTGGCACATGAATGGCGAGCACGCCCTTCTTGTACTTGGCGGTGATCTGGTCGGCATCGATGTTGAAGCCTAATGGGATCTGCCGCTGGAACGAGCCAAATGAGCGCTCTCTCAGGTGATAGCCTTTCTCGTCTTTCTCCTGCTCATGACGCTTCTCACCGCTGATGGTGAGGTAATTACCGCGGATGTCGACGTCGATGTCCTTCTCTTCCATATCGGGCAATTCAGCCTTGATCTCGACATATTCGGCACATTCTTTGACATCAATGGCAGGCATCACGCCCAGCTCGGTGCGAGTGTTAGGCCAAGTGGTTAACCAGTCTTTAGCAAAGTCATCGAATACATTGTCTAGCCGCGAATGCAGAGCGGTTCGCGGATCATCTTTATGAAAGATTGAGGGGAAGAAAGATCGCATAACAAGCTCCTTTGTTGGTTGAATCTCCAAAAGGCAAGATTCAGAGGATTTACGAACAGCCCGAAGCGCAAGCCCTCCGGGCTCCTTACTTTAATTTTAGTCCCTTAGTCCCACATTTTACGAACCGCAAGGCACAATCTAGCGCGAGGTTAATCCAGATCAAATCAAGGTGAAAAATTCCAGATCTTGGCAGTGTTCAGGCACAGAATATGCCCTTGTGGCCATGTAAAAACGCCTACTGAGCAAGGCAAAACAAAGGCAATATTATTATGAGGTTATAGCGGTTTTAACTGCGCCTGAGTCGGCCACATTTTTAAAGACAGCGGGGAGAGACTTAGGTATGCTCTGAACGACACTATCTATCGAAAGGAATCGTTCATGGACACTGCATCCATCGACAGCGCGCCAGCGCCGACACCAACAACACAGGCGCCTGCCCAAGCTAGCCCACAAGTGCCCGCTATGGAGCAAGAGTTTAAACACTCGGGCCTGGGCATCGCCGCCTTTATCCTGAGTATCATCGCAACCCTGTTAATCTTCGGCATAGTCACAGTGGCTGGGGTCATGGAGGCAACCACACCCGGTGGCATAGATGAGACATCTCCCGAGGCGATCGTCGTCGGCATGCTGATCTTTGCCTTCATCGGTCTGGCCTTGGTGGCCCTGGGGCTGGGAATTGGCGGCCTGGTGCAGAAACAACGCAAGAAGATCTTCGCCATACTGGGCACCATTTTCTCCTCGGTCGCCATTCTGGCCACCCTGGCACTCATCGGCTATGGCACCACGATAGACTAAATCAAAGGCTTTCCCTCTAAACAGGGAGGCGATAACAACAAAAAAGGGGCCTAAGCCCCTTTTTTAGATTTGCAGCTGGTTTAACGTAGCACTTCCTCTAACGCTCTTAGGCATAGGGCGACATTCTCGCGCCGCGCCCCGAAGCCCATCAGGCCGATACGCCAGGCCTTACCGGCCAGGGCGCCCAGACCGGCACCTATCTCCAGGTTATAGTTTTCGAGCAGTTGCTTACGCACCGCGCCATCGTCTACTCCCTCAGGAATATAAACTGCGTTGAGCTGTGGCAGACGCGAGCCCTCCGCAACCACAAACTCTAAACCTAAGTTTTCTAAGCCGTCACGCAGCAAGCCATGCATAACCTGATGGCGCGCCCAAGCGTTTTCCAGCCCCTCTTCGGCCAGCAGGCGTAACGACTCATGCAAGGCATACAGGGCATTGACCGGCGCCGTATGGTGATAGCTACGCTTACCGCCCGCCCCCTGATCGCCACTCCAGTAACCCATTACCAGGCTCTGATCCAGGAACCAGCTCGGCACCGGCGTCTTACGCGCCTTGAGCTTTTCTACCGCTGCCGGTGAGAAAGAGACAGGCGAGAGGCCCGGCACACAGGAGAGGCACTTCTGGCTACCCGAGTAGATGGCATCTATGCCCCACTCATCAACCTTGAGCTCCACGCCACCGAGGGAAGTCACCGCATCGACAATCGACAGACAATCATGGGCTTTGGCCAGCTCACACAAGCCCTTAGCATCCGACAGCGCCCCGGTTGAGGTCTCGGCATGCACGAAGGCGAGAAACTTGGCATCGGGATGGGCCTTAAGCGCCGCCTCGACATCGCTCAGTGATACCGGCGTGCCCCACTCGTTGTCCACCACCACGGCAATCGCGCCGACACGCTCGACATTCTGGCGCATACGCTCGCCAAATACGCCGTTACGGCAGACGATCACCTTCTCGCCCGGCTCAACCAGGTTGACGAAACAGGTTTCCATACCGGCGCTGCCTGGGGCTGATACCGCCAGCGTCATAGCATTTTCGGTCTGGAACGCATATTGGATCAGTGCTTTAAGCTCATCCATCATGCCGACAAACAGGGGATCCAGGTGGCCTATGGTCGGCCTTGCCTGCGCCGCCAAAACCTCGGGATAGACATCCGACGGGCCCGGGCCCATCAAGACTCGGCGTGGGGGATTAAAAGGGGTAACTTTGGGTGCTGCTAACATCTCATATCCTCTATCAAGCCTTAGCTTGAGAAGTTAGGGTTAAGGCTAACTGTCGTTTTGTTTTGATGACGAAGGCTTTACGCCCCATCATCACCCTACGGATGAACAGTTACTTTCGTGCCATAATACCAATCGTAGTAAATAACTGATCATGCTAGCTTGTTAAAACGTCCGATAACGGCGTTACTATTTTTGATTGTAGAATAACTACTTATCGAAAAATTCTGCCTTGTTCTCGACCGTTTTTCCTGTGCTATTTCTGATCACTTACTTACCGTGATTGGTATAACTGGCATCTTATTGCTTTGAATCTGTTGCAAGATAACATAAAAAAAGGCGCCATCGCGCCCCTTTAACATTAAAGTTTGTCTCCGCTCGCGAAAGCAAAAAACATTAGTCGCGATTATCCAAAAACAGCTTATAGGCCGGGCTCTGGGTCTCTTCTTGATAGACGAAGCCCAGCTCGGTAAGAAACTGCTGGAAGGCGACGCTATCGCTCTCGGGCACCTCGAAACCGGCCAGCACCCGGCCATAGGCGGCACCATGGTTGCGGTAGTGAAACAGGCTGATGTTCCACTTGCTGCGCAGGGTGGTGAGAAACTTAAACAGGGCGCCGGGATGCTCGGGAAACTCGAAGCTAAACAGACGCTCCTGCAGCGGCTCTGGCGGCAGGCCGCCGACCATGTAGCGCACGTGCAGCTTGGCCGTCTCGTCGTGAGACAAATCCTGCACCTCGAAGCCATCGCCCTCGAGCCGCGCCACTATCTCGTCCAGCTCCGCCTGGCCATGAGACAGGCGAATACCGGCAAACACCACCGCCTTTTCACGGCTGGAAAAGCGGTAGTTAAACTCTGTCATGGCGCGCTTTTCCAGCAGCTCACAGAAGCGCAGGAAGATTCCCGGACGCTCCGGCACTTTCACCGCCAGAATCGCCTCCTTCTGTTCACCCAGTTCGCAGCGCTCGGACACATAACGCAGGCTATGGAAGTTGACGTTGGCGCCGCTGAGAATCGCCGCCACCTTCTGCCCCTTGCCCTCGTCGCCGATATATTTCTTTAGCCCCGCCAGAGAGAGCGCGCCCGCCGGTTCGGCGATGGCGCGGGTGTCCTCGAAGATATCTTTGACCGCGGCGCAGATCTCATCTGAGGTTACTGTCACCACCTGATCCACATACTCGCGGGCCAACCTGAAAGGCTCGGCGCCTATCTGCTTCACCGCCACGCCGTCGGCAAACAGGCCCACCTGAGACAGCACCACCCGCTCGTCGGCTTCCAGTGCCGCCTTGAGGCAGGCAGAGTCTTCTGGCTCGACGCCGATGATCTTCACCTGGGGCATCACCGCCTTATAATATGCCGCGATACCGGCGATCAGGCCGCCACCGCCCACGGGCACGAACACCACCTCGAGATCCCGCTGCTGCTGCAGCATCTCTTGAGCGACCGTGCCTTGCCCGGCGATCACCGCCTCATCGTCGAATGGCGCCACATAGATGCGTCCCTCTTCGCGGGCGAGCTGCTGGGCATGCTCATTGGCCATGTCGAAGGACTGGCCATGCAGCACTACGGTGCCGCCGAGGCGACGCACCGCATCCACCTTGATATCCGGCGTGGTCTGGGGCATGACGATCACCGCACTGACACCACGCGCCGAGGCCGACATGGCTACCCCCTGAGCATGGTTTCCCGCCGAGGCGCACACCACGCCCCGTTGACACTCCTCCTGACTCAGCTCGGCGATGCGATTGTAGGCGCCACGCAGCTTAAAGGAGTGTACCGGCTGCATATCTTCACGCTTGAGAAATACCTGACACCCGAGGCGCGCCGACAGCTTATTGAGGCTAGAGAGCGGCGTCACCTTGGCAACATCATAAACCGACGACAGCAAGATCTTCTGCAGATAATAGTGGGCGAGATCCAGCTGAGACTGAGAGGCAAGGGCCAACATACTAATCCTCCAGCTTACTGGCGTCGCGCACCGCGCCCTTATCGGCACTGGTGGCGAGCATGGCATAGGCTTTCAGCGCCAGCGACACGCTGCGCTCACGATTGACCGGCTTCCAGGCCTGCTTACCACGGGCCTGCATGGCTTGACGACGAGTCTCAAGCTCTTCTTCGCTCACTGCCAAAGTGATTGACCTTGCAGGAATATCGATCTCGATGCGATCGCCGGTTTCCACTAGAGCAATGGTGCCACCGGCTGCCGCCTCGGGCGACACATGGCCAATCGACAACCCTGAGGTACCGCCGGAGAAGCGCCCGTCGGTGATAAGCGCACAAGAGGTACCCAGCCCCTTAGATTTAAGGTAACTGGTGGGATAGAGCATCTCCTGCATACCCGGGCCCCCTTTAGGGCCTTCGTAACGGATCACGACTACATCACCGGCAACCACCTCGCCGCCTAAGATGCCGGCCACGGCATCGTCCTGGCTCTCATACACACGGGCATGGCCCACAAAGGTATGGTTGGCTTCATCGACCCCGGCGGTCTTGACGATACAACCATCGGCAGCAATGTTACCCGACAATACCGCCAGGCCGCCCTCTTGGCTGAAGGCAAACTCACGGGTGCGGATACAGCCTTCCTGGCGATCCACATCCAGGCTCGGCCAGCGACAGCTCTGGCTGAAGGCCTTAGTGGTGGGGATGCCCGCTGGACCGGCGGCATAAAACTGCTGCACCGCCTCATCCTGGGTCTGAACCAGGTCATACTGGGCCAACACCGCCTTGAGACTCTCGCCCGCCACATGGCTGACATCCGTATGCAGCAGGCCTGCTCTGTCCAGCTCACCTAAGATGCCCATCACACCACCGGCGCGGTGCACATCTTCCATATGATATTTAGGGGTCGACGGCGCCACCTTACACAGATGTGGCACCTGGCGGGACAGGCGGTCGATATCGGCCATGGTAAAATCTACCTTGGCCTCTTGGGCCGCAGCCAGCAAGTGCAATACGGTATTCGACGAGCCGCCCATGGCGATATCCAGTGCCATGGCATTCTCGAATGCCTTGAAGCTGGCAATATTGCGTGGCAGCACCGACTCGTCATCATCGTGGTAGTAACGGTTAGCCAGCGCCATCACCCGGCGACCGGCCTCAAGGAAGAGCTCACGGCGATCGCTGTGGGTCGCCAGCAAAGAGCCATTGCCCGGCAGTGACAAACCTAAGGCCTCGGTCAGGCAGTTCATCGAGTTGGCGGTAAACATGCCCGAGCAAGAGCCACAAGTGGGGCAGGCGCTACGCTCTATCTTCTCGCTGTCTTCGTCCGAGACGCGATCGTCGGCCGCCGCCACCATGGCATCCACCAGATCCAGTTTTATCAGCTTGTCCGACAGCTTGGTCTTACCCGCCTCCATGGGGCCACCGGAGACAAACACCACGGGGATGTTGAGCCGCAGCGCCGCCATCAGCATGCCAGGGGTGATCTTGTCACAGTTGGAGATACACACCAGGGCATCGGCGCAGTGGGCATTGACCATATACTCGACGCTGTCGGCGATCAGCTCCCGCGATGGCAGGGAGTAGAGCATGCCGCCGTGGCCCATGGCGATGCCATCATCCACGGCAATAGTATTGAATTCTTTGGCGATACCGCCCGCCTCTTCGATGGCACCGGCCACCAGCGAGCCCATATCCTTAAGATGCACGTGTCCCGGCACAAACTGGGTAAAGGAGTTGGCAATGGCGACAATCGGCTTACCAAAATCACTGTCTTTTACCCCGGTCGCCCGCCAAAGGGCGCGGGCCCCGGCCATGTTGCGCCCTTGAGTACTGGTAGCTGAACGTAGTTTTGCCATGACACTTTCCTTCTATTGCGTTGGCGGCCTGGCCACCTGAGCTAAATTGGAGCCTCGGCGGCAAATCCACCGCCGAGGTTTTAATCTTATCTTAAAACTTGCATACGAGAGGTTAAAGCGGCTCTAACCAGCCCCACTTATCCTGGGTCTCTCCATTAAACAGGCCGAAGAAGCTCGCCTGCAAGGCCTGAGTTACCGGGCCGCGGCCACCGGCGCCCACCTCGATACGATCGACGCTGCGCACCGGCACTATCTCGGCGGCGGTTCCCGTCATAAAGATCTCGTCTGCCAGATAGAGAAACTCGCGCGACATAGGCTCTTCGACTACCTCATAACCCAGGTCTCTCGCCAGGGTGATGATGGTATCTCGGGTGATCCCCAGCAGAATGGCTGCGGTGGCAGGCGGGGTATAGAGCTTGTTCTTTTTGACCACAAACAGGTTGGCACCGGCGCCTTCGCTCACCAGGCCGTTGACGTCCAGGGCGATCCCCTCATCGAAGCCGTTACGCTTGGCCTCGGTGGAGATCTGTAAAGAAGATAGATAGTTACCGCCCGCCTTGGCACCGGTAGGAATGGTATTCGGCGCCAAACGATTCCAGGAGGTCACGGCCACATCGACGCCGCGCTCCATGCTGCCCTCACCTAGGTAGGCGCCCCAAGGGAAGGCAGCCACCATGAGATCGCACTGCGCATCCTTAGGCGGGGTGATCCCCATGCCTACGTCGCCGAAAAACACCAGGGGACGAATGTAGGCCGCGTCGAGCTTGTTGCTCTTTACTATGTCGCGGCAGGCCTGCATGGTCTGCTCGAAACTATAGGGCACAGGCATGCGATAGATCTTGGCCGAGTCATACAGGCGCTGCACATGGTCGGTTAGGCGAAATCCCGCCGGTCCCTGTGGCGTGTCGTAGACGCGGATCCCCTCGAACACCGAGGTGCCGTAATGCAAGGCGTGCGACATCACGTGTACCTTGGCATCCCCCCAAGGCATGATCTCTCCATTAAACCAAATCAACTCTGCTGTTTTTGCGGCCATCTTCTCTCACCTATCTGTTTCGCGTCTTAGGCGCTTGCGTGTTGGGGGTATCTTGTCGCGGCGGGCTTGGCTGAAAGGACCTCGCACTCGGTGACATCGATCAATTTATTCAGCTGATGGCTCAGAAGCTCGAGCGCGCGCTCGCTCTCCACCACCATGCCGAGCCGGGTGGTACCATTGTCACCCAGGTGCATATCCATCTCGGTGACCTTAAATCCACGGTGACGTGTGACTCGCAGGACACGTTCTACCACCTCGGGTTGCTGGGCTAGGGTTAAGGCTAGGTTATAGATCATGTCTGCTTCTCCATCTCATCCATCATGTCGCGGTTACTGGCGCCGGGCGGCACCAAAGGCCAAACGTTGTGGGCCTCGTCGATTCTTACGTGCAGTAAGAAGGGCCCCTTTGCATCGAGCATCTCATCGAGCGCCGACTCCACCTCACCCGCCTGGGTGATGGTGCGCCCCGGGATGTCGAAGGCCGAGGCCATGGTGACAAAGTCCGGGTTGTCGGAAAGGTCTGTCTCGCTGAAACGTTCTTCGAAAAACAGCTGTTGCCACTGCTTCACCATCCCCAGTTTCTGGTTATCGATCAGCAGGATCTTGAGCGGGATCTGACGTCGCTTGATGGTGGTCAGCTCCTGTACATTCATCATGAAAGAACCATCGCCGGAGACGGCCACCACACAGGCGTCGGGTCTGGCAACCTTGGCACCGATCGCCGCCGGCAAACCAAACCCCATGGTGCCCAGGCCTGCGCTGGAGAGATGATCTTCCGGGCGTCTGAACCACATATGCTGGGCAACCCACATCTGATGCTGACCCACGTCGCAGGCCACCACGCTGTCCTCGGGCAATTTAGCCGCCAGACTGTTGAGCAGCTTAGGCGCGAAGATCAGTTCACCGGGTCTGTCATAGCTCCAGGCATGCTGGGCTTTCAATGTGGCCACCTCGGTAAGCCAAGGGGCTATCTCCAGCGGCTGCGCCAACGCAGGCAAGATCTCACGCAGATCCCCGGCGATGGCCACATCCGGGCGTCTAAGCTTACCTAGCTCGGCGATATCGATATCCAGGTGCACCACCTTGGCATGCTCGGCGAAGCTGGCCAGACGGCCGGTGACCCTGTCGTCGAAACGGGCGCCGACCACCAGCAGCAGGTCGCACTCCTGCACCGCCAGGTTGGCCGCCTTACCGCCGTGCATGCCTAACATGCCAAGATAACCCGGATGGTCATGGGCTATGCTGCCCAGACCCTTGAGGGTCGCCACCGAGGGCATGCCGCTCTGTTTGATAAAGTCCCGCAGCTGCTCGACCGCGCCTGCCATACCGACACCGCCGCCCACGTAGAGCATGGGGCGCTGTGCCTGAGCAATCAGATTCTTAGCAGACTCGAGCAGGCTAGGGTCGACTTGGGGTTCAGGCTGTATCGCCTGGAGTGGCGCCTTGTAGTCCAGCAGGGCGATCTGGATATCTTTGGGTATGTCCACCAGCACAGGGCCGGGGCGGCCGGAGGCGGCAATTTCGAAGGCGCGGTACAGGGTAGGCACCAGCTCCTCGACATCTGTCACCATGAAGCTGTGTTTGGTGCAGGAGAGCGACATGCCCAGCACGTCGATCTCCTGAAAGGCATCTGTGCCGATCACCGCGGTAGACACCTGGCCCGTGATGGCAACCAGAGGCACAGAATCGAGCAGGGCATCGGCCAGGGCGGTCACCAGGTTGGTCGCCCCTGGGCCCGAGGTGGCGAAGCAGACACCCGTCTTGCCGCTGGCTCTTGCATACCCTACGGCGGCGAAGGCGGCGCCCTGTTCATGACGACTAAGCAGATGTTCAACCGGCGCACCAACCAGGGCATCGTAGATGGGCATGATGGCACCACCTGGATAACCAAATACCGTGGTCACGCCGTGCGCGGCCAATGCCTTGATGACGGCGTCTGCGCCTCTGATCTTCTGCCCTTGTTCCATCTGCCCTATCCTGCGTAATTAAGTGTTTTTCTGGGTTAAGCAAGTCATGAGTGCTAAAAACAAAAAACCCCCGGTCCTTTCGGAGCGGGGGTTCTTGTTGCAATCTTGACCTGATTAGGTGTGTCGACGCGCCATGCGATGCCCCCGCTGTGATTTAATAATCACTACGGTAATAATCTCAATAATGAGGAGGGCAGCTTGGTTAAACATGGTGTTTTTCAGTTTCCTAATCTTTGTTTGCTTAAATTCTGTATCTCGGTCGACTCAATTTAGCCGACCTTTTAATCAATACCACAAAGCCAACGAATAACACAACCAAAACCTGCGACTATCTGTAAAAAGCCTGTTCACAGGCGTCTCAGGCAGCGCTAGCAAGCCAATCAAGACCAGATATTTCCCTACTCATGTGACTCTTGGGTTTGACTCTTGGGCCGGCCCAAATTCGACAATTCGAAACTGAGAAAGCTCGGCCCAACCACTAAACAACCGTGGATTAATATATTGATAATTAAGCTTCTTCTACGATGCGCTTCATCTCGGTCATGTAACCGCGAAGCTCGGCACCTATGTACTCAACCGCGGTGTGACGGATAGCATCGTTCACCTCGATCAGACGCAGGTTATCGACGCCGTTGCCACTGTCTTTCAGGCCGCCGCCCAGGTACTCGGGAGACATCTGATTCACATAGTCACGCAGCAATGGCACGGCGGCGTGGTTAAACAGGTAGCAGCCATATTCGGCGGTATCTGAGATCACCACGTTCATCTCGTAAAGACGCTTACGGGCGATGGTGTTGGCGATCAGTGGTGTCTCGTGCAGCGACTCATAATAGGCCGACTCTTCGACGATACCGGCCGATACCATGGTATCGAAGGCCAGTTCCACACCCGCCTTGATCATGGCGACCAGGAAGATACCCTTATCGAAATAGGTCTGCTCGTCGATCGCCTCATCACATGCTGGGGCATTCTCGAAGCCAGTTTCGTTGGTCTCGGCGCGCCATTTAAGCAAGTTGGCATCGTCGTTGGCCCAGTCTTCCATCATGGTCTTAGAGAACTCACCGCTGATGATGTCGTCCATGTGCTTCTCAAACAGTGGCTGCAGAATCGCTTTGAGCTCCTCAGCCATCTCGAACGCCTTGATCTTGGCAGGGTTTGAGAGGCGATCCATCATGTGAGTGATACCACCATGCTTAAGCGCTTCGGTAGTGGTCTCCCAACCTTGCTGGATAAGCTTGGCGGCGTAGCCTGGCTCGATACCGTCGGCCACCATCTTCTCATAGCCCAGGATGGCACCGGTTTGCAGCATGCCACACAAGATGGTCTGCTCGCCCATCAGATCCGACTTCACCTCGGCGATGAAAGAGGAGTGCAGCACGCCGGCGCGATCGCCACCGGTAGCGCTGGCATAGGCCTTGGCCACTTCCAGGCCATCGCCATTAGGATCGTTTTCTGGGTGAACGGCGATCAGGGTAGGTACACCGAAACCACGCTTGTATTCCTCACGCACCTCGGTACCCGGGCACTTAGGTGCCACCATGATGACAGTGATGTCGGGACGCACCTGCATGCCCTCTTCCACTATGTTGAAGCCGTGAGAATAAGAGAGCACCGCGCCCTGCTTCATCAACGGCATCACGGCATTCACCGCATCCGTGTGTTGCTTGTCGGGCGTCAGGTTAAGCACCAGATCCGCATCAGGGATCAGCTCTTCAAAGGTACCAACGCGGAAACCGTTGCCGGTGGCTTTCTGGTAGGAAGGACGCTGCTCGGCAATCGCCTGCTCGCGCAGGGCAAAGGAGATATTCAGGCCAGAATCGCGCATGTTGAGACCCTGGTTAAGGCCTTGGGCGCCACAGCCCAGGATGACGATATTCCAGCCCTTGATATAGTCACAGCCTTGACTAAATTCGCTGCGGTCCATAAAACGACACTGGCCAAGTTGCTCTAATTGTTGGCGTAAATTCAGAGAGTTAAAATAATTAGCCATCAGATTCCCTACCTTTAAACGAAACCGTTGAAAATGGGCTCAACCGCCTTGGCCAAGCTGTGAATGAGATCAACTATAGCCCATGTCTTTTATTGCTTAAAATGATATATTCGAAACGTCATATTGCATTTTTTGCAACATCAGAAGGACCGGTCTCACTCTCGAATCAAGCTAAAAAAGTAAGGCGCCACCATGGATATTCGTACCATCAAACTCTATCTGCACCTGAGCAACAGCCTGCATTTTGCCCGCACTGCCCATCAGATGCATGTCAGCCCCTCCACCCTGAGCCGCGCCATGCAGCGCCTGGAGGAAGAGGTAGGAGCCAAGCTGTTCGAGCGCGACAATCGCAGCGTGACCCTCACCAATGCCGGCGTCGAGTATCGTCACTTTGCCGAGCAGACTCTGGATAACTGGAGCAAGCTGAAACACAGGCTGGATCCCAAACAGGATCTGCTGCGCGGCCGCCTCAACATCTACTGTTCGGTCACCGCCGCCTATAGTCATCTACCGGCGCTGCTGGATCGCTTTCGTAACGAACATCCCTTAGTGGAGATCGCCCTCACCACGGGGGACGCCGCCAACGCAGTAGAGATGGTGCGCCAGAACCGCGCCGACATCAGCATCGCCGCCAAGCCCGAGTCCCTGCCCGAGTCCTTGCACTTCATCAAGATAGACAATGTGCCCTTGGTGATTATCGCCCCCACCTTCAAATGCGCGGTGCAGGAGCTACTGACCGAACCCTATATTCCCTGGGACCGCCTGCCCTTCATCCTGCCGGAACATGGCCCTGGGCGACTGAGAATCGAGAACTGGTTCAAGCAGCTGGGGCTCAGTGCCAATGTCTATGCCCAGGTCTCGGGGCAGGAGGCAATCGCCTCCATGGTGGCACTGGGCTGTGGGGTAAGCATCACCCCAGAGGTGGTGATTCAAAACAGCCCGGTAAAAGACAGGATCCAGCAGCTTAGCTCGCCGGTCGCCATCCCGCCCTTCGAACTTGGCTGTTGCAGCAAGAAAAGCCGTGAAGATGAGCCGGTGATCGCCGCCTTCGTCAAAGAACTCAATGCGGTCAACTAGCAAAAAACTTGCTTAAAGCAGGCCTCTGCTATACTGATTTCATCGAAGAATTTTCAAGAGGTTAGCTATGGTGTCATGGGGACGCTTGGTCACTCGCTTATGCTGTGGCTTCGCCTTGTTATTCTCGGCCCTTCCCGCCCTGGCCACGGCCACGGCCTCTGTCACCATATGTGTCGAAAACACCGAGTTCCCCCCCTTCAACTATTTCGACCGTAACCAGAGCGTCGAGCCCCGCAGCATAGGTTACGACATCGACATCCTCAACCTTGCCTTCGGCAAGAGCGTGCTGAGCCATAAGGTGATCGCCCTGCCCTGGAATCGTTGCCTCAAGGAGGTCAAACAGGGCACGGTCGATGCAGCCATGAGCGCGTCGCTTAACAGCGAGCGTCGCCGTGACTATCTAATCTCCGCCCCCTACTATTATCTGACCCCCAGCTACTACTACCTCAAGTCAGACTTTCCCAAGGGGGTAGAGGTGCAGCGCCTTGAGCAGCTCAACGACTATGGCAGCGTGTGTGGCATCAAAAACTTCAACTATGAGAACTTCGGCCTCAAGCCCGACTTTCACCTGTTTCAGATCCGCAACCTGGCTCAACTACCCGAGATGCTCACCAAGAAGCGCTGCCAGTTCTTCCTCGCCCGCAAGGAGACACTCAGCGGCACCTTGGCCATCAACAAGATGGAAGACTTCTACGCTCGACTTACCGGTACTGTGGCCCCCAACACCAAGCCCGAACCCTTCTATATGCTGATCTCGAAGAACTCGCCCCACAAAGAGACCATCAAGCAGCTATTCGATGCCAAGATCGACAGCCTCAACAAACAGGGCAAATTACGCCCCCTGCTCGAGCATCACCTGCAGCTACTTAGTCAAAGCTATTGAGGCAAAGCTATTGAGTCACGCCTACTGAGCCTAACCTATTGCCCTAAATTTATTGCGTGGGCGATGAGATAAACCGGGCGGCCAGCTACCTTGCAGCCAACTTAGCCTATACTTAATACCGACATCTCAGCCACAAGACTTTCAAGCAGTTGGCGAACCCGACGTGACCTTTACCCTAACCCTAAGACGGTACGTCCATGCCAAAGGAATGACACACTCAACGCCAATGCACCGAAAGGGGGAGACATGACCGCCTTTGCCATTTTTATTGTATTGATCGGTTTGATGGGACTGCTCGCATCGCTCATTCCTACCTATCAGATCTGTCTGCTGAAACCACCACAGACACAAGGTTGGCACCTGCTGCTATTTATGATTGGCATGTTTATTTTCGGCTACCTGGGATTTCTGTGGATGCTGCTTAACCGGGAAACCGGTCCGCTGGAAACCGTGGTCTCACTGGTATTTTCCGCCGGTGGCGCCTTCGTCTGGTTGGTGGTCAAGATGAGCAAGAAGACCATAGTCAAGCTGCAAGACACACTGGAAGATAAACACTACCAGGCCTATCACGATTCGCTGACCGATCTGCCCAATCGCCACATGCTGTATGAAACTATGGAGCGGCTGATCAAGGAAAACGGCTCCCCCTTCGGCTTCATCATGATGGATCTCAACGACTTCAAGATGATCAACGACAACCTGGGCCACGACGCCGGTGACAAGGTGCTGGAGATCATCGCCTACCGTATCGAGCGCATCATGCCGCCCCAGGCACTTCCGGTGCGATTGGGGGGCGATGAGTTTGCCGTGCTAATGCCCAAGAGCGAGCTCGGCCAGGCCCAGCGTCTGGCTAAGCAGATCCAAAAGGCAGTGATCGAAGATATCCACTGCGAGGGCCATCTACTCGCCGTTGGCATCAGCATAGGCATTGCCCTATACCCCCAAGATGGCGACGACAGAAAGACCCTGATGAAGCATGCCGACATCGCCATGTATCGCAGCAAACAGAATAACAGCGACTATGAGACCTTCTCACAGGTGGCCGATATGCCTGCGCCTCTGGGGCAGTTCAGTCCCTGAGACTGTCTAGCCATGTCACTCGGTTCATTACTGCTCGACTGCCGCCACTAAGGGCGGAACCTCGGCGGGAATGCGCGTCACCAACAGCTGGTCCACCTTATAGGCATCGATATCCACCACCTCAAACTTGAAGCCACCGAAATTCACGAAATCGGTGCGCTTGGGGATCTTACGCAGCATAAACATCATGAAACCCGCGATAGTCTCGTAGTTCTGACTCTGTGGGAAGGCCTCGATACCGAAGGCACGCATCACGTCAGTTATGGGCGTCACGCCATCCACCAGCCAGGAATCCTTATCCCGGGCGATGATCTGCTCCTCACTCTCATGGAGTGACCAGGCGCCCATCACGGCGCTCTGTAGATCGTTGGTGGTCACTATGCCGACCACCAGGGCATATTCGTTCATCACCACGGCAAAATCGGCCCTGTGATTCTTAAAATATTCCATCGATTCCGACAGGCTCAGGCTATCCGGGATGATCAGACAGTTGTGTACTAAGGTGCTGTCCTTGAGGGTGATGCTCTGGCCATTGATCACCCGAATCAACAACTCCTTGGCGTCGACGACCCCCTTGATGGTGTCCAGCTGGCCGTCGCACACCAAAAACTTGGTATGGGGATCTTCGGCGATCTTGCGTTTGATCACCTCCTCATCGTCCTGCAGCAGAAAGTAGACCAGGCTCTCCCGCGCCGTCATGGCCGCGGTGACAGGTACCGTCTGCATCTCGAACACGTTCTCGATCATCTGCTGCTCATCCTTATCCAGCACGCCCGCCTCGGCGCCTGCGTCCATCACGGCATAGATGTCGTCAGAGGTCACTTGGTCGTTACGGGCCGTGGGGATCTGCAATAGCCGAAAGATGGCATTGGCTAGACCGTTGAATACCCATACTAGGGGCGTCAACAGGCGGATACAGAAGGTCATGGGGTCGACAAGCACCAGCGCCACCCGCTCAGGCATCGCCATGGCGACCCGCTTGGGCATCAGGTCGGCGATCAAGATAAACAGGCTGGTCACTATGATGAATGACAACACAAAGCTGAGCTGGCTAAGCCAGGGATCGGCCACCCAAGAGTGTAATCCAGCCTTGATATAAGGGGTGAAGGCGGACTCACCCACGATACCCCCCATGATCGCCACCGCGTTCAACCCTATCTGCACCACGGTAAAGAAACTGCCGGGGTGAGCCTGCAGCTGTAACACCCTTTCCGCACGGGGATCCCCCTCGTCGGCCAGCTGACGCAGGCGGATCTTACGCGCCGCCGCCAGGGCGATTTCCGACATGGAGAAAAAACAACTGGTGCCGATCAACAACAAAATAATCAACATGTTATCTAGTAGACTCATTTTAAACCTAACCTAAAGCTCAGACAGGCCAGCATCGGCCAAGCGCTCCCCAGGGATGGGGACTAAGAGACATTAACCCTAAATGATGTATGCAGTGTGAAGACGCCAACCATTATAGTGACTTACACCTTCATAAGACGTGATTGAGATTCCACCTCAAGATGCCGAATTGGCGGGAACAGTGCCGCAATAAGAGACGGCTGAGAATATGGAGCACCTTTTATCAGAAATTGGCCAATAGGCAACTAAATTTTGTACAAAACGCCTAAAAAACGTATCCCTGCTACACTTTCTTTCAGGTTTAACAACAAAAACAAAAGGATTTGTTTATGGCCATCGCCTGCGTCACCACGCGCGCCAGCTTGGGCGTGGCAGCTCCCGAAGTCACGGTCGAAGTGCATCTCAGCAATGGCTTGCCCGCCTTCAGCTTGGTGGGACTCCCGGAGACCTCGGTCAAGGAAGCCAAGGAGCGAGTGCGCAGCGCCCTGATCAACGCCGGATTTGAATTTCCGCAACGCAGAATAACCGTCAATCTTGCCCCAGCGGATCTACCCAAGCAGGGGGGCCGCTACGATCTCCCCATCGCCATCGGCATACTGGCCGCCTCCAAGCAAGTGCCCGATACCCATTTAGCGGATCATGAGTTCATCGGCGAGCTAGCCCTCTCCGGGCAAATAAGGCCCTGCAACGGCATCTTGCCGGTGATCATAGATGCCCGCAAGCAGGACAAGACCTTAGTCCTCCCCCTGGAGAATCGAGGCGACGCCGAACTGGTCGGTTATCGAAAGTGCTTCTTCGCCGCCCACCTGCAAGGCTTAGCCCAGTACCTGCACGGTCAGACTTCACTGCCAGGCCTGACCCAAGATCTGCAGTGGCTGGACTCCCAACCAGACACGGACCACAAGTGCCTCAGCGATGTGATCGGCCAATATCAGGCCAAGCGCGCCCTGGAGATCGCCGCCGCAGGCAATCATAACCTATTGTTTCTCGGTCCTCCGGGGACGGGTAAGACGATGCTGGCCAGCCGCATGATGCAGCTGCTGCCGCCACTGGACTATGACGAGGCGTTGGAGGTCGCCGCCATTCACTCGGTGGCGGGGCTCAGCATTCCCATGCAGGCTTTTTATCAACGCCCCTTTCGCTGCCCTCACCACACCAGCTCGGCCATCTCACTGGTGGGCGGTGGCAGCCATCCCAAGCCTGGCGAGATCTCCCTGGCCCATCGCGGCGTGCTCTTCCTCGACGAGGTCGCCGAGTTTCCCCGCAAGGTGCTCGATTGCCTGCGAGAGCCGATGGAGACCGGCGAGGTGGTGATCTCCCGCGCCGCCGCCAAACTCACCTTTGCCAGCCGCTTTCAGTTGATCGCCGCCATGAACCCCAGCCCCTGCGGCGACAGTGCCAACGCCAGAGCCACCCCGGATCAGATCCAGCGCTATCTCGCCAGACTCTCGGGGCCCTTCATCGATCGCTTCGATCTCACCATAGAGGTCCCCCGGCTGCCCCAAGGCACACTCACCAGCAGTCAGCGTGGTGAAACCAGCCGAGATGTTGCTCAGCGAGTGCATCAGGCCAGGGAGCGCCAGCTGAGCCGCGCCGGAGTACTCAACGCCGAGCTGAGCGGCAAACTGCTCACGCAAACCGCAGGCTTCAGCCAGAAAGATCTCGAGTTTCTCGAGCAGAGTGTCAACCAGCTCGGGCTCTCGGTGCGCAGCTATCACAGGCTGCAGAGGGTTGCCCGCACCATAGCCGATCTTGAGCAGAGCAAAGATGTTGCACGCCACCACATCGCCCAAGCACTTGGCTATCGCGCCATGGATCGTCTGCTCAATAGCCTGAAAACGCCTTACTGAGATCAGTTATATCCTTACCTAAAACAGGGTTATCTTGGCAAGATGAACAGGATAAGATTGAGCTAATGGGCTCAGGCGAGTAACATAGGTCTCCGAATTTTTTATGGGGGCTTTAATGGGCGCGGTGTTATCACTAATAAGAGGCAGCTTGGCATTTAGCTGTTATGTCATCAACACCCTTTTTTGGGTAATACCTATCTTATTGGTAAGTATAATAAAACTTATCCCTATCACGCCGCTACGTACCCTGTGTAGCTACCTGTTGGATCACTGCGCGACCGCCTGGATCAGCGTCAACACCTTAATCGAACGTCTGTTCCACCGAGTGGATGTTCAGATTGAAGGCGACAGCAATCTCTCCCCCAAGGAGTGGTACATGGTGATCGCCAACCACCAATCCTGGGTAGATATCTTGGTCCTGCAACGTATCTTCAACCATAAGATCCCTTTCCTGAAATTCTTCCTGAAGCAGGAGCTGCTCTACGTGCCAGTGCTGGGCCTCGCCTGGTGGGCGCTAGACTTCCCATTCATGCGCCGATACTCAAGCGCGCAACTGCGCAAGAATCCAAAGCTCAGGGGCAAAGATATCGAGATCACCCGTAAGGCCTGCGCCAAGTTTAAGACTAAGCCGGTCAGTGTGATGAACTTTGTCGAGGGCACCCGCTTTAGACCCGAGAAACATCAAAAGCAAAACTCAGAATTTAACCACCTGCTCAAGCCGAAGGCGGGTGGTATGGCTTTCGCCCTGTCGGCAATGGGTGAGCAGATCCATAAACTAGTCGATGTCACCATCTATTATCCAGGCAACACACCCAGCTACTGGGACTATATCTGCGGCCGGGTCAAACAGGTCAGGGTCCACATCAAGGTCAGCGAAATCGCTCCCGAGATGCGTGGCGACTACCTCAATGATCGCGCCTACAAGATCAGTTTTCAGGAACAACTCAATCGTATCTGGCAAGAAAAGGACGCCATGTTAACGAAAATGGCGCAGCAATAACCGCAGATAAGGTGCTTTAGAAAGATGCTAAATTTTTTACCCGGACCCCTCCTGTTTGCGCTTAGCCTGACCTTGTTGATCATCAACACTGTGTTATGGAGTACTTTGATCTGCGTTGGCGGCATAATTAAACTCCTGCTACCGATCGCACTGCTGCGCACCGGGATCACTCACTTGATGAATCGCTGCATGTGGAGCTGGGCCAGCCTCAATGGCGGCATTCTGTTTTTGATCGCTAGGATAGAGTGGGATATCGAAGGGCTTGAAGGACTGAAGAAAGATGGCTGGTACCTGCTGATCAGCAATCATCTCAGCGGGTTCGACATCGCCGCCCTCACCTATGTGCTGCGTAACAACATCCCTATGCTCAAGTTCTTCCTGAAGAAAGAGCTGCTCTATGTGCCTTTCCTTGGCCTCGGTTGCTGGGCATTGGACATGCCTTTCATGAATCGCACCAGCGCCAAGCAGCTGCGTAAAAACCCTAAACTCAAGGGCAAAGACTTAGAGACCACCCGCCGCTCCTGTGAAAAGTTTAGGACCATTCCTACCTCTATCATCAACTATGTGGAAGGTAGTCGCTTCACCCCGGAGAAGAAGGCTCGTCAGCGCTCTCCATACCGCTATCTGCTGCGCCCAAAGGCCGGCGGCATCGCCTTTACCATCTCGGCCATGGGCGAGCAGTTTACCAGCCTGCTTAACGTCACCCTGGTCTATCCCGACTCGGCCGACAACACGCTATCCGAGGTGATGCACGGCAAGGTGAAACGTATCGTGGTGCGCATCGAATCTATGCCGGTGCCCGAAGTGGACGATCAGCAATATTTCAACGACGCCGAGTGTCGTGCCCAGTTCCAGCGGTGGCTCAACGGCGTCTGGCAGCAGAAAGATGAGCAGATCCACCAGATCTTGACTCGCTACAACTCAGATCAGCTGGTTAGCGAAGAGACCCGCTCCCTAGCCGAGAGTCGCTAACCTTATCCCCATTCGCCGCCCTCCCAGGCGGCGAATGCCTCGAGTTGTCAACAAAATTATCTCAGCAAATCTGCCAAATATCTGTAACCAACAGAAATAACGGTTAAAAACTTGCGTTAGACTTAAGTTCTACCCTTAGATTGTTGACAATTTATACTTCCCGCACTAATTTCATAACTTCTCCAATCCCTTAATGAGCAAGTCCATGGCGTTAGATGCAATAACCACATTAGACACAGAGACGCCCGCACTCACCCTGGCCGATAAAGCCTTACAGGCGATCCAGACCAGTATCATCAAGGGAGAGTTGGCCCCCGGCAGTAAGATCAACGAGCAGATGCTTGCCCAACGCTACGGCATCAGCCGCGGCCCCACCCGGGAAGCCCTGCTGACCCTGGAGCGTCGTCGTCTCATCGTCAGAATCCCCCATGTCGGTGCCCGCGTCGCGCAGCTGTCAATAGATGAACTCAACGACCTCTATCGTTTGCGCAGCGTGTTGGAAGGCATGGCCTGCGAGCTGGCCGCGAAACATATTACGCCAACGGCACTGATGCAACTGCAACGCCTGATGGATAGTCAGGAAGCGGCGCTGGCCAAGGGTGACACCTATTTTCAACAAGATGGTGATGTGGATTTCCACTACCGCATCATACGCGCCAGCGGCAGTCGCCACCTGCAGGAAACGCTAATCGGCAACCTCTACCACCTGCTGCGCATGTATCGTTATCAATGCACCAGCGAGAGCCGGCCGACCAGGGCGATCGCCGAACACAGACGCATTGTCGAAGCCATTGCCGCTGGCGACGGCGAATTGGCCAGCCTCTTGATGCGACGTCATATTGAACAGGGTCGAATCAATACAGAGAAACGACTTAAGGCGCTACAGGCAGAGTAGCGCGAACCGGGTTCATGCCAGCGAACACTCGTTGGCATCGACTTGAAAAGGCCTTGCCCCTCCCTTCCGGCAAGGCCTTTTCTCTTTAAAATCAGATATCACTCAATCTTCACGCCAAATTATTGTAAATGTCATAAATTTGACTACAAATTTTAATTAAATGTTAATATACTTGCCTGCCTGAATGACCAAACTAAATGCATAGATATGCATTGGCAGAGAGTAGTCGCTGTGAATCCAGTCCATTTTATCGCTAGACACAAACCGTCATCGCTTTTCCGCTTGTTTGCGCTAATCACCTTACCCCTATTTGTCTCGGCCTGTCAGAGCAATCTCCCAGCCCAGGCAGAGAGAGACTATCTAGAGGTCACTCCGGCGCAGCTAAGTAAGTATTGGGTTATCCAAGACAACACCCTGAATTGGCAGGGATTGATCGAACAAAAACAGAAACTCAATATCAGCTTTGGCATCAACCCATCGGGGCAGTTAGTGGATCTCGAACTCGACGATCTATCTATCTCGCCCGAGCAAAGAGAGGCCCTGCTAGCCAGATTTAGCGAGCAGAGATTTAACGCCACGGTCGACAATAAGACGTCCCAGCCGGTGCGGGTCTCCGCCACCGTGATGTTTAATTAAAAAAGGCGCCTGGTAGGCGCCTTTTTCATATCAGATTCAAGGGTTAGGGCGCAACGCGCTCAACCTTTTGCATCCAGCCTTCAGGGCCCTGACGCTTACCCTTCTGGATATCCGTCAGCACCTGATAGATGCGGCGGGTATGCTCGCCCACCTGACCATCACCGACCGTCAATACTCTATGGTCTTCGAAGATATAGGAGCCCACGGGCGACACCACGGCGGCGGTACCAAAGCCACCGGCCTCGACGATCTCACCAGACTCGATATCGGCAATAAACTTGTCCAGCATGACCGTCTCTTGGCGCACCTCACAGCCAAGCGCTTCTCCCAGCTCCATGATGGATTGCGAGGTAATCGACTTCAAAATGGTATCGGTAAATTTAGGTATGATGATGGTGCCATCTTTAAGCACGTGGAAGTGGTTCATGGCCCCCACCTCTTCGATCTGCTTGTTGTTGGCGTCGAGATACAATACCTGGGCCGCACCGTATTCCGCTGCGGCCTTACCCGCTCTGAGCGAGGCAGCATAGTTACCCGCCGCCTTAGAAGCACCCGTGCCACCCGATACCGCGCGGTGGAATCGCTCGGTGATCAGCAGACGAATCGCCTTATCGAAGCCATCGGCATAATAGGCGCCACTCGGGCTCAACATGACACAGAAGGTATATTGCTGGCTCGGACTCACCGAGAGTCTGTCTTCGGTGGCAAACACGAAGGGACGAATATAGAGACAGGCCCCATCCTGCATCGGAAACCACAGCCTGTCGACATCGATCAGGGCATTGATACCCGCCAGCTGCATCGCCTCGGGAACAGGAGGAATACAGACCACCTCACCACTCAGGTTGAGACGCTCGGCATTCTTGTTTAAACGGAAGGTATAGATCTCACCATCGTCATGCATGAAGGCCTTAGCCCCCTCGAAGATGGACTGACCATAGTGCAGTGCCATGGCACCGGGCGCCATCTCGAATGGTCCGTAAGGGACTACCCTAGGATCCCGCCACTCCCCATCGCGGTAATCCATCAAAAACATATGGTCAGTTCTAAGATTGCCAAAGCCAACATTGGTCTCGGGCTTAAACTGCTGTGTTCGGCGTTCAGACGCAGGTTTTAAATTATAATTTATTTGCATTGCATACCACCTTGAATACTGATCTAGCAGACTATGGACGCCCTGCTTTAAAGTCAAGCCATAAGCGGTCTGGCACGAAATTCTTCATCCCACCCAGAGTACAGATTTTTAGACAGCCAAGGTGTTACGCCCCAGGAGTTTCTTCCTTTACTCTTGGTATGCTAACTCGCCACAGTGATGACACTTACCAACTGCAAGACAGGTCTGACAGGAACGAACCTTTCCCTGCCCCTTATCGAGAAAAAGGCTAATGCGCCGAGTCATCTCCTGCATCATCTCTTTAGTAATGGGCCGCTTCCAACGATATCGATTCATCAGATGGCTTATATGACGATACTGTGTCTCATTGTCCGGTGTCAGATAATACTCATCCATTAACCTGCTCTCGCAAGAAGATGTCGCCCCCGCTAAGAAAAAGTACAGGGACTGCACCAACTCTTTAACTTCCACCTCTGTCGCCTGCAGTTCTCCTGCGGCAACGGCGGCATCTATAGGTTGCCTGATACAGCTCCAAAACAGATTCACTCTATGCCTAAGAACATCTATTTTTTCTGAACTTGCGAGCTGCCAAAACATACTATTTATCGAAACCAACCTTAATATATTAAATATTGAGCTTCTTCGAACCATTTCAAAGGTAAATAACAAGGGAAGCACCGCGCGCTGATAAATATCAAAATCAGGATTTTCATCGATAAACACAGGTATTCTGGTTGATGTGGTATTTCTTAAGAAAAGACAAACTAATACATCTTCTTTTGATTCAAAATACTTATAAAGTGTATTCGTTGAGCAACCCGCCTGCTTAGCGATCTGCGCAAATCTGAACGAAACAACACCTTGATTATCAATTAACTTTTCAGCTTCATCTAGTAACTGATTACACCTTAACGCCTCAAAATCATCTCTGGGACAGCGCATATGATTCACCACACAATAATTAATCTACGGCCTATTTTATGACTCCTATATCTTTAACATAAGAAAAAGAAACATTTTCTTAATCATCATCACATAAAACTTTCTTTTCCATATTAAAGTGTGATTTTGCGCATGATTGGAATACAGCCCAAAAATTACTGTTACCTCAAGTTAATCGGAGGTAATACATGCAAACAAGACGTTCGTTTTTAAAATTAGGTGCGGGAGCAGCTGCCGCTGGTGCACTCGTCCCCTTCGCTACTCATGCCAGCCCATCCGACATCAAGTGGGATGAGGAACATGAGATTATCATAGTGGGCTCAGGCTTTGCAGGTTTAGCCGCGGCGGTTGAAGCCGGCAAGCTTGGTGCTAAAGATGTCGTGGTATTCGAAAAACTGGGCGTATATGGCGGTAACAGCACCTTAAACGCCGGTCAAGCCTGCTTCGCCAATACAGACTTACAGAAAAAGCTCGGCATCGAAGATAGCGCCGAGCTGATGGTACAAGATCAACTCAAATCGGGACGAGGCTACGCCAGCGAAGTCTTGTTACGCCACAGCGCCGAGCTTGGCCCCTATATCTACCAGCTCACCAAGGATTGTGGTTGTATCTACCGCGACCACATCATCAATACGGGTGGAACCAGCGCCACCCGTAGTCATCAGGTCGTCGAACGCAGCGGTTCCGGGTTCATTCGCCCTATGCTTAAAACGGCGCGCAGCTATGGTGTAAAAACCAAGATACGTCATAAATTTGAAGGCCTAATCACAGCTGCCGACGGCAAAGTACTCGGTATTAAGGTGCGTAGAGGCTACCACTTCGGCCATGAAGACTCAGGAGAAATGATCAATGTTCGCGCCCTGCGAGGCGTGTTGATCGCAACGGGAGGCTTTGGTGCGAATGTCAGCTTCCGTCAGGCGCTTGACCCCAATCTTGGCCCTGAAGTTGGCTGTACCAATGCTCGCGGCGCCACCGGCGATGGCCTGATTGCCATGCTGGCCGAAGGAGCCATGCCTGTCCACTTGAGCTTCATTCAGTCTGGTCCCTGGGCCTCTCCCGACGAAGGCGGATTCGGCTATGGCGCCGGCTTCTCTCTCTACAACTTCCCTCACTCTATCGCAATTGACAGGTCTACCGGTCAGCGTTTCATGAACGAAACGGCCGATCGCAAGACCCGTGCGGATCTTGAGGTACAGCGCCGCGATAAGGATGGCAAACCAAATCCAGCGTTATTGATTGCGCCTAAACACGAAGCGCAAAAAGACCCTTCTCTGGAAAATGTACTGCGCTACAAGGTCGCGTGGGAGTTCGACAGCGTCGAGGCCATCGCCAAGCATTTCGAAGTGCCTCTAAAGCCACTGAAAAAGCAAATTGAAGACTGGAATACCTACGTCAAGGCCGGTGAGGACCCTCAATTTGGCAAACGTATGAACATGAGTACGGGTATCTACCTCACTCCTCCGTTCATCGTGCAGCGCTTATGGCCCAAGGTGCACTACTGTCAGGGCGGTATTCAAATCAACACCAAGGCCGAGGTGATCGCCGCTAAGACAGGTAAGAAGATCCCGGGTCTTTACGCCGCCGGTGAAGTATCGGGCGGAATTCACGGCGTTAGCCGCTTAGGGGGCTGTTCCACACCAGAATGCATGGCGTTCGGCGTAACCGCTGCGCGTTCAATGATGAAAGCATAAGGAATTAACATGAATAAGATCAACCTATTACTTTTGCTGGCATTGACTAGCTGTCTCACTCTTTCGGCACATGCGAGAGACAAGCGTGACTACCATGACATGGTCTACGACTCCGGCTGTAAGACCTGTCATGACCAAGGCGCCAAACGTTTTCCCTCGGATCAGGCCTGCCTACAGTGTCACGACATGAGTGAGTTGGCGGAGCAGACCAAACGCGAAGGCCATGACGCCAAACAGAATCCACATGACAGCATGCACTATGGCCAAGAGGCTCCCTGCATGGAGTGTCACGGAGAGCACACGCCTAAACAGGCAATCTGCATGGACTGTCATAACTTCGACTACCCCAAATTCAAACACTAATAAGCAATAAAACGCGAAAAGATATGAAGATAGCCAGATAAAAGGGGCAATTAAGATAATAACGGTTAGTCATAACCACACCCAATTGTATTAATAAAATATGTTGCTTTAACTATGAATAACATGGCTATTCCCTAATTCAATTAGGGCCAGACTATTGCTCATCAACTTGCACCGACAACTTTGGCCCCGCCCTCGACCCTATCGAGGGCTTTTTCGTATAAAAATTGTTAGCCCTCTGGGGATATTTTTTTAAAACTCTCTTTCTCGCCAATCTTGGCGAAGCTGAAGGTATTCGGGGCGATATAACGTTCTAGCTGAATATCCAGCATCAGGGTCTGGTCGGCGCCAAACAGCTGGGTTAACTGCTCAGGTTCGCAGCGAAACTCGGCGCTTTTGTAATGGCAAAAACCCTCTGCGGGCCTAGGGATCAGCTTAAGCCCCAGCTTGCCTGCACGTATCTTGGAAAGCTTGTTGGCATCCAGATAGAAGGTGATCACGTTGCCGTTGACGCTGTTGCGCTGCTTATCCAGCACCATGGCGCGGGGTAACTTCGAGGCGTGATACTCATCACCCGCCAACAGATAACAGTCGAAGTCGGTCACCCTGTGACCCAGATTATCGAACACCCGCACCACCAGCATGCAGTAACGGGGTGGTTTACGACTCGCCTCGGATGCCTCTGCCACCTGCTCTCTGAGTCGGTGATAGCCCTCACGGTCATCAACCGCCAGACAGGCCAGGATGTAGGCAACTATGGGCTTGTTGGCGGCATTTCGCTGGGTCACAGAGTTCATGATCCCCATCTTGCGATTGCTATGACTCGCCTTTGGCACAATCCCTAAGACGCAAGGCTCAACGGCCTGGGTGAGCTCCGTTAGCGCCAGAGTCTCAGCACACTCACCATCGAAGCTCTCACACTGAATCCCAGTTTGCTGCGCCA
This sequence comes from Shewanella sp. KCT, assembly GCF_007636505.1. Classification (NCBI taxonomy): domain Bacteria; kingdom Pseudomonadati; phylum Pseudomonadota; class Gammaproteobacteria; order Alteromonadales; family Shewanellaceae; genus Shewanella; species Shewanella sp. KCT. The sequence goes on from NZ_LVDJ01000013.1 coordinate 54,157, forward strand.
GCTTAGCGTAGACAAAGTTCATGTTGGCGGCGCACACCCGTACCACACCATCTGAGCCTACCTCGCCGGTGTAACTGTTCATATAGTCGTAAAGCGCACCGTCTATGGTTTCTCCTGTGAGCACGAAGGGATAAACGCCGGCACCTAGCCAATCCTTTTGCTGCCAGCTTAAGTTGAGTTCGTGCTGTCCGTCGCTGCCCAGCTCCAACCAGTCCAGCACGCGCTGACCCGGCTCGACACCATCGAACCAGGCTTTGAGTCGGCTCACCCTGGATTTACCCAGCTGTGCCAATGCCGAACCATGATTGGCGGGCGCCAGCATGATCAGGTGTTGCAGCGGCGCCGACTCGGCATTCTTAAAGTAGCGACACAGCCAGTGGCGCATCAGGGGGCCACCTGTGGAGTGCGTTATCACAGAGAAGGGCTCATCCCCCAGTTCGGCGCGGCGGGCGGCCTCGAAGGCGATGCTGAGATCTTCAAGCGTCACCGCGTCGTTGAAGCTGATATAGCGCCCTAAATAGATGTGCTGAATATCCAGGGCCAAGGCCTCGGGGGCCAGCTTAAGCAGCGCTTGGGGCAACTCGCCGTAGGTCTGGGTACTGGTGACACTCCATCCATGTACAAACACCAATTTCATGGTTTCACTCCTTTATAAAACGGCGCACTCACAGGAGTAGCCCGCTCATTTCGTCACACAAGCAATCCACCTATCGGCAAGACAAATAGAAACTAACTTGCAGATCTCATTCAGTTTTGGTTCAGCAAGGCTAACTTACTATGCCCTCAACGAAAACAACACCACCTTTTAAAAGAGAGCATATTATGACTAAGAAGACATTAGCAGTAGCCGCAGTCATCACCGCAGCATTGTCAGCGCCAACTATGGCCGCAGATTGGTTCATCGGTGGCGGTATCGGTTCACAAGAGAACAACTACAAGGCAGAGATCACCGAAGCGGTCGATCCAGACTTCAGCAAGGGCAGCTTCAAAGATTCAGATAGCGACATGATCTATGAGCTACGTGGCGGTGTTTACCTCAATGACAACAACCGCGTATACGGTACTTACTCTTACAACTCAGATGACTTCGCTAAGCAGCAGAGCTTCTTGATGTCTTACGACTACCTGGTCGGCCTGGATGCAAACAACAAGTTCAACTGGTTCATCGGTGCGACAGCTGGTGTAAACCACACGAGCCCAGACACAGACATGCTGGAATCTAAAAACACCTTCGTATGGGGTGGTCAAACAGGTTTCATGTACAAGATCAACGATAGCCTGAGCACAGAGATCGGCTACCGTTACCTGAAGCAAGACTATGAGAAAGGCTTCGCGTCAGACGCTGGCGACAAGGCATCTTTCTCACTGGATGACAGCCAACAGGTTTACCTGTCTGTAGACTACCGCTTCTAAGCCGAGTCTATACAAGAAAGCCCCGCAAGGGGCTTTTTTATTGGGCGCTTTTCCCTGTTTCTATCATTCAATTAGCTTCCTCGACCAGCAGCCAATCGCCCACGGCCTGCAAGGGAATATGCTCTTGTTCGATCCAGGCCACCCAGGCCAAACGCTTAGGCGTATTATCCGCCTTAGCGAGCGGCTCAATGCTCCCGCTAAAGGTGACTGCCTGTTTATCCCAATTCTGTCCAGCCAAAGCCGGTCCAACCAAAGCCTGTTTAGCCGAGCCCTGTTCAACTGAAACCTGTTCAAGCAAGGCCTGGTCATTTAGGGGCTGGCTAGCTAACGCCGAATAACGCCTGTGGCTCAAGACCACGAAGTCTTCCACCAGGTGTTTGCCTCGGTTCTCTCCCCTACCCACTCGAGTCGTCAGCCCGCTACCCAGCAGGGCAAGGTGCAGGGTGAGCCCTTGATTGCTGGGCAACCGGCTGTCGAAGCTGGCCATGAACTCTTGCCCCGTTATGGTCAGGCTTAATCTGCCCACTAACGCTCGCTTATCGGACTCATCGGGCAGCAGCGCCTGCCCTCCTGGTCGCCACTCGCGGCCATTGATCACCAGCTGCGGGGTATAAACCTGGGAAATGCCCTTATGATTGAGGTAATCATACTGGCGTTGACTGAAGGCGCGTTTAGCGAAGGGATCTTTCCAGCCGAGATAGTTCCAGTAGGTCACATGAAACGCCAGCGGGAAATAATAGTTCCAAAGGCCGGTCTCTTGTTTAAATCCCGAGAGCCATCGCTCCATGGGCGGACAGCTGCTACAGCCTTGGGAGGTAAACAGCTCTATCACAAGCGGTTGCTGCTCACCACTGCGCTTATGAAACTGCGTCAGTGTCTGAGCCGCAAAAGTGGAATGAGCCAACAGGCTCAGCATTAACAAGAGGGCGACTTTACTCAAGGCGGCTTATCCTCCAAGATGATATGGGTCTACTCAATAGACCCGGCGCCGCGCCATTTACGTTCATGGACGCACGCTTCAACCTAAGGAAATCCTATGCAACCTTACCGCATCATAGACTGTCATGTTCACGACCACCTGGAGCTGGCCTGCATCAGAGGTTATCAGCTGCTTATCGAGACCTCGGCCGGAGAGGTTAGGGCCACTGCCATCACACTCACCACCCAAGCGGATAAGAGCGAATACCTGGCGGTGAGAAACGAGGCGGGCGAGCAGGCGATCCGCCTGGATCATATTCAGGCCATCACCCCCTTAACCCAGGGCGCGGCGTTCGATCGTGTGGTGATCGCACCGGCAGACAAGTCACGAGAAGATTAACGGCAGAGCTCGCCGACAGGTCGGCTACAGGCCCTTTGGGCTAGGATGCTCGCCACGCCGACGAAATAAACAATGTTTAATCCATATATAGATGGATTTTTAGACATTTAGCACGAATTAGCTATTCACTCAGATAGCCGCACTGATAGAATCGAAGCACCATCCAGAAACTATTAGGACCTCCCCATGAGCCTTGAACTACTGTCCAAGCTGGAGACAAAAATCCAAGCGGCACTCGAAACCATTGAGCTACTGAAAATGGAGCTTGAAGAAGAGAAGCAGAAGAACCATACCCTGAACGAACAGAACCAACAGCTGAGCCAAGATCTCACCTCTTGGAACGAGAAAGTCACCGGGCTTGTGGGTCTGCTGAACGACGAAGTTAGCGAATAACCTTAGCGACTAACTTCAGAGGAGAGGCGCTTATACAAGGAGCATGAGGCTCTATTGATAAGCGCGTTCGATGCGCGAAGACCTAAGCCGTCTTCGCCTCGTTATGTTGGTGCTCAATCATTTCATTCAATTCCATGATGGCGCGTTTTACCTGAGGCAGGCTCTGACGCGGCAGCAAAAATTTTCCTTTCTCGAACTCTAATCGTCCCAGGTCTTTTACCCAGATCACCCCGGAAACAAAGATTCGGGCATGTTTGACAATCAATTTCGGTGCGTAGACAGGAAAAACTCTCATGAGACCTCCAAGCAAGACTCTGCGTTCTTATTTTTATACTTAGATTCGACAGGTCTTTTACCATGTTAGTTTCAATTTTCTGAGCATTTTTTTCGCGAAATTTGACCCGCATGCCATAGTGCTAAAAATTTACCTTGTCTATCAGACTAATAGACTAGGCGAAATAAAAATTGGCGCTTGCCAAATTTTTGACACACTGGTAGATTGGAGCAGTTACTCAGGGTAAATAGAGCTTTTTAGCTCAATAACCGTATTTCCATAGCGACCGGAAATACGGTTTTTTTTATTCTGGGCAACAAAAAAGGGGCCTAAGCCCCTTTCGATAACCGACTGCCAATTACTTCAAGCTAGTCAGGTAGTAAGCAATCTGTAGCAACTCGTCGTAAGACTTAATCGCACCAGTCTCAACACGGTACTTGCCGTTCACGACCAGGGCAGGTACGCCAGACAACTTGGCATTCTCAGTGGCACGCTTCATCTGCGCCATCTGTGCACTCACCATGAAAGAGTTAGCGGCGGCATCAAAATCTTTGCCATCTACGCCATTGGCGATGAACAGCTGACGGATATCGTCACGGCTAACGAAACGTTGCTTCTTGTCGTGGATAGCGGCAAAAAGCGCGTGTTCCATCTTGTCTTCAACCTTAAGCTGATTCGCTACGGCGAAGGCACGAGACATCTCTGGGCCCATTTCACGGCCGATAAATTCAACATGGTTCTGCTTAAACACTACGCCTTCTGGCAGGTTAGCCTTGATCTTAGGCACCTGAGTCTTGGCAAAGTTGTAGCAATGTGGGCAGTAGAAAGAGAAAAACTCGGCGATCTCAGGCTTAGCCGTAGCCGGGCCATCGTTGATCACCGTGTAATGAACTCCCTCTTTGTAATCGGCGGCCAGTGCCGCCATAGGGGCAACTAAGAGTGCCAGTGCTACCAATAACGCTTTCTTCATTATGCTTCCTTAACAGTGCCTCAGCACCACTATGACAAAAAGATTGACCATACCTTAAAGTGGTTTGGAGTCCACCTCAAGCGGATAAGTTCATTTTTCTGTTACAAATTACAGCCAAATTAGCCCCGACTAATAGGGGATCAGGGTGATCGGCGGCTCATCTAACTTAGCCAGCTGCTCCTTGAAGGCCAGGATCTGCTGCTCCCAATATTTCTCCTCGCCGTACCAGGGGAAATGCATCGGAAAGGCGGGATCCTGCCAGCGGCGGCTCAACCAGGCGTTGTAATGCAACATGCGCATCGCCCGCAGCGACTCGATAAGATGCAGCTGGCGATTATCGAAGTCGCAAAACTCCTCGTAGGCCTCCAGCAACACCTCAAGCTGCAGCGTCTGGTGTGAGCGCTCGCCCGAGAGCATCATCCAGATATCCTGCACCGCGGGCCCCATCTTGGCATCATCTAAGTCCACGAAACCGGGGCCGTCCGGGGTCCACAAGATGTTGCTGGGGTGCAGATCCCCATGCAGGCGAATCGCCTCGGTGGGATATTGATGCCAGATGGCTTTCGCCTTCTCCAGCACCTGCTCAACTATAGTGAAATAGGCGGTCTCAAGGCTGGGTGGCACATGATCTGAGCCCTTGAGCCACGCCAAAGACTCATCGCCCAGCAGCTTAGGCGTCAGGGTCTGACGATGCACAAAGGGACGACGCTTGGCCATCTGATGAATACGGCCGATGAAATGTCCCACCTCCTCAAGCTGCTCCAGGTTATCCACCTCGAAGGCGCGCCCACCCATGGAGGGAAACAGCGCGAAGCGATAACCCTGATATTCCTGCAGTGAGCGTCCCTCGATGATCACCGGCGCCGCCACAGGGATCTCCTCCTCCACCAGCTCGGCGCAAAAGTCGTGCTCCTCCTGGATCTGCTCGTTACTCCAGCGCTCGGGGCGATAGAACTTCACCACATAGCGTCGCCCCAGATCGCAGCGAAACTGATAGACGCGGTTCTCATAACTATTGAGCGCTAACAGCCCTGTCTCGGGGTAGATGCCCACAGACTCAATGGCATCCAGGATAAGATCCGGCGTCAAGGCCTGAAAATGAAACCCCGCCCCTTGCATCGATTCTGTCATAGCTGTGACTCCAATAGGCTGGCCAGATAGACGAGCACCTCGACCTCATCGTCACGCTCCACAGACAGCCAGCAAACATCACCATAAAACTCATAATTTAGCTGCAACAGGCTGCCCTCGAACTCCAGCAGCCACTGATGCCTATCGGCGCCCCAATGACGCTCGATCACCCGGCAATCTAGCGCCTTAACGAGCGCCTCGGCAAAAGGATCGAAGCGATCAAAATCCACATCGGCCAGAATCGACAGGCTCTTGGCCTGGGGCTCGACCTTAATGGCGCTGATCTTCAACTCTTGATTCATAACTTACTCAGGGTGTTCCCTGCCTCTTCAAACTGATTCTTTTAGGCCCACGCGCGGCTATCTCGGCCGGCTAGCTGCTACAGGACATGATAAGTCCCTGTCCCCACTCGGGTGGGCGCTTGGCGTAGGCTTCATTCTCCGGCTGCTCGTCGAAGGGGCGTGTCAGCAGCTGGTGCAGATCGGCCAGCGGCTGGGTATTGCCCTCTTCACAGGCAATAATCGCCTCCTGAGCCAGATAGTTGCGCAGCACATACTTAGGATTCACCTGTGCCCGCGCCGCCTGCCAGCTGGCCACATCACTCACCTGTCCCAGGCGCTCGCGATAGGCCTGATACCAGGTATCGAAACCGGCGAGATCGATAAAGTCATCCCTGAGGGTGGAGTGTTGGCTATTCGGATCCAGCTGCGCAAAGCGGCGCCAGGTGTTGGTGTGATCCAAACGGTTAGCCTCCATCAGCTGGGTAAAGCCGCCGATCAGCTGTAGGTCCGCCTCATCCTTCTCACTGCCTGCCAGCTCAACCAACTTGATGCCTAGCTTATCGCGCATCAAGACCAGATAGGCCTGCACTAAGTGATGTTGGTAGGTATTGAGGGCGGCGATTAGATCGTCCGAGGCGATAATCGGCACCAGGGCCTGGGCCAGACGCTGCAGGTTCCACAGGCCGACGCCCGGCTGCTGACCGAAGGCATAGCGACCATTGGGATCCGAATGGTTACAGATAAAGTCCTCCTCGAAGGTATCGAGGAAGGCGAAGGGGCCGAAATCGAAGCTATCGCCAAGGATCGACATGTTGTCTGTGTTCATCACCCCATGGGCGAAGCCGACGGCCTGCCAATGGGCGATCAGCTTAGCGGTATCGGCCACCACACGGTTAAACCAGGCGATGTAGCCAGCCTGGTCACGGCTCAACTCGGGATAGTGCTGGCTCAGGGTAAAGTCGAGCAGCTGCTTGAGCTTATCCTTGCTGCCCTGCTCGCTGTGGCAGAAAAACTCGAAATGACCGAAGCGGATATGGCTCTTGGCCAGACGCACGGTAATGGCCGCCGTCTCCTGAGTCTCACGCCATACCGGCAAGTCAGAGCCGATCACCGCCAGGGCCCGTGTCGTGGGGATATTGAGATGATGCAGCGCCTCGGAAACCAGAAACTCGCGCACCGCGCTGCGCATCACGGCGCGGCCGTCGCCATGGCGGGAATAGGGAGTCATGCCCGCGCCTTTTAGCGCCACATCCCAGTAGCCCTGTGGACCCTCGGCCTCACCGAGAATGATGGAGCGGCCGTCGCCAAGCTGAGGCGAGTAGCCGCCAAACTGATGACCGCTATAGACCTGGGCATAATAGCTGGCACCCGGGATCGCCTGATTGCCTGCCAGCCCCTGTAGCAACTCGTCATCGGGCTGCTTAAGCCCAATTAGCGCGGCGGCATCTTCACTCCAGGCCAGCCACTGAGGGCGCGGCAGCCCCTGAGGGGTCACCTGGGAATAAAACCCGCTAAGTTGGTCGAAATAATCTTGCTTAAACTTCATTGGCTAACCCTTATGCTTCACTGGCTCACCATAGTTTCCAGGCGTTGACACTTAAGCGCGCCCGCCTCGTTGCGCTGACAAAGTTCACCGCACAGATAACTGCCGCTGCCCGTCTGACTCAGCTTCAACATGCCAGCCCCCTTTGCCAGGCACTGATCCAGCTGCTGATAGTAGCCGCTTATGTGCTGGTCTAGCTCACCTTGACTCGTCAGCGCCTCGGCGGAGGCACCCGGCGCCGCATCGGGATAATAGAAGAGGGTCCATTGTGGCACCTGGGTACAAGCCGTCATAGTTAATAGTAATGCCGCGAAAGCCATCATGCTGCGCATTTTAATCTCCTGTTACCACAGATTGTCCAACCTAAACCAAGGCCAATATAGCCCTGCGACCTGAGACATAAATGTTCCGGACATAACGCCATTTCCTTTCCATCCCTGGGACTCTTGCCAGTCATCCTGCGGACAGGGCATAAATGTTCCGGACATAACGCCATTTACTCTCCATCCCTGGGACTCATACCAGTCATCCTGCGGATAGGGCATAAATGTTCCGGACATAACGCCATTTCCTCTTCATCCCTGGGGCTCTTGCCAGTCATCCTGCGGATAGGGCATAAATGTTCCGGACATAAAAAAGGCGACACTCAGATCGCCTCTTTAGTATTGCTTGACTAGTTTACACGGCTATTCGCCGAGATGCAGTAGATTGCTGCCGGGGCTAAGATCAGGCCTGCGCCTTAGCCTTGGCCTTCTCGATGCGAGTGATACGTCCCTCGAAGCCGGTAACCGTACCATCTGAGAGGCCATAACCTATGGCCGCCTGACAAATTTTGATCGCACCATCGAAGTCACCACAGTCGTTGAGCAGGGTCGCCAGGTGCATGAAGCCGACGCCCTTCTCCTTGCTCGGGGCTGGCAGAGCCGCAAACAGCGATTGATAGTATGGCGACAGCGCGGCGCCATATTCGCGGTACTCTTCCTGCTTACGCTGCTTGTAACACTCGGCGATCGCCTGTAGCAACGCCACATGCTTACCTTCGGCCTCTGGTTCGGCGCGATATTGGGCTAACGACGCGCTCAGCTTGTCATTCGCCCATGATTCATCGGTCACCGCCAGCATCTTAAAGGCAGGCTCTGGCTCTGGCTCTGGCTCTGGCTCTGGCTCTGGCTCTGGCTCTGGCTCTGGCTCTGGCTCTGGCTCTGGCTCTGGCTCTGGCTCTGGCTCTTCAGCAAGCTGCTCGGGAGCTTGTTCAACCTCAAGTACTGCCTCGGTCGGTTTCTTCTCTTCGACAACTTCTACGACAGCCTCTTCGACGGCAGCTGTCTCAACGGGCTCGACAACAGTTTCTTCAACAGCCTCTGTCTCAGCGGGCTCGACAGGTTCGAAGGTCACGCCCTCGTCGGCTGGGGTCGAGACCACCTTTTCCGCTTCCTCGCCAGGCACATTCACGGCCTCGCCTGATACCACCTTTTCAACCGGTTTCTGGGTTGCTTGTTGCTCTTCCTGTGCCAGTCGCTGCGCTCGTTTGTACAGGTAAACGCCCACCGCTACCAGCAAAATAATGGCTATATATTTCATTATCATCCACCGTTGATTAATCGCGCCCAGTATCAGGCATTTTCATATCGCAAATATGTCTAGATATTAACCGATATTATTAGTCGATTCTCTTGCTATAAATCAAATATTTATACCTCTTTTTCGCTCGGGTATCAAAAACAGCCGTTAAAATCATGCTTAGGGGGTAAAAATGGCCTTTTCTGCCTTGATTTTCAGCGGCGGACTGAGCCGGCTAAAAGTGCCATTTTGTGCGCATCTTCATAATTTCGGCGCTTGCTTTTGTGTTCCCGTTCGCCTCGGGCTAGGCTAGCTATAACCCAGTAAAGAAGTCGGATATATCATGAACCAAGAGATCCTAAGTGGTAAGCTGCTGCGAGAGTTTAAGACCATCGCCGCCATGGTACATATCTATTGCAAAGACCACTGCCAGGCCAAGGGCGATGTGGCCAACTGCCCAGAATGCAGCGAGTTTCTCGAGTATGCCCACACCAGGCTGGACCGCTGCCCCTACGGTCAGGACAAGCCCACCTGCAACAAGTGCCCCGTGCATTGCTACAAGCCTGAACCGAAGGCCAAGGCGAGAGAGATAATGATCTATTCCGGCCCGCGCATGCTGCTGCCCCACCCCATCATGGCGATACGTCACCTGTGGGCCGAACGTGGTCCCGTGCCGGGTAAGCCGCCCGCGGCGGCGTCTAATCGTCACCTGCGTCTGGCCAAGGAGCATAAACCCTCCTCTTAGGTCGGGACGCGGTTCCAGCTGAACCGGCCCGGCGATAATCAGCGCCAATAAGGCCCAAAATTCACCTTGGGTTAACCCGTTATTTCCAAGCTGAGATCAGCGCCTTAACTCTTGATGGGATTTCGAGGCGAAATCCCATGTCACGCTTGCCTCGCCGGCCATTTTGCGTCAACAATGAGCACTATGGATACGCACTCTCACGGCTTATTATTCGAAGGATACTGGTGGCTCTCCTTGCTGGGTGGCCTGCACTGTATCGGCCTGGGACTCTACCTCAGATATCTGTACCGTGACCGCAACGACAATCACAAGCTGCTAGGCGCCATCTTCAGCCTGCTGGCCCTCTACTTTCTCACCGGCCTACTCAACAGAGACAACTCGCCCCTGCCGCTGCAACAGCTATTTATCCTGCTGATCCCGGCCTATTTCCTGCTGATGCCCATGCTGTATCTCTATTGCTATCGCAGCCTGCACGATATCAAGGGTTCTATCGGCCTGTCGCGCCACTTCATCCCCGCCATCGCCCTGGTGCTGGTGATAGGCATCAGCGTGCTGCTGAGCGGTGAGATGCGCCAGCAGATCTCGATTAATATTATGACCCAGTTTAACCATGTCACCCTGCTGGGTACTGTGCTGCCCCTGCTATTGCTGCTGCAGACCGGCCTCTATTTCTACGCTATCTTACGCCTGCTGCGCCGTTTCAAGGGACGGGCTCACCGCGCCCATCAGGACAGCCTCAAGGATATCAAGTTTAGATGGCTGCTGGCGCTGACGCTGGCCATGTTGACCAATTGGTTGGTGCGCATGGGATTAGTCATACTGCCCTACCTGCTGGGGGATAAGGTCAGCCTGGCGGCTCAGGCGAGCACCCGGCTGTTTCTGCTCCTCAGCCTCTACCTGCTGGCCCTCTATGGGCTCAAGCAGATCACCATGTCCGCCTATCTCAGGGGACGTCTCTCTCCCGACCTGCAAACCCAGGCGCGTCCAAGCAGCAGCCGTCAGCTGCTGAGCGCCGAAGAACTCAATTATCTGCAACAACTGCTGCAATCCGACAAAAAATAATTAACTCAATTTATACCTAAGCGGTTTTGCGTTAATGTATCCGGGCTTAACCACCTCAATTAACAAGAATTACTCAAGCAATCACTAGAGAAGGGAGCAAGATGGGAAGGGGATATCAACTCACCGCGTTGGCGGCGATCTGTGCCGGTGCCATGGGACTGAGCAGCGGCGTATTGGCCGCCGAGCGTACTCACCAGATCACCACGGATGACTTTTTCACCATAGGTAACATGGGCAATGTCCAGCTCAGCCCAGATGGCAAACACGCGCTCTGGCTAGAATCCCGCTGGGACAAGGAGCTGGACAAGGCGCAAAAAGATCTCTGGCTCATCGATACCAAGTCACGCAAGACCAGCCGCCTCACCTTCACCAACGAGAGCGAGTCCAGCCCTCAGTGGAGCCCGGACGGCAGCGCCATCTACTATCTGGTCAAGCAGAACCGCGAAGACAACAAGGCCCCCTACAACGGCAAGGCTCAGGTGTTCAGAATCAACCTGGGCAGCACAGAGGCCGTCCCAGTCACCAAGGAGGCGGAGGGAGTAAAACAGTTTCAGCTCAGCCAAGATGGCAAGAGCCTCTACTTCCTCACCAACAAGACCACTACAGACAAAGATATCTGGGCCAAGGTAAGAGCCAAACACGGCGCGCCTAAGTATGGTCACGGCAAGGTCACCACCAACCCCCTCTACAAGCTAGATCTCGACCACTACCAACAGAGCCTGGTACTGGACGATGACAAGGTGGTGTGGAACTTCAGCGTCAACCAGGACGCCAGCCAGATCGCCCGTATTACCACCCAGGACAACGAACTGGTTAACCTGGAAGGCTGGTCAAACATAGAGGTATTCAACACCCAGTCACAGCAAAACAAGGTGCTGGAAGACAGCGCCTGGCGCGAACAGGCGCCCTCGCCTTACGGCTGGCTACTGGGCCTGGCCTGGCATGAAGACAACCAACGCCTGGCGTTTCGCATCGACTTCGATGGCCACCCGGGCAAGCTGTTTGTGGTTAAGCCTGAGGATAACAAGGCCAAGCTAATTCAGGTGAAGACAGAGGGTGATGTCACCTTCAACTCCAGCGACATCCATTGGCGGCCAGGCAGCGACGAGCTCTGCTATCGCGGCTACGACCACGCCAGGGTCAAACTCTTCTGTAGCGAAGTAGATAACCAGGGGCAAGGGGACACCCGTACCGTACTGGCAGGCGATCTGGTGATGGGCAGCTATAGCTTCACCCACAATGGCAAGAAACTGGCCTTCAGCCACAACGGCCTGGATCATTTCAGCGACCTCTTCATCGCCGACGCCGCCAGCAAGAAGGCCAAATACAAGCGCCTGACCAACATCAACCCACAAGTCGACAGCTGGGTCCTACCAGAGATCTCGGTAGTAAAATGGACGGCGCCGGACGGCAGCCAGGTGGAGGGGATCCTGGATCTGCCCGCAGGCTACAAGAAGAGTGACGGCCCGCTACCGCTGATCGTGCAGATCCACGGCGGTCCGACCTCGGCCACCCCCTATGCGCTGCAACACAGATCTTATGGCCGCAGCACTTTTACCGCCAACGGCTGGGCACTACTCTCGCCTAACTACCGCGGCTCTACCGGCTATGGCGACAAGTTCCTCACGGACTTGGTGGGACAGGAGCATGAGATCGAGGTGGCCGACATCATGGCCGGTGTCGATCATCTGATCAAGCAGGGCATCGCCGACGGTGACAAGATGGCGGTGATGGGCTGGAGTAACGGCGGCTACCTCACCAACGCCCTCATCAGCACCACCAATCGCTTCAAGGCAGCCAGCTCGGGGGCCGGCGTATTCGACCAGCGTCTGCAGTGGATGCTGGAGGACACCCCAGGCCATGTGATCAACTTCATGCAGGGCCTGCCCTGGGAGAAGCCAGAGGCCTACACTCACGGCTCGTCGCTGACCCATGCCGACAAGATCAAGACACCGACCCTGATCCACATAGGCGAAAACGATCAGCGCGTGCCACTGGGTCATGCCCAGGGTCTCTACCGCGCCCTGAAGCACTACCTGAACGTGCCAGTCGAATTGGTGGTCTATCCGGGTGAAGGCCATGGTCTGAGCAAGTACCAGCACAGACAGGCCAAGATGGACTGGGACAAGCTGTGGTTTGAGCACTATGTGCTGGGTAAGCAGATGGACGAGGCTAAGTAAAAGCCTATTTGTTAGCTGAACCCGAGCTGACATCAATCGAAAAAGCGCCACTTTTGGCGCTTTTTTCATCAACAGGCGTTTTCATTCTTAACCAGTCGAACTATGCTAAAACCATCCAAATCGATGGAGGTCATCATGCATAAGTATCTGTCTACCTTAATTCTAAGCTGTTGTGTGGCATTGGGATTATTGACGTCCCCCATGACGCTCGCCGCCGACAGCTACAGCGAGGCGATCGCCAACTTCAAGAAAGCCCCGGACACCCAGAAGTTCTTTAACTCCGCCTATGGCTACGCCATTTTTCCCACCGTCGGCAAGGGCGGCATAGGCATAGGCGCCGCCTACGGTAAGGGACGGGTCTACAAGGGCGGCGCCCATACCGGCGACTCCAGCCTGACCCAGCTGTCCATTGGCTTCCAGCTCGGCGGACAGGCCTATAGCGAGATCATCTTCTTCAAAGATGCCAAAGCTTATCAAGAGTTTACCAGCGGCAGCTTCGAGTTCGGCGCCACCGCCTCGGCAGTCGCCATCAATGTCGGCGCCAATGCCCAGGTGGGCACCACGGGTAACTCGGCAGGCGCCGGCCAATCGGGTGCCAACAAGGCCGCCAGCGCCGCTTACATCAACGGCATGGCGATCTTCACCGCCGCCAAAGGTGGCCTGATGTATGAGGCCGCACTGGCCGGGCAGTCTTTTACCTTTGAACCCAAATAACGGGCATCTGGTAGGGAGTCAGATGGCTCCCTCCTTTCTTCTTTCCCATCTCAGGGTGATTTTCGATAATCGCCTTGATAATTAAGATTGTTCTGCGTTTTTCTAAGTGAAGCATCGACCTTCTGAGGTATTTATGAAGGGAGTTTGAAGCCATAGCTTCATGGTGAATTTATTGTCTGCAGCATGTGCAGCACTAGACTATCTAGCTGCATTTCATCGAAAGGCTTATTAACTGAGCATCAAACTTATTTTGATATTTGGAAGGTTAACTTTGAACCATGGCTTCATGGTGTATCAATTGCCTGCGGCAGGCTTATGTGCAAACACATTTGTGACACGCTACGAGCACCTCCATGTGAGCTCTACCTCGGCATCCATGCCTCGGAAGGTCACAAATGTGTTTACACTGAGTCTATTGTTTCTTCGATTTGACCGCTTTTGAACCTGACAGAAAAGTCAAAAGCAAAATCATATTTGAACATTTCTGAGTTACGAGTCATCACAGTTGGGCACCAACAAGTATTAGATCAATACTGTAACGACATGATTTGTTGTACATTGATGGCATATGCACTTGTATGCTATTTAAGGGAACTCTTATGTACATTGGAAAGGTAACGATCAACAACTATCGCAGCTTTCGCTTTTTCGAAGCACAGCTTCAACAGCTAACAGTTGTCATTGGTGAAAACGATACTGGTAAGACGAACTTTTTCACCGCACTTTCGTTACCGTTAAGCGGCAACCTAATAGACTTCAACCAGAAGCGTTTGAGTGTTTCTGATATCAACAAAGATTCCGTTATTGATTTTCTAACGTCCGTTGTCAATGATGATACCGAAGAGAATCAGCTTAAAAAGATCCCTAAAGTATCAGTAACCGTAGAGTTCGCTGATCCGAAAGATGCTTATGAAACAGCACTGTTGGCTAAGTGGATTGTTGCAGATGGAGATAAAGAAACTTACAAAATCAGATACGACTTTAAGCCTAAAGACGACAAAGATTTGCTTGAGGTCGTGAAGAAATCGCTCGCTGGTAAGACTTTAGATGATATTAACTGGTTTACTCTACCCGTTGAGCTATACGACTACCAAATCGTCTCTGTGAACAACGAAAAGCCTATCGCATACAGTGACTTAAAACACGTCAGTCTCCATAGCATCAATGCAGAGCGAGATGACTTCTCAGAAAGCAGTTCAATGAAGTCCAATAGCATTTTCACCAAACTGCTTATGAACACTCTCAACGATGACGACAAAGGTCAGATCAATACCGCCTACTCTGAGTTTTTTAGTGCTATTGAAAAGACTGAAACATTCGACAAAGTCATTGGAACTAATGACGATTTTGAGAATTACGACAGTATTATCAAACAGCTTGAGTGCACTCCTAACCTGCCTAACTTGAAGAACATCTTATCGAATATCACTTTGAAATACGGGAATGAATTTCTGTACCAAAAAGGCTTAGGACAACGAAATCTTATCTACATACTCATCCTGTTTGCTTACTACAAGTCATGTGGTGATACATTCAACTTGTGCTGTATAGAAGAACCAGAAGCACACTTGAGCGTTAACAACCTTCGTTTAGTAAGAGACTTCATTGAGAAAAGCTCAAGCAACAGTGGCTCGCTTGTACAAACTATCATTTCGACCCATAACCCATCGATCATCAACAAGCTAAAGATCTCTAATGTGTTAGCGTTTACTGGCGAGAAAGCAATTAGTCTGTCTGATACTCCAACTAAGCTAGTTGACTACCTAAGAAAGAGACCTAACTTCGACATCTTAAAGCTGCTGTTTGCGAACAAAGTCATTCTCGTAGAGGGTCCGACTGAAGAAATGCTAATCAGCACTTATCTGTCTAAACAACCAGCCCTCAACGACATTGATATTATTCCAATTGGTCAACGTGGTTACGCCACTTTCTTGGATATATGGCTAGCCTTGAACAAAGATAACCAGAACAAGAAAATTGGTGTTGTCCGTGATTATGACAATTCAGATGCGGCTAAAGCCAAACATGATGCCTATGACACAGCGCATGCGAATGTCACTGTAAGAACAACAACAAACTACACACTTGAAATTGATTTAGTAGAAGCAGAAGACAACCTAGCTTTACTAAATGGTTTATTCGAAATGAAAGGCGACCTCGACGCAGTATCCAAACACATGATTAATGGTAAGACAGCAAGAATGCTTGATGTATGTGATGCGATGGTTGATGAAGAGAATCCACTGGATATCAAGTTACCAGCTCACATCGCTGAGGTTATCGAGGCTGTATCATGATAGAAGTACAGATTGCTGGTGCAGGTGCTGGAAAAACTTATGGCTTAGCAAAGACTTTGATAGAGCACATCGAAGCTTGTACTAGTCACAAAAAGACATTTGCACTGACGTACACAAACTCTGCAACAGCGAAGATAGAGCAAGAGATAATCAAACAACATGGCTTTATTCCGTCGAATCTCTGTATACAGACCGTACATAGCTTCTTGTTAAACGAAATCATCTACCCATTCTCGTCATTCACTCTCGGAGATGTGTATAACGACGCATCAATAATGATGTTACCGAGCGATGCTAGATTCAAAAACTGGCACTTAAAGCGATTAAAAGATAAAAACATCATTCATGCCGAGAGCGTCTACAACATCGCTAAACAAATTGTTGATGAAACCACCAGCAAGCACAACAACAGAGCGAAGAAAGATAAAGTCCGCAGACTTTTGGCTATTCTAGGAAGCTGTTTTGACAAGATATTCATCGACGAAGTCCAAGACTTAGATAAAGATGCACTTCGCTTTTTCGAAGTTCTAGGCAGCAACGATATTGACATATACATGATCGGAGATCCAAAACAAGCAATCAAGTTTCCCCAAGATCTTGATGCTTTCGTTCAAAAATTAGCTCAAAAAAAATACGCGACCATACTACCGATCAACAATCAAACTAGGCGAGTCCCCAGAGAGATACTAACTGTCTCAAACAGCTTCTGTTATGAAGATCAACAACAAGAGTCACTATCAGAAATGGTTGGTGAACTCATGTACATTGAATCGACGGACGGGCGATATGACGATTTACTAACGAACTACTTAGATACAAAACAACTTGTTTGTATCGACAAAAAGAATGGTCGCTATACAACTTCATCTAAACACAAACACTCATTCCCACGAGAGATCGAGGAAATGATTCGTGATTCTAACCACAAGAAAGACAAAGCTTTGTTTGTTAAAGCAGCTTTTTCTGACTTTATGGACGATGTTGCCGAAGTCGGTGCAAGAATTGCTATAAATAGGCTAAAAGCCACTCATGGCTTGACACTTAATGGTCAGCACTTCGCCCAACTGTATGAGCTGTGCAATTCTTGCACGGGAAATGACGTTCAATTCAAAGTCCAAAGTATCGAGTCTATCAAGGGATTGGATGCAGATGTGTGTGTAATCATACTTAGCTCTAATACCCTGAAATACTTAACCCAAAATGGTATTAGCGAAGCAAACCGATTTAATAAAGAATGGAAAAAAGTTTATGTCGCTCTTACTCGTGCTAAGAAGAGGCTGGTGTTGGCTTTAGATCACGAGTTGCTCGCTAAAGAAGATATGGCGGCTGTTAGGGATGTGTTAGGTGAATTAGGGTTTGTTAATCACATCTAGTACACATCTGTCCATTAATACAGGTGGAGTCCAATAGAAGTCAGATTCAATCAATGTGTCAGATTTAATTGGCTCTATGTAAATAATCTTCTTTAATGCAGCTTGTAACTTATTTTGGGGCAGAAATAAGTTAACGCTTTACTCCCTTACCTCCTCAACGCCGCCAAATCGAAGAGACGTTTAGATACAGGTGTAAGCACGCTTTTGGCTCTCGGCGGCATGGACGCCGCCGTGAAGCCCACATGGAAGTGCTCGTGGTGTGCCAAAAGAGTGCTTGCACATAAGCCTGCCGCAGGCAATTGATGAAGGTGAAGGTACGAGCTTCAATTTGCCTTCACAAGTAACAACATCCCTGTGATCACGACATTCGCACATCCATATACAGCACCCGCCGGTGCAGGCGCTAAGTATCTGAGAAGATTAGACCTTCAAAAACCTACCAAATACCCACTCAGCCCGATGCTAAACGTCGAAAAAAAGAGGCTACTCATGCCCCCATGGAGCAGGCGGCAAGGCAACCGGCTTGGTCAAATCAAACGTCACCTTAAAGTCGCGATTCTCCCGGGTGAGGCGATAGATAAACTGGCTTTCGGTGATTCCCATGTGCCACACATTGGTGACCGATTGGGTCAGTCCATTTTGTTTGAAGTTGTCGATAGAGTAGGCATCGACCGGGAAGGATTGCAGCTCGGCGCTGCCGCCATCTTGGGTGTCGCCGCCATACATGGTGACCTTGTCTTCGCTACCATCTTGATGTCTGTGGTCATGTTTGAGACGCAGTCCTGTGTCTGTCTTGGTGATAACCCAGGTGCGGGAGTGATCCTCACCCACATGAAACGGCACCTTGAGCTCGCTGTCGCTACACTCATGCACATGCATCACCAGACGCTTGCCAGAGAAGGCCGAGTCGGCGCTGTTGCCCGCCATCACCTTGCCCTCGAAGGCCTGGCCGCAATGGGCGACAATCGCATCAAAAAATTGACTCTGCTCGGTCGTGGTCGCCATTGCAGGGGCGGCTAACAATAGGGCGGCGCTAACACCAAGTGATTTGGCGCTAAGGGATAGTGATAAGGATAGTGATAGGGAATGAGTCATCTTGTTTTTATGCTCCATCAAGTTGGACCTTCACACTAGCACGAAGAGATAAATTGAAGCTGAATAAAAAAAGCCCCCGAAGCCGAGGCGACGGGGGAAAGGTTTACAGGATAACTATGTTTAGAAAAGCTATGGTTAAAACTATGCTTGGTTAATGATTCGATTCAAAGATCAGGCTTTCTCCACCCGCACCGGAATGCCGTGACGACAGTTGGCTCCGGTCCAGTAATCATTGAGCATACTGGCGGCGCCGTTGCGAGTCGGATCCGCCGGGATCATCTGGTTCACCGCCGTGCCACCGGCGCGACTGGCGATCCCCGCTAACTTCTCGCCGTTGATGATGCGATCGTCACCGCCAAAGCCCTCACTATGACCAAAGCCGTGAGAGACGCAGATTGCCCCCTTGGCGACCCCCATATCTGTCTGCAGGGTGCCGACGCAGGGCTTGCCGTTGGCGGTTACTATGCGCACCTGGTCGCCATCCTTCAGCCCCTGGGCCTTGGCGGTATCTGTGTGCATATAGACGAAGTTGGTGGGACTGATCTCACCGATCCGCTTGAAGGCCACCGCATAGTTAGAGCGCACCGTCGCCTTGTAGCTGGAGAACAGCAGCGGATATTCGCTCTGGGGCCAATGACTCTCCCAGGTGTCACCATTCCAGAACTTATGCTCCTGCAGCGTCGGCGTGCCCGGATAAAACTCACCCGAGTAGGCATGACGCAGCTGCGCCACCTCCTGATGATAGATCTGCAGACACTTAGGCCCGGCGCCCTTGATGAAGTCGCCGTCATAACGATCATCCTCCTGGTAGTAGCCACCGCGTGACAGCAGGGCCTCGACCTTGGCGGCCTCGTCGGCGGTGAGCCTTGGCTTGAGCGGATTCATGGCGTAATCCAACTCGGCCCACAGACGATCTTCCTCGGTCACCTTAGGCAGCTGCTCACACTGCGCCGCCACGTTGGCCAGGTATCTGGCGTGCCAATCTTCGAAGGTTAACAGGTCCACCTTACGACCATCGCTGGTCGCCAGGGCACCCTTACCGAAGCCAGGCAAGTCGAGCTTGAGGGCGATATCGATCAGCAACTGCTCCATACAGATGTGCTCACCCGCCTCATTCTTCTCGGTTCGCGGGGTCACCACAGGCGATGCCGCCACCACGCCCAGTTTATGGGCGCCCCACATGCGATCCGCCGCATACTCTTCAAGCATGGAACGGTCCGGGATCAGGTAGTCGGCGTAGCGGTTGGTCTCGTTCATGTGGCAGTCGATCCCCACCACCAGCGGCAAACGCTTAGGATCGGCGATGCTGGCCACAACCTCCTGACTGATAGACGCCGCGCTATAGAGGAAGTTGTTGCGCCAGTTGAACAGCACCTTGGCGCTGTAGGGGTCGCCGTTGGCGTGGCTGGTCCACTGCTCGGCCGCATTCATGGCGGGCAGAACCTCATGCCAAGGGGTGCTGGCGGGATAAGGGTTCTTACCCTGCTCCACCTTAAGACGATATTCGGTCGAGGCCTCGTAGGCACCATCGCGACAGGCGTTGACGATACCGTCCAGCGACACGCCACCTTCGATGTTGGCCAGATCGTACAAACCTTCCATGCCGCCGATGGGGCCATTGCCATAGATGGCGCCGCCCTTGGCATCGTGGGAACCCGCCAGGGTAT
Organism: Shewanella sp. KCT; assembly: GCF_007636505.1. NCBI lineage: Bacteria > Pseudomonadati > Pseudomonadota > Gammaproteobacteria > Alteromonadales > Shewanellaceae > Shewanella > Shewanella sp. KCT. The sequence continues at coordinate 74,173 of NZ_LVDJ01000013.1, forward strand.
TCAGCGTCGCCCAGATCCAGCCCATCACAAAACCATCAGATGAGTTAGTGCCGCCGTTGCCTGCCACACAGGCCTTGCGGCCATAGTGCGCCAGGTCTTTCGCCACCTGACGCATCTCTTTGATCGCGATGCCGCTGCGCTTGGCGTACTCCTCCATGCTGGTGCGCTGGGCCTCGGCCCGCAGCAGATAGAGAGACGACATCAGGGTCACCTTACGGCCACGGCTGTCAGTGACACGTTTGCTGACAAACAGCTCGGCCTTATCGCCTGACTCCGCCGACGCTAAGGTCTGAGTGCCCGCCTTGATGATCAGCGCCTCGTCGCCACCCAGACCAAAATCTTTCGCCTTGGCAAACTTGCGATACTCTGGGTGCTTAGGATCCATCACCACCAGGTGACCTGAGTTGGTGTAGTTAAGCTCACCCGCGGCCTCGGCCGCCTTCTGGCTCGGATTTTCCAGGTGCGCCTTGTTAAACCACTGCTCCTCGAGCATGGTGCGGATCACCCCAAAGGAGAATGCCGCATCCTGACCGGGTTTGACCGGTAGCCAGGTGGCATTGGTATCGGCGGCGACCGTGGTACGCAGCAGAGGATCGACACACACATATTTAAAGCCGCGATCCACACGGCTGTTGGCAAGACCTCGACCGACGCGGTTCAGGCTGACACCCGATGAACCTGGGCTGGTGCCCATAAACAGGCCATACTCGACGTTTTCCCAGTCGACATCGTTGAGCCATTCTTCGAATCCGGCTGCCATCCCCAGGCTATAACCCGTTGCCTGGGCGGCGCCGCAGTAGGCGTGTTTAGTGCCCAGGTTAACCGTGCCCCATGACTGCATCATGAAGCGAGAATAGAAGCTTCCGCGCAAATAGTCTTCTGCGCAGAAGGTGGCAAATAGCTGATTCGCTTTACTGCCAAATTCGCTATGGCCCGGCTTCACCTCTTGATCCAGCTGGCGAATGGCGCGCAGGCCATCGACATGACCTTCGCCAAAGAGATCGCCCCCCTCGATGATCTCGGCAAGTGCCTGTTCATAGCTGATGGTGACCCACTCGCCACTGCCACGCTTGCCCGCGCGTTTCAGCACCCGAGTCACCCGGCGCTCATCGTCCACCGAGTCGACGCAGCTCGCCCCCTTGGCACAGGTGGTGGCGCGATTCTTCAATCCCGCCTCACCTGCCAGGGCTATATAGCTCTGCTTCACCTCTGTGCTCAGCGGCAGTGGCGAGCCTGAGTTGTTCTCACAATAGGGGTTGCCCCCCACCTTCAAGACTCTATCCGTCTTCTCATCCACACGCACCCTGAGGCCGCAGATGTTGTAACAGCTAAAGCAGCGGGAATAGGCGGTGCGTACTCCTGCTGTCTTTTGCCATTTACCTTCGCCATCGAAGCCCCCTTCGGCCGCCACGGGATGACCGAAGCGTGAAATGTCCTGGGTCTTCTTAGGCTCAGACTCGGCATCGACTCGACTGCATGCGGCACCTGTGATGGTCGCGGCAGATACCAGACCGGCTTGAGTTAAAAACTTACGTCTATCCATCTTTGACTCCTAGCGCTGCCAATCGAGGTAATTGAGATTCAAAATGGCTTGATCATCGGTCGATGTCGGTAAGCCAATGTAGAAGATGTTGGGCGAGGTGCCAGCCTCGGACAGCATGGCGTAGACCTTGTTGTCCCGCACCAGCTTAGAGACCTGGCTGTCGGGATCGTTGAGATCGCCAAAGGTACGGGCGCCGCCGATACAGGTCTCGACACAGGCCGGCAACAAGCCTTGGGTGACGCGGTGAATGCAGAAGTTGCACTTCTCGGGCGGATTATCCAGGCTCTCATCTTTGCGGCGCGCGCCATAAGGACAGGCATCGACACACAGCTGACAGTGAATGCACTCTTCGTGGTCGATCACCACTATGCCATCTTCCTTACGCTTGTAGGTCGCCTCCACCGGACAGACCTGAGTGCAGACAGGATTATCACACTGGTTACATTGATTCGGCACCGCAAGGGTGGCGATGCGCTCACCTAAGCTCAGGCTAGCCTGATTGACACGGGTACGGCATCGACCCGCATCGGTTTGATTTTCAACGGAACATGAAACGGTACAAGAGAGACATCCGGTACAACGTCTGACGTCAAACACCATGGCATAGCGTTTTCCAAGGGTTTTCGCTTGTAGCGTGCTGGCGGGCACCAATGAGAGCAGAGCTCCACCTGCCGCCATTTTTAAAATCGAGCGCCGATCTAACATAACGAGATCCTTAACTATGTTTTTCTAAAATAAAAACATGACTTATGGAAGGTTTCTTATTATTTAAAATACACACGCAATAATAAAACTTGCAACAGACAATAAAGCTATAAATTGAAAACCAAATAGAGATCACGATTCAAATAAAAATATAAATTCGATGAAATTATTTATAGAGAACCGGTATAATAGTAGCGATAAAAAGACGAACATCTCATATTAAAAATAAATTTAAATTTGATGAAATAAAATCGAAAGTTCACAAATCGAACAGTTATCCCACCTAAACAGTTACTTAGGCCCAACCCAGTGATAGCAAGGCCTAGCCTGTAGCCCGCCTACAAGTTGTTCGTTCGTACCAGTTAGCCTGAAAGATATATAAAGCCTGCAAATTTTAAATATCGCATTTTGCAAAATGCAGATATTAAAACATGAGAAGTAATGCAAACTTTAAATAATGGCCATATTAAAAGTGTGACTTTCAACACTGAACGTGTGTAGATATATATAGATGATAATAACTCAATATATTTACCCAGTTCACAACCATGAATAAGATTGACCAACTTAATTACAATCAATTAAAAGTGTTCATCGCCGTCTATGAACACGGGCAGAGTCATCAGGCTGCCAATGAACTGGGTATTACGCCTTCAGGTGTGAGCCGCACCCTAAAGATCTTAAGAGACATATTTAAAGACTCGCTCTTTATTCGTCGCTGTTCCGGTTTCGTCGCGACGGAGAAGACCCACCAGCTGATCCCTATGGCCAGAGAGTTGGTGGCCCATTATCAGAAACTCGAGATGCAACACTCGGTATTTACCCCGGCTGAATCGGGCGGCCAATATGTTATTCACGCCTACGATGAGTTCATCTACCCAGTACAACAGGTGATCCGCAACGAGATCCTCACCGAGGCGCCCAACATGAAATTTGATGTCAGGGTGTTGACCCAAGACTGCAGCAGCGATCTCGCCAATGGCGATGTCGATTTCGTGGTGGTCTATGAAGGCTTCAACGGTAAGAACCTCAACGCCGAGATGTTTTCCGCCACGGACAATCTCTACATCCTGGCGCGCAGCGGCCATCCGATCCTCAAGCAGGAACTCACCCTAGACAACATCACCCAATATGCCTGCCTAGAGATAGACAACTATGACGACCTCAGCTGCCCGCTGCTGGTGAACCTCTGCCGCGAAGAGGAGCTGTGCATGGAGGTCGACGGTTATACCGACAGCGTGGCTACCGCCATGCGCCTGCTGAGCGAATCTGACGCCATCACCTTAGTTTGCAACGAATTTACCCGCCAGTTCGTCGACATGCTGCCCGCAGTGCAGTGGGTCAAGCTGCCCGAAGAGCTGGCCAAGCGTTGCCGCATTCGTCGCCGGGAAAACCGCGAGATCGGTAATTACCTCTTATATGGCAACGTCAATCAGTCGGCCGCCTTTAACTGGGTGAAGTCTAAGCTCATCTGCGGCCTGGAAAGCGCCTGGCGCAGGGCGGCAGAACGCTGACAAGGATTTTGATGGCGAGACCGACAAGCTACCAGAGGCACTCTTGCATACCCCTTTCGCAGCTGGTCTTGCCATCTTTTTAAATCGAAAAACGATAACAAAACAGGTATGCAGCGAGTCTTTGACTCACAAACATTTGAGCAATGTCTGTAAAAAGCGTCTTAAGACGCATCAAGATGGGGAACACTTATGAAAATGAACAGACGCACCTTCTTGCAAGGTGTCGGAGCCAGCTCCGTCGTCGGCTCGCTATCCGGTCTTATGCCCGGCATAGCCAGTGCAGGCGAAAAAGGCGGCGCGCCCGACAAACTCTTGAAACGCCAAGGAGAAATTAAGTACCACACCTGCCAACGTAACTGCGCCGACCGCTGTCTGTTGAAGTTCACGGTACAAAACGGCCGCATGACCTACGTGGAAGGCGCTTCAGAACTGAAGAAGATGGGCACCTCTCCCTGCGTGAAAGGCCATGCCTATGTGCAATACACCTATGCCGCCGACCGTATCCTGCACCCGATGGAGCGCGCGGGCAAGAAGGGCGAAGGCAAATGGCGTCGCATCTCCTGGGATGAGGCCTATGACAAAATCGCCAGCCGTCTGCAGCAGATCATCAAAGATCACGGCGCCGACGCTATCCTGCCCTACAGCTACTCGGGCCACGAAGGGGTTATCGGTAAATACGGCGGACCTAGCCGCTTCTTCAACGCCGTCGGTGCCCGCAAGCTCGACCGTAAGGTGTGTGTGTTCGCCGCCTATGAAGGCTTGAAGTCGGTCACTGGTACCTACCAGGGCCCGGATCCATACGACAACATCTACACCAACTGCTACATCTCTTGGGGCCAGAACGAGACGGCCACCAACGTGCACGGCATCAAGTTCATCAACCAGGCCCGTGACCGAGGTGCCAAGCTGTTGGTAGTTAACCCAGTGCGCACCCCTATCGCCTCTCAGGCCGATATCTGGTTGCAGCCTAAGCCGAGTACCGACACCCACCTGGCGACAGGTATCATGAAATACCTGGTCGAGCATGACCTAGCGGATCTCGAGTTCATCAAGGCCAACACCCTTGGCTACGACCAGCTGCTCGAGCGCCTGAACACCATGAGCTACGAAGAGATCGAGCGTGTCACCGGCGTGCCTAAGGCCAAGATGTTCGAATTCGCCCGCGTCTATGGCGAGTCAGAGCTGTCTGTACTGCGCCTGGGTTACGGTATGCAGCGTAACTACAACGGCGCCCGTATGTCTCGTGCTATCGCCATGATGCACGCGGTTGCCGGCCAGTACGGCAAGATAGGTAACGGCTTCATCTATGACAACACCCAGGCCGATGACAGCCTGAACTACAGCAAGGGCCGTGCGGATCATATCCACCCGAACCCAGACACAGTTGGCCACGTCAACATGACGGAAATCGCCAAGGCGCTCGACCCAGAGAACCCAATGGCCTATGGCAAGCCGATCAAACCGATTAAGGCGGTGATCAACTACAACGGTAACTTCGTCTCGGTTGCACCGGACTCGAATGCCTGTCGCCGCGGTGCGATGCGTGATGACCTCTTCCTGGTGGTTCACGACTTCCTGATGACAGACACCGCAGAGCTGGCCGATATTATCGTACCGGCAGCGACCCAGTTCGAGTTCCCAGACATGGGTACCGACTACAACTGCTATCACATGCAGACCTCTGAGAAGGTGATCGAGCCACTCGGCGAGTCGAAAGACAACTGGATCTTCTTCAAGGAGCTGGGCGCCCGCATGGGGCTAGACCGCTTCCCTGAGATGCGTGTGGACTATGAGCAGATCCTGCGTGACTTCCTCGACACGGAAGAGCCTGCCTTCAGACATAACAACATCACCTATGAGCAGATCATTCGCGACAAGTTTGTCACCGTCTATGACCAACGTCCTTACTTCGGCGACGGCAAATATAAGACGCCAAGCGGCAAGATCGAATTCTACTCGGAGATGATGAAAGAAGCCGGCTACCACCCAGTGATCGACTTCGGCCTGCCGGAAGATGAGATGGTACAGGAAGAGAAGACACTGCCGTTCCGTCTGCTGTCTCCTGCCATTCCGCAGCGTGCCAACAGCTCTTTCTACAACGTGAAGTACATTCGTAATTTCCCGGCCTACTTCGCCAAGATCAACGCCGAAGATGCTAAAGAGTTAGGCATTCAGAACAACGACAGGGTAAGGCTCAGCAACCAACGTGGTGAGGCCCACTTTATCGCTCAGGTCTCTACCCAGGTGGTCAGAGGGACTGTCATGGCGCCGAAGAATAACTGGCGTCGTATGGACCCACAGGGCAAAGACAGCTGTACCAACAACCTCACCACCGACACCTTGACCGATATGGGTGGATGCTCTGCGTATCATTCCACTCGCGTCGCGATTGCCAAAGCCTAAGGAGTAAACGATGTCGTTAAATAAGAAAGTGGGCTTTGTGTTCAGACAAGAAAACTGTGTCGGTTGCGGTGCCTGTACCGTTGCCTGCCAGATCCACAATGAACTGCCCGAGAACCATAGATTCCGTAAAGTCGATCGCTATGAAGTGAAGCGTGACGATGGCGCCATCGATGTCTGGCTATCTCACGCCTGCATGCACTGCGAAAACCCAGCCTGCCTCATGGTCTGTCCGGCGAAAGCCTACCATGTGCGCGATGACGGTATCGTGGTACTGGACCGTGAGAAGTGCACGGGTTGTGGCCTGTGTGCCAGCGCCTGTCCTTACGCGGCTGTCAGTATCCGCGAGGACGACGGCAAGGCAGACAAGTGCAACATGTGTGTGGAACTGCTGGACCGCGGCATGAAACCCGCGTGTGTGAGTGGCTGCCCGGTAGAGTGCCTGGATGTCGGCAATCTGCAAGAGGTGCTCAAGCGTCCATCGGCAAGCAAACAAGGCATAGGCTATGGCGATTGCATCACCAAACCTAACCTAGTGATCATTAAGGAACGCGCATAATGACAGCAGAATATGGCCCAACGGCAATGGCTTACCATGCCTTCAAATCTATGATGTTCGCGCCCTCGGATACTCAGGCTCTCGCAGGCTTAATCGCCTACCTGGAGCAGGAGTCGCCAGACAGCCCGCTACTCATAGAGGCACGCAAGTTCAGTGACGACGCATCCGAATTGGAGTTTGATTTTAATCGCATGTGTATCGGGCCATACAAGCTGTTAGTCGCCCCCTATGAATCGGTTTACCTCAGTGGCAATCATCAGATCTTCACCGAGGAAACCGTCAGGGTGGCCGAGTTCTACCAACAAATTGGTCTGGTCATCGACGATAACTTCAACGAGCCGGCCGACTTTATCGGTAACGAACTCGAGTTCCTCTATTGCCTGCACGCTATGGCCGCCGAGCAACAAGCGCTGGAAAACAGCGAACATGTAGAGGCGCTCAATGAACTCGCGGCGGAGTTTATCCAAACCCATCTCGGGCGTTGGATCACTCCATTCTGTGAGGGCATTGCCAAACATGCGAAACAGCCTTTCTGGCCGCTGTTGGCTCACGAGCTACTGCAGTTTATCAATCAACAACTTCAAGCGGCGCCCAGCCTAGACGGCGCCGAATGATCGACGAGTCTGCCTGGCGACAGGCAGATTCCAACGCGACAAGCGATGTCGCAAGGAGTTTTCAATGAGTAAAGCAATAAGATGGTTAAGCCTTATTGTGCTCGGTCTGTTTGCATCCAGTTATGCACTGGCCGAAGAGACCGCCACCCTGCAGCCGCAGCAGTGGCAAACCATTCAGGAGCACGCCATCTCTGGTGATATTCCTGAGATCCGTGGCCTACCGACTCAGCCTGAGCTGCTGATGCCGGCGTCGATTCCACAGCAAGCCGACGAGTCGCTGCTGGGCTACCTGGGCGCGACCGATACCATCGCCTTCGCCCTGTTTGCCAGCTTGTTTGGCGTAACCGCCCTCTTCATCCTATTCGTGGTGGTGAACGGCGTCTCTAAACTGGACCATGGCTTCTCGGGTAAGCTGATCAAGCGTTGGTCGGGTCTGAGCGTCAGCGTGCACTGGCTGGGTGCCATCCCTTGCATCCTGCTGATCCTTACTGGTTTAGTACTTGGCGGCGGCCGCTTCTACTTCGAGCCTGGCATGAACGCCGGTTCCTGGTCGGCCCTGGTGGGTCTATCCAGCAGCCTACATGAGTTGATGGCCTTCCCCTTCATCCTCGGCTATGTGCTGATGGTACTGATGTGGGCGCCTAAGCAATTCCCCGCAAGCTATGACCTGAAATGGTTTGCCGTACTGGGCGGCTACATCAACTTCGGCAAGAAGCAGCACCCCGATGCGGGCTTTGCCAACGCGGGTGAGAAGCTGTGGTTCTGGGTATTCGCCCTGTTCGGCGGTGTCATGGTGGTCTCTGGCCTGGCGATGATGTTCCCCGAGACCTATGGCGTCACCAAGAACACGGCCAACCTGATGCTGGTATTGCATATTGCCTCAACCGTCATCATCAGCGCCTTCTCTGTGGTGCATATCTTCATGGCGACCGTGATGTCCGAAGGCGGCATGTCAAACATGACCTCTGGCTACTGTGATGAGAACTGGGCCAAACAGCATCACAACCTCTGGTTCGCCGACCTGAAGAAGGCTGGCAAGGTTTAACCAAAACCCGGCCCATGGCAGATGTCATGGGCCTATTAACTCCCTTTTTTAAACGCCTGCGGCGCCCCTATCCTCCATCGACCTGATGGCAGGAGGGAGACTCGCATGCCTAAGAAAACCAATTGAAGGCAGAAAGCCATGAAAAACCATAAGATTATTTTTCGCACCTCAATGATCGCCGCCGCAACGGCACTCGCTTCTACTCAGGGTTATGCCGCCGAGCAGCCCTTGAGTGAACAGGTCGAGGCACTCAACCAGCGCATCGCTCAACTAGAAGCCCAGGCCGCGCCGTCACAGTTCAAGAATAGCGAAGTCAGCCTGTACGGCTCTATCCGTCCGACACTCAGCTACCTCGACGACAGCACGGATGAAACCTGGGATGTGAGAGACGCTCTCTCTCGCGTCGGCATCAAGGCCAGCACTGAGTTTGCCGACGGCTGGCGCGCCATCGCCCAGGGGGAATGGAGCGTCGATATCGCCAACTCAGGCAACTTCGGCAAGGCGAGACAGGCCTATGTGGCCATCGCATCCCCTTACGGCCAGGTGGGCATAGGTAAACAGCGTCCGGCCCAGTACAGCCTGATCGCCGAATACGTGGATATTTTCAACCACGGCAACAGCCCCTATGCCTACGACCATGAAAGTCCCTTCTTCGTCGACAACTTTGTGACCTACAAGCTGGTCACTGGCGGCTTCACCTGGATGGCCGGCGCCCAGTTTGACGGCGATAAGGGCGACACAGGCGCAGATTTCGTCAACATAGGTGTAGGTTACGATGTCGGAGCCCTGCATCTTGGCCTGGGTTATGTCACCCAAGACAGCCTGGAGAACGGCCAGGTAAACGGCGACAACCAGACGCTGGGCGGTGTGGTGGCCTATACCTTCGATAACGGCCTCTACCTGGCGGCGAGCTACCAGGACAAGCAATACAACTTCGACAATCAGGTGCAACATGGCGATCGCAGCGGCAGCACCTTAGATACTGCCCTAGCCTATCCACTGAGCGACGAGTACAAGATCAAGCTGGGCTACTTCCAGTTTAAAGACGGTATCGAGGATATCAGCTCTATGGACTATGACGGCTTCAACACCACGTTGGAATGGAACCCACTGGCCAACGTACGCGTACACCTGGAGTACCTGGATAAGAACTACGACAACCTAAACGACGATCGCGCCGTTACCGTCGGCTTCCGCTATGACTTCAACTTAAACTGGAAAGGCTAACCTCCCGACCAGGCTCCCTCCAGAAGAGGCCATCTCTGGCCTCTTCTATTCCACACCTCATGGAGTTAGTAATTGATGGGATTCAAGAAATCACTCGTGGCCTCCATGGTCACATTAGTCGCCCTCTGCCTGTTGATCTCGAACTGGCTCTCCTACGTCCAGATTAAAGAGGCCACCATCGCCAGGGTTAACGACAAACTCACCGGCGTCACCCGTAACGAGTCGGCCAAGGTTGCCACCTGGTTTGGCGCCAAGGCCGAGGCCATGGATGAACTGGCCCAGCACTACCGTTTGGGGAGTTACCAGGACAACTATGTCAACACCGCGCGTCTCGCCACAGATCTCTCCGGGGTCGCCCGCATCTATTTCGGCTTCGATGACGGCAGCGCCTACTCCACCGAAACCGGCGACAAGTGGCTAAACGGCAAGGCGATCCCCGGCAAGTACGATCCCAGAACCCGCCCCTGGTATCAGCAGGGTAAGGCCACAACTCAGCTGGACGTCACCGACATCTACATAGACGACGGTACGGGCCACAAGGTGATCTCCATCCTGAAGAATCTGGGCGACGGTGTGGTGCTGGGTGATATAGAACTCACCTATCTTCATGATGTTGTCAGCGCCATCGATTATCCCGGGGCCGTCGCCCTCATCACAGATCAAACCGGCAAGGTATTGGCGTCAGAGTCCCCCACCCTGGTCAGTGGCAGCCGCTTCAGCGACTTCGGCCTACCTCAGGTGCAGCAGAAGATCATCGGCAGCGACGAGGTGATGCAGGAATATCGCATCGACGGCGTCGATAAGCTGGGCTTCTCGAAAGCCATTCCCCTGGTTAATGGCAAGCAGTGGTTCCTCTTCATCGGCCTGGACAAGTCGAACGCCTATGCCGTGGTCGATAAGGCCCTTACCAGCGCCCTCGTCTCTTCCGCCGTCATGTTGCTGTGCGCCATCAGCATCGTGCTTGGGGTCCTGTACCTCCTCTATCGCCCTATCTTGTCGCTCAAGGCCATGGTTACCGAACTGTCTAAGGGCAACGGCGATCTCACCAAACGACTCGAGATACATAGCGAGGACGATCTGGGGCAGATCTCCATGGGGATCAATCAGTTTATCGCCAACCTGCAGGCCATGATGCGCGAGGTGCTACAGGCCTCGGCCCATATCTCAGGTAGTGTCGAACGACTCAATGGGGAGACAGAGACCAATCGTCACATCCTGTCGGCTCACACCAAAGAGACAGAGCAGATCGTCGCCGCAGTGGAAGAGATGAGCGCCACCGCCAACGACGTCGCCCAAAATGGCAGCGAGACCGCCTCCTTTACCCAACTCACCAACGAACAGGCGCTGGCATCGAAGCAGGTAGTGGCTCAGGCCACAGAGACGGTTAACCGTCTGGTTAGGGAGGTGGAACATACCGCCGACAAGATAGGCCAGATCGACCGTGACACCATCAATATCACCCAGGTGCTCAAGGTGATTGGTGACATCGCCGACCAAACCAACCTACTGGCGCTCAACGCTGCCATCGAGGCCGCTCGAGCCGGCGAGCAGGGACGGGGATTTGCCGTGGTGGCCGACGAGGTGCGAGCCCTTGCCGCGCGCACCCAGGACAGCACGGCGGAAATTGAGGAGACACTAAGCAATCTCAGAGACGCCTCTAACAGCGCGATCCACTCGATGGAGGTCACCAAGCAGACCTGTCTGGAAACCGCCAGCACCACAGAGAGGGTCGCCACGGATCTCGACGCCATCGGCAGTTCGGTTAATCAGATCAACGACCTGAACACCCAGATCGCCACCGCCGCCGAAGAGCAAAGCTCTGTCTCGGCCGAGATCACCCGCAACATGAGCGCCATCTGCGACATGGCCAACGAACTGGCTCGCAGCGGCGAGTCGAGCCGCAACGAAACCGTTAACCTGGCCACCGCCAATCAGCAGCTGGAACAGATAGTGGGACAGTTCAAACTCGACTAAGTCTCAAGCACTAACCACTCACCGGGGCCTTCTGCCTGAAGGCCTCTTTCAACCTCTCCACTACTAAACGCAACGCCAGGGGCAACTGTTGCTGGTAGGCATGAATGGCAAACACCTCTCGCGACGGACCACTGTACTCGGGTAGCACCCGCTGCAGCTTGCCCTGGGCAAGCTCAGCCTCGATAAAAATAGAGGGCACCAGGGCAATGCCGACACCTGCAATGGCGCTGTTAATGGCGCTAATGGAGGTGTTGACCTTGATCTCCTTAACCGCCTCGAAGGCCAGACCACTAGAGCCTTGCAGTACCAGAGGCCGCTGCCAGGGCAGGACGATTAAGCTGTGGCCCCGCAGACTCTCCGCCGTGATGAGGGCACTACGGTTAATATAGCTAGGGGCGGCCACCAGAACGCTGTCGAGTCGGCCGATAGGAATCGCATGATAGCCGCTGTCTTTCTGAGGCCCGACGGAGATCGCCATGTCCAGGTTGTGCTGCAAGATATCCAGCCGGGCATCGTCATAATGCATCTCTGGCAGCAGCTGCGGAAACTCGCGGCAGAGTTCGGCAATGATGGGGGTGAGCAGCGGCGCCTCGAAGGCCAGGGGCGCGGTGATCGCCATGCGCCCACCGGGCACCGCCTGCTGGTCATGGGCCGCCTCCAGGGTTTCGGTCAGCAGGCGCCACAGTTGACGACTGCGCTGAGCCATCGCCTCCCCCTGGGCGGTGAGATGCAGCTGGCGGGTACTGCGGGTCAGCAGCTTGACGCCGAGATCTTGCTCCAGCTGGCTCACATACTGGCTCACCGCCGACTTGGTATGACCGAGCGCCTCGGCCGCGGCGGTGAAGGAGCCCTGATTGACCACCTCGTCGAATACCAACATCTGATATGCCAGCCGCTTTTGTTCGTTTTTTCTGAACATTCTTATCAATCAAGACCTAAATATCACAATAAGAAATAACAATAGACTGGCGCCTCAACAGATTCAAGCGACTAGTCCTAACAACTAGTTCCAACGACTAACGAGGAGCCAACATGAGTCAATCTATCCGCCAAGCCGTCATGCAAGCCAGCCAAGCCTGGATTGCCGATTTCAACCGTCAGGCCTTTGCCGACTGCATCGCCCGCTATCTGCCAGAGGCGCAGATGCAGGTCTCCCCCTTCGGCCGTTTCGACGGCATCGAGGCGATCAGCCAATTCTGGCTCGGCTTCGCCCAGCAGAATCCGGGTGAGCTGGTCTATCGCAATGTAGAGATCAAGGTGCTCAGCGACAAACAGGCGATACTCTCGGCCAACTGGCGCATGAACATCGCCAGCGGTTTCATCAGTAAGGAGTTGTGGACCCTGGCCGACGACGGCCACTGGTATCTGGAAGAGGATGATTTTAGCGTGCTGACCCAGCTGAGCGAGCCCCCGGCGCCACAGCAGCGCACTGCCCTGGTGCTGGTGGATCTGCAAAACGACTATTTTAAGGGTGGCCGCTTCGCGCTGGATAACTGTGAGGCCGCGGCGGCTAATGCGGCCAAGCTGCTACATCATTTTCGCAGCAATCAACTGCCGGTGATCCATGTGCAGCATATCTTCAAGGATCCCGAGGCGAGCTTCTTCCAGGCAGGCACCCAGGGCGTGGAGATCGCCGACATGGTCGCGCCCAAGGGCAATGAGCCCGTCATCATCAAACACCATGTGGACAGCTTCATCGACACTGCTCTGTCTCAGACATTGATCGAGCTGGGCATAGACAAACTAGTGGTCGTCGGCGCCATGGCCCAGGCCTGTGTGCAGACCCTTTGTCGCAGCGCCGTCAAGGCAGGCTTCGAGTGTGAGGTGATAAGTGATGCCATTGCCGCCCCGAGTCTCTCTTGGGAGAGTCAGGATCTGAGCGGCGAGCAGCTGGTGGCGGCGAATCTCATCTCCCTGAGCTTTGGCGGCGCCAAGGCACTCAGCCTAGATGACTGGCTGATTCGGGAACGACTGGCGGGCTAATGCAATTAAACAGTCAATCTAGCTGACAATCGAGGCATCAGTCGAACCAGGCCGAGCGCTTCTCGGCCGCCTGACGCTTCACGCTGTCATCGATATACATGCTGACCAAGGCCAGCGCCGCGGCCAGGGCGCCGAGATCGTCTGAGAATCCCACCACAGGAGTGAGATCCGGTATGGCGTCCAGCGGCGTGATGAAATAAGCTAAGGCGCCGAAGATCACCGTCTTGGCCCACTTGGGCGTGTCCGGCCTTTGCGCCGCATAGTAGAGGCACAGGGCATTGTCGATCACCTCGCGCCCGGCCTGCTTGGCAAACTGCTTAACCTTGTGCCAAAAGCCCTCGTCGCTGTAGCCTTCGATCTTAGCCTCACCATTTTGGCCGCGATGTGAGTCACTCATTGGAAGCTCCTGTGCAATAAAAAAGGGAAGTCATTAGATACTCCCCTTTTTTCATCGTTTTGACCAGCGATGCTTTAGCGTTGATGCTTAGGCGTGGTGCCCCAGGCGTTCTTCACCGGACGCTTGCCAGCCTTGCCTGCACTTGCTTTGCCCGCGCTTCCCTTACCAGAAGCGCCCTTGCCTGCCGCCTGTCCCTGAGACTTGCCCTTGCCTTGGCTCTTACCTTGAGCATTACCTTGGCCATTGCCCTTACGTTCATCGAACTGGTTAGCACTGAAACGGGTCACCGCCTTCTTACCCGCAGGTGTGTTAGCTGTCTTGGCACGATAGCCCTGACGTTCCTGGCGGGTCTCCGCCGGCACCAGACAGTTCACCCCGCCACCGATCAGATGTTCCTTACCCATCTTGATTAGGGCTTCGCGGATCATAGGCCAACCGGCCGGGTCGTGATAACGCAGCAGCGCCTTATGCAGCTTACGCTGGCGCCCGCCCTTAGGTACCTCAACAGTCTCACTGCTGTGCTTGACGTTTTTAAGCGAATTCAGCTCGGTATGATAAATCGTCGTGGCGTTCGCCATGGGTGATGGATAGAAGTTCTGTACCTGATCCAGCTTAAACTTCTCGCCCTTGAGCCAGAGCGCCAGATTCACCATATCCTCATCTGTGGTGCCCGGGTGGGCCGAGATGAAGTAAGGGATCAGATACTGCTTCTTGCCCGCCTCGGCAGAATACTTGTCGAACAGCTCCTTGAACTTGTCATAGGTACCCATGCCCGGCTTCATCATCTTGTTCAGCGGGCCCTCTTCGGTATGCTCTGGGGCGATCTTCAGGTAACCGCCCACATGGTGACTGGCCAGCTCCTTCACATAGCGCGGGTCTTCCGTGGCCAGGTCGTAACGCACGCCTGAGGCGATAAGCACCTTCTTGATGCCCGGCACGTCGCGAGCGGCGCGGTAGAGATCGATTGTCGCCTGGTGGTTGGTATCCAGGTGGCCACAGATTGAGGGGAACACACAGGAGAGTCGACGACAGGTACTCTCGGCCTTCACCGAGGTACAGCCCAGGCGATACATGTTGGCGGTCGGGCCGCCGAGATCTGAGATCACCCCGGTGAAACCTGGTACCTTGTCTTGAATGTCCTTGATCTCTTTGATGATCGAATCCTGCGAGCGGCTCTGGATGATGCGGCCCTCATGCTCGGTAATAGAGCAGAAGGAGCATCCACCGAAGCAGCCACGCATGATGTTGATCGAGGTCTTTATCATGTCATAGGCAGGGATCTTCTCCTTGCCATAAACGGGATGCGGCACACGCTTATAGGCCAGGTCGAACACCCCATCCATCTCGTCGGTATTTAGCGGCCAGGCCGGTGGATTGACCCAGATGGCACGCTCGGCATGGGGCTGGAACAGGGCGCGGGCACAGCCCGGGTTCTGCTCCTGGTGCAAAATGCGCGAGGCGTGGGCATAGAGATACTTGTCGCCGGCGACCTTCTCATAGCTTGGCAGCAAGACATAGGTCTTCTCCCAAGGCTTAGGTCGTGGCGGCTGCACCGAAATAGGCTTAGGCGCGTCGTTATCGAACACCTTGACGTCGCTTGGGCCGGAGAGATTCTGACAGCCCACGTCGTCGGCGCCATAAGGGTTAGGAATAGGGTCTATCTTGTGCAGCTGATCCAGCTTACGCGAGTCCATCCCCTTCCAGCCATACAGGGGCTCTTTACGGATCACTGTGGTGCCGCGCACATCATGGATGTCACCGATGCTCTCACCGGCGGCGAGACGATGGGACAGCTCCACCAGCGGGCGCTCGGCATTACCGTAAACCAAGATATCGGCCTTGGCGTCTAAGATCACCGAGCGGCGCACCTTATCTGACCAATAATCATAGTGGGCGATACGGCGCAGGCTGGCCTCGATACCGCCGATCACCACGGGCACCTGCTTGTAGGCTTCTTTACAGCGCTGGGTATAGACGGTCACGGCACGATCCGGACGCTTGCCGCCGACGTTACCGGCCGTGTAGGCATCGTCATGACGCAGACGGCGCTCGGCGGTGTAACGGTTGATCATCGAATCCATGTTACCCGCGGTCACGCCGAAGTAGAGGTTGGGCTTACCCAACTTCATGAAATCCTCTTTGCTCGACCAGTCTGGCTGAGAGATGATGCCGACCCTGAAGCCCTGGGCCTCTAGCATGCGGCCGATCACCGCCATCCCGAAGCTGGGATGATCTACATAGGCGTCACCCGTGACGATAATGATGTCACAGCTATCCCAACCTAGCTTGGCCATCTCCTTGCGCGACATAGGCAAGAAGGGCGCCGGCTTTTCATTGCGGCCCAGATACTTGGGATAGGTAAAGAGTGTGGATTCGACCTGCATGTATGATACTGCCTAACTTTCAAACCAAAGAGTAAGTGTAGTCGCCAAGCGGCGACCACTAAAAGGAGGCGGAGTATAACAGCGAAACCTGCTTAAGTGTGAACAAAAAAGCAGCAATGATGGCGATTTTCTATGCCAAGATGAAATAAAACAGATTCACCACCGCCAGGGCCAGTATCACCAGCCAGCTGAGCAGCACGCCCCAGAAACGACCGAAGTGATAGCCGCCACGCCCCTGGGTCAGACCTATGGCGTGTAGGATGCGCGCCACCAGCCAAACGGTGCCTGCCGCATGCAGATAGACGGGTGCCAGGCCGTTAAGCTCGGCGAGTAGCAACAATAGCAGCGCCATCGGGGCGTTCTCGATGAGGTTGGCATGTACCCGGTTGGCGAGGCGTAGCTCTTCGCTGCCACCTGAGCCCAGGCCTATCTTGAGTCCGCGCCTGAGGCGCACCACGCGATAGGTGAAAAACACCGCCATGATGGCCGTGAGAGCAATATAAAATCCCGAAACGCTTACCGACATATCTCTATCCTTAATGACACCAATTTAATTCACGCCAGACTGCAACCCTGGCAAATAACAGCCTTTAGCCCTATTAGCTGAAAGCTTGGACAGGCCAGCGAAAAGTGCCTTGAAATCCTGCCCTTGGCTAACTTAACCCGAATTTAAAAAAATTCCCAAGCCATTAACCTTTTTGGTACAAGATAGGTTAAGATGCGCTCGCTTGAGCACCACCCCCAGATTTCACCATCATGGACTGTACAATTGGATAACGCAGAGTTTCTTGAAAAACGCAGATTTATCATAAAATTAGGTAAAGCGCTGCACAAGTTTGGTACCCCTGCCTACCGTCTAGAGGCTCATCTGCAATCGATCTCTAAAGTCTTAGGTATCGAGGGTTACTTTCTGATCTCACCAACCTCCATGACCTTTGTGTTGCAACACGATACGGATCAGGAGTACAACCATATGGCGCGCGTTAAGCCTGGCGAGCTGGATCTGGGCTCCCTGGCCCGTACCGACGAGTTGGTGGAAGAGGTACTGTCTGGTAAGCGCACCCTGACCGAGGCACTGGAGCGACTCGAAGAGATCGCTAATAAGCCTAATCCCTATGGTCCCTTGCTGACCCTGCTGGCCTTTGGCACCTCTGCCGGTGCCTTCGCCATGTTGATGGGCACCAGCTGGAATGACGTCTTCTGGTCGGCGCTGCTCGGTTTCATGGTCTATGGCCTGGTTTACCGCGCCGAACATTCCAAACGCATGGCCGAGACCCTTGAGCCCTTAGCCGCCATCTTGTGCGCCATAGCCGCCTGCGGCATCGCCTACTTCGACCCATATATCAATATCCCTGTGGTGATCCTCTCGGGCATTATCGTCTTTATCCCTGGGTTGGCACTGACACTGGGGCTGGCCGAGCTGGCGGCGCGAGATCTTATCTCGGGCACGGCGCGTATCATGGACGCCTCCATGTTACTGTTTAAGCTCTATTTCGGCGCCATTTTCGGCATGGTGATAGGCAACGCCATCTTTGGTGAGGCAATCTATTTCGAGCCAGAACCTCTGCCACGCTGGGCTATCTGGTCTGCCGTGCCGCTGCTCTCCGCAGCGCTGGTGATCATCTTCAAGGCCAGACTAAAAGACTCTCCCTGGGGAATATTTGCCGGTATCGTCGCCTTCTTCTCCGCCATGCTGGCCGGGATCTATCTGGGAGAATCTATCGGTATCTTCTTCGGCGCCCTGGCGGTGGGGATCTACTCGAACCTCTATGCCCGCTGGATGAAGTCGCCCGCCTCCATCGCCCTGCTGCAGGGAATAGTGATCTTGGTACCCGGCAGTAAGACCTATATTGGCCTCAATACTCTTATCCTCGGCGAGACCATGCTCAACCAGTCCCACATAGGCACGCAGATCTTCCTGATCTTCATGTCGCTCATCGCCGGACTCATCTTTGCCAACGTCGCCGTACCACCGCGCCGTACCCTCTAATTGATCAGCCAAGTCCTGATGCGGCCTAGGCGCCTGCATCAGGATTTGCGCAAGTAAAATCATCAGCTTATTTTATCTTCGCCGCTTGACTATTTAGCGTTGCGGGTGTGTTATTAAATTGTGTCTAACTTATAACCCCCTGAGTTCTCCTTAACGATAAAAGCAAAGATAAGGATGATCGCTATGCTGACCGGTGCGCGCTACTCTCTGCTGTTTGGCTGCCTATTGGCGAGCGGCCTGTGCGCGGCCGAGCCACAGCAAGCAAGCGCGTCAGATAAAGCGATAGACGCAGATGTATCGACTCAGCAGCTCAACTCGGGCGGCAGCAGCCCCGCCGACGAGGCGCAGCTCAACCAGAAGAAGTCGATCAACAAGATAGTGGTGGTCAGCAACGCCATCTTCGACGAGTCGGATCCCGACGCCTTCTTTATCCATCGCTGGGCCAACTACCTGCATATCAACACGCGGGAGTCGACCATACTCAACAAACTCAGCTTCAACGATAAGGACAAGGTGTCGCAGAAAGATCTCGACGAGGCCCAGCGCATCCTGCGTTATGAGCCCTATATTCGCGATGCCAGGATCAACTTTGCCCAGCGCGACCCAGATGCCGGTGCAGAGGAGACAGGCGAAGGCGAGACCATACTGGTGGAAACCTGGGACAACTGGTCGCTGCTGCCCACCTTCAGCGCCGGTCACAGCGGCGGCGAGAGCAAGTTTTCCGTCGGCATCAAAGAGGACAACCTGCTGGGGCTTGGGGTACGCACTCGCCTGAAATATAAGTCGACCGCCGATCGCACCGGCTATCAGCTGGCCTTTCGTGTGCCCACCGACTGGTTGGTGAAACACTCAACCCTCACCGCCAACTTCTACGACAACAGCGACGGCCAGGCCACCATCTTAGACTTCACTAAGCCCTTCTATCGTCTGGATACCAAAGACATGTATTCGGGCCATTTTATCGATGATCTGCGCACCGACACTATCAGGCATAACGGCTTCGACGTGAACGAGTTTGAACATAAGGTGGAGTACGCCAACGCCCAATATGGCTGGCGCCTGAACAAGGTGGACGACTGGCGCTCGCGCATCATAGTCGGGGTAACCCAGGACAAACATAGCTTCGCCAATATCCCACAGTTCCCCACCAGCGAGCTACCCCAGGACAGGGACTTCCTCTACCCCTGGGTCGCCTATCAGTTTATCGAAGACGACTACAAGGTGCTCAATAACGTCTATCTGATCAACTATAACGAGGACTTCAACCTGGGCTGGCAACACTATGTCAAACTCGGCCTGGAGACCCAGGACACGGCTGGCAGCAACCCCCTGGGCTATCACGTCAACTGGTACTCCTCCCGCGGCTATAAGGGCGACGATCAGCTGATCTTGCTTAGAATGGATGGCGAAGGGGTATTCGCCACCAGCCAGCCCGACTACTTTAAGGTCAACGCCACCGCCGAGTACTTCTATCAGATCAATCCCAAGTGGACCGCCTACTCCAAGGTGCGCCTAAGCACCTCGCAAAACAACTACTTGGACGCGACTTTCGCCATAGGCGACAACACTGGCGTGCGCGGATACCCCAACGACTACCAGCATGGTGACAACCAATGGTTACTGAGCGCCGAGATCAGAAACTATCCCAACATCAACCTGTATCAACTGGCAGAGCTCGGCTGGGCGGTCTTTACCGATGTCGGCCAGGCCAGCGGCGGCCCGGATCAAGACAATGAAACCTCCGGCCCCATCGGCAGCGTCGGCATAGGCGCCCGCATCTACTCCTCCCGCTCCAGCTATGGCAACGTAGCCCACATAGATCTCACTCTCCCCTTTACCAGCGGCGCCGAGGTGAACAGCTGGGAGTGGCGCTTCCAGGTTAAGACCCATTTTTAACCCAAGCGCAGATTCCTGCCCAGCGACTAAACTGATAGATGTCGTGACCATAAAGGTATAACGCGCATCATGATCTCCCCAAAACTCAGAATACTGTTACTGATCATGCTCTTGCAGCTGCCGCTTTCCGTATGGGCCAAGGCTAGCGATCTCAATATCGTCTATCACGATTTCGCCCCCTTTAGCTATGAGGACAATCGAGGCCGGGCCCAGGGGATATTGGTGGAACTCACCCAGGCGGTCTGCCTGCAATGGCCGGGACGTTGCAACATCTCGATTCGCCCCTACCGCAGGGCGATGCACATGTTTTCCAGCGGCGAGGCTAAGGGGATCTTTCTCGGTTGGAACCGGGAGCGGGCCGAGTCCATGTGGTTCTCTCTGCCGCTGGTGCAGACGGAATACGGCTTCTACACCTTAAATGACTTTCCGATCACCGACCTGAGTCAGCTGGCGGGTAAGGTGATTGGCGTCTATGGCCCCTCCAACACTTATACCTCGCTCATGCGCCAACAGGAAAAACTCAAGCAGCTGTCGCAGCCGCCCCTGCTCACCGACATCTATCCTCAGGGAGATGCCCTGCCGATGCGCATGCTGCAAAAACGCAGGTTCGACGCCTACTATGTCAACAAGGATGTGGGCCGCTTCTACGCCGAACAGGTTGGCTTGAGCCAGCTGCATTATCTCAGTGCCGAAAGGGCAATTTTATACTGTGTCGCCTTCAACAAGGCCTTTACCGACAGCGAGACAGTGCGCCAGTTTAATCACCTGTTTGTCAGGCTGTTACAGGAAGGACGCTTGAATAAGATCTACCAAAAATATCAGATGCAGCCGATCCGCTTACCACAAACAGATTTTGCCCCAAAGAGCATGCCTTATTAAGATCCTGAGAGATCGGCTGCGGGAAATTGGTTCTGAAAAAGAAAAGGCCCGTCTGTCATAAACAAACGGGCCTTACTAATGTGTTGAGTTGGCCGATAAGCCGGGTCCTGTCGTGGACAGTTATTCATCTAGGCCTGCAATCGCTCACAGGCTCAAGCGACCTACCCGGTTCCAACGCGAGCCACGCATTAATTCCTAAGAATAGTGGAACCCTATTTGGTCTTGCTTCGGGTAGAGTTTACCTTGCTACGGACTGTTACCAGCCGCACGGTGCGCTCTTACCGCACCCTTTCACCCTTACCAATCCGAAGATTGGCGGTCTTCTCTCTGCTGCACTTGTCGTCGGTTCACACCGCCCAGGCGTTACCTGGTACCCTGCTCTATGAAGCCCGGACTTTCCTCCCCGCTCTATTGAGCGCGGCAACTGTCTGGCCAACTCGGCGCGGATTATAGCCTAATGCGGCGCGGCGCACCACCTTATATTGGCGTGGCGCCTGCCGATAGTTGTCGACTAGAGATCCAGCTCGAGGCCCAGCTTATAGAGGGCGTTCTTCTTCAGCCCATGGATCTGCGCCGCCAGCGCCGATGCCTTCTTCAGCGGTAGCTCCTGACTCAGTAACTTAAGCGTCTCCAGCGCCTGGGCAGGCACGCCGGCATCTTCATCTGTGCGATGACCGTGGCACATGAGCACAATTTCACCCTTCTGCTGATTGGGATCCTCACTCACTTTTGCCAACACCTCGGCGGCGGGGCCAGAGAGGAAGGTCTCGAAGGTCTTGGTTACTTCACGGGCCATCACCACCTGACGATCGCCGCCAAGCGCCGTCACGATAGAGGTTAGGCTGTGAACGATGCGATGTGGCGACTCGTAGAAGATCAGGGTGCGGGGATCTTCCTTAAGCTCGGTCAGCTTATCGAGACGTCCCTTCTCCTTGGCGGGCAGAAAGCCCTCGAACGAGAAGCGATCCGACGGCAACCCAGAGGCGCTCAGCGCCGTGATGGCCGCACAGGGGCCCGGCAGCGGCACCACGTTGAAACCGGCTTCACGCACCTGTGACACCAGATGATAACCAGGGTCGGAGATCAGCGGCGTACCGGCATCGGAGATCAGCGCCACAGACTCACCATTGGCCAGCTTCTGGATGATCCCCTGGGCCCGGTCGCGCTCGTTGTGATCATGCAGCGCCGTCTTGCGGGTCTCTATGCCGAAATGGCTCAGCAACTTACCGCTATGGCGGGTGTCCTCACAGGCGATAAGGGAGACCTGATTCAATACCTCCAGGGCGCGGCTGCTAATGTCTCCAAGGTTACCGATTGGAGTAGGAACTATGTAAAGTGCGACCGACAGGTCCATATCTACCTCTGTAATGATTGTCACAAGACTTTCGTCAGGCGTAAGAGAAGGTTAAACTACAGCCAGCATCTTACCAGAGTGAAGTCCTGTGTTAAAAAGACTGAATACAACTAAATTAATCTCCGCCGCTGTATTGGCCACAGTATTATTCGGTTGTGCCACGGCGCCAACCCCAGTGAAAGAAACCAGCACCCAAGTTTCTTTGGTGAATGCCACCCAAAGCCCTGCAGAGTATCTGGCGGATGCCAAGCAGGCTACCGATGCCGAGCAGAAGAACCGTCTGATGCTGCTCGCCGCTCACGCCTTTATCAATCAAGGCGACACAGGCAATGCCAGTAAGACGCTAGCGGCCGTAAAACCTAGCTTGGTCAACAAACCCGAGATACTGGCCGAGCACAGGTATCTGAGCGCTAGAGTGCTGGAGCAGACGGCGAACTATGATCAGGCCCTGGCTCAACTCAATTACCCCAGTCAGTGGCGACTCGCCAACTGGCAGATGGTCTCCTACCATCAGCTCAAGGCGCGTCTGTTTCAGCTGAGTAAATCGCCAATCGAGCAAGCCAAGGAACTCACCCTGCTGGCCAATTACCTGCCGAGCACAGAGGCGAGTGAAGTCAACGACGAGATCTGGGGCATATTGCAGCCCCTGCACGAGCAGACACTGCTGGCCTTTAGTCAGGATAGCAGCAACCCCATCTTTGCCGGCTGGCTGCAGCTGGCTTATATCGCCAAGCATTATGCCATAGACCCTCAGCAATTGGTGCAGCAACTGGGTAACTGGCAGCAGGATAACCCCGGCCATCCGGGCGCCAAGAAGCTGCCGACGGATCTGGAGCGCGCGCTGAATACTAAGCCCTACAAGCCAAAGAAGATTGCCGTCTTGCTGCCGCTCACCGGCCCCAGAGCCGCCATCGCCGACACGGTCAAGCAGGGGATCATTTCCAGTTACCTGACCAATCCGGACGACTCGGTATCGGTTAACTTCTTCGACACGGCCCAAGGCGCCGAGCTTGCACAGCAGCAGGCGATTGCCGCCGGTGCCGATTTCATAATAGGCCCACTGTTACAGTCTGAGGTGGAGAGCCTGATGCAGGCGGAGCAGAAAGCCAGCCAGCAGGCCAATGGTCAACAGCAGCCAGGCTCTCAAGCACAGGCTCAAGCTCCAGTACAGCCTAAGGTGCCCCAGTTGTTCCTCAACCATGTGGACAACTTCATGCCGTCTAACGACCAGTTCTTCTTCGCGCTCTCACCCACCGACGAGGCGGTAGATGCCGCGCAGAAGCTCTATAACGACGGCATAGAGAAGCCACTGCTGCTCGCCAGCGATGACGCAGTCGGTCGCCGCATGGCCGAGGCCTTTAACGGTAAGTGGCAGGAGCTCACCCATGAAGCGGCCGAGATCCACTACTACAAGCGCGGCGACGAGATGAAGGTCACTGTGCAGAAGTCTCTAGGGGTGATCGACAGTAAGGAGCGTATCGCCCGCATCAAGACGCTGCTGGGCAATAAGATCGAGGCCGACTTTAGATCCCGCCGCGATATCGACGCCATCTATATGATCGCCAGCAACCAAGATCTGCCGCTGCTCAAACCCTTTATCGACGTGAATTTCAGCGTGTTTGCCGAACCTGTGCCGCTATACACCACCAGCCGCAGCCGTATCGAGAGCCAATCACGCACCGCCGCCCAGGAGCTGAATAACCTGACCATCAGCGATATTCCCTGGTTGATCGAGACTAACGCCGAAACCGCCGAGGTCGCCCGTCTCTGGCCGACCTGGGGTAACAGCCAGAAACGCCTGTATGTGATGGGATTCGATGCCCTGCAACTGGTGAGCAAGCTGGCCCAAATGCGTGCCCTGCCCGGCTACCAGTACTCGGGTCGCAGCGGCCTGCTTTCTGTGTCGCCTGATGGTACGATTAACCGTCAGCTCAGCTGGGGACGTTACCAGCGAGGCAATTTGAGACCCCTATGACGAATGCCGAGCACCTCACCAAGGGGCAGCAGGCGGAAGATCGCGCGCTGGCCTATCTGGAACAACAGGGGCTCAAACTGGTCGAACGAAACGTACGCTACCCATTTGGCGAAATTGACCTCATAATGCGCCAAGGTCACAAATGGATTTTTATTGAGGTAAAATACCGCCAATCGAAACAGTTTGGCGGTGCGGTACAGGCAGTTAGCCGAGGCAAGATAGCAAGGCTTAATCGAGCGGCAAACCATTATATGCAGCTCAATCAGATAGATGCGCAGTGTCGCTTCGATCTCCTGGCCATAGATGGCGATGACATTCAGTGGATCACCAACGCCTTTTAGTGCTCCACTTCGCCACCACTATGCAAGTGAAGGCTTGTTAAACAGTTTTATTTTTGAAGGATAATTCCATGTTAGAACGTATTAAAGACAGTTTTACCCACTCAATCCAGACCAAGATCGATGCGGCTGAGGCGCTGCCTGAGTCTATTGAGAAAGCGGCCGAGATGATGGTGCAGTGCCTGCTTGGCGGCAACAAGATCTTAGCCTGTGGTAATGGCGGCAGCGCCGGCGATGCCCAGCATTTCTCTGCCGAGCTGTTGAACCGCTACGAGATCGAGCGTCCGCCACTACCGGCCATCGCCCTGACAACCGACACCTCGACCATTACCGCTATCGGTAACGACTATAGCTATGACGAGATCTTCTCTAAGCAGATCCTGGCGCTGGGTCAACCAGGCGACATCTTACTGGCCATCTCGACCAGTGGTAACTCGGGTAACGTGATCAAGGCGATGGAAGCGGCGCTGAGCCGTGACATGACAATCGTGGCCCTCACGGGTAAGGATGGCGGTGCCATGGCCGGTCTGATGGGCACAAACGACGTAGAGGTACGCGTGCCTTCAAACGTCACCGCGCGTATTCAAGAAGTGCATCTGTTGGTGATCCACTGCCTGTGCGACAACATCGACCGCACCCTCTTCCCCCAGGATGACCAGGCATGAGAGCTCTGCTCCCAATCCTAGCCGTACTCTTGCTGTTACAAGGCTGCGCCGGGGCCGTGATGGTCGGCGCAGTGGGTGGGGCCATGATGGCCAACGATGAACGCAGCTTCTCGACCCAGCTGGACGACACCAACGCCGACTTTCAGATCGCCAGTGCCCTGGCGGCACACGAAGATATTAAGAACCAAACCAATATCACAGGTGTGGCGATGAACGGCAACGTGCTGATGATAGGCCAGGCACCCAGCTCCATGCTGCGTGACAAGGCGATCAACACAGTGCAAAAGCTTAACCTGGGTGGCAAGATCCATAATCAGATCCGCATAGGTAACCCGACCTCCTTCACCACCCGCAGCAACGACACCTGGATCACCACCAAGGTGAAGACGCGTATGCTCAACGACAAAGATCTGGATGTCACCCGCATCAAGGTGATCACCGAAAATGGCGAGGTCTTCCTCCTGGGTGTCGTGAGTCGCGAACAGGCCGAGCTAGCGGTGGATATCGCCCGTAACACGGCCGGTGTACGCAAGGTCATCAAGGTCTTCGATACGCCAAACAGCTAGCACGCCGGGCGCTTGCTGCGCCTAGGCGAGCCTGGCTTTCCTCACCTTACGCCATCTTCGCGTCAGCAAAGGCAAGAGTATGGTCGGCAATACGATCAGGGCGGCGCCCAGCCAGCCTAATGGATCCAGCCACTCGTCGAACCAGAGCCAGCCAAACAGCACACAGAACAACAGACCACTGTATTCGGCAACGGCAATCTCGCCCGCCTGGGCCTTGCGGTAGGCCAGCACGCTAAACAGCTGATAGGCGAGTAAGAAGATATTACTCAGCAGCGCAATACCTAATACAGGCCAACTGAACCCCGCAAATCCCTGCCAGGCGGCGAATCCTATTACTAAGGGCAGGCTCAAGAGGTTGTAGCTGATCACCGTGACGCTTGCCGCCTCGCTGCTGGGCAGCCATCTCAGCATCAGCTGATTGGCCGCAAAGACGATGGCCGACACCAATACTGCCAGCGCTGCCAGATTCATCTCGCTCGGCCTGAGTATGATAAGAATGCCGATGAAACCTAGCACAGTTGCCAGGATCTGTTGGCCACTGAGTCGCTCCTTGAGAAACAGCATACCCATGACGATGATCATCAAGGGCGCTGAATAGAACAGCGAGCTAACCGTCGCCAGAGGCAGGGAGAGCAAGCCGAGGATCAACAAGAGTCCACCGATTGCGCCGCTATTGGCCCGAATCATGTGTAGCTTCAAGTAGGCGGTTCTCGGCCTACCTGCATACAACCAGAGCGGCAACATCATCACGATCGCCGTCACCTGACGCAGCAGCAAGAACATGGTGGCATCGCTCTGCGCTGGCAGCCACTTGATCGACACATCATAGAGAGCGCTAAACACATTCCCCAGCAGCAAGAGGCCGAGGCCTAACATCAGATTGCGCTGCATCACAGCCTCCATCATCAAGAATCATCTGGCTGCATGATAGCGAGCAAGATACTGTAGCTAAAATGATGATTTCTTATCATAGATGAATTAAATTCATCTATTGAGACAGGTATAGGAGACAGTAGATGAGGAAGATCCCCCCGCTCAGGGCACTGCAGGTGTTCGAGGCCGCCGCCCGTTTACAGCACTTCTCCCGGGCCGCACAGGAGCTGTGTATTACCCAGAGTGCGGTGTCTCATCAGGTGCGTCTACTGGAGGAACACTTCGCCCTGCCTCTGTTCAGGCGTGAGGGCCGCAGCCTGAGACTCACCGACAAGGGCGAGCAGCTGTTTCAGGAGACGGCGAGGATCTTCAACGAGCTGGGAGAGCTCAACCTCAGGTTACTGGGCGAGAAGCCAGAGGCGCTGCGCCTGGCGGTTTACAGTTCCTTCGCGGTGAAATGGTTGATCCCCAGGCTCAGCGGCTTTCGCCGCCTACATCCAGGGATTCAGGTACGCCTGGATATGATCACCGAAGACCCTGTGTTGTCCCACAGCAGCGCCGACATGTTTATCACGGGCCAGCAAGATCAGAAGGGCTACTGGCAACAGCTACTGCACGCCGAGCGGTTGATCCCCGTCTGCAGCCCGGAGCTTATCAGCAGTGGTGACAAGCTGGATCTCGACTGGCTCAGCGCCCAGCAGCTGCTCACAGTAGATGAGGGACCACTTGGGCTGGACTGGCAGCGTTGGTGTCAACATAACCAGCTACCAGACCCCAAGGAGCATCAGCAACAGCTCTTCAGCCATGTATTAATGGCGATCGAAGCCGCGATTGCCGGTCAGGGGGTGGCCCTGGCCTCAGACTTCATGGTGCTGGATGATATCGCCAGGCAGCGCCTGGTGGCGTTGCCCTTTGCCGGCATAGATACTGGGTTCGAGTTTAACTTCCTCTGCAAGCAGCGCCGCCTGCAGGAGCCTGCCATCGCTGCCTTTGTCCACTGGTTGACCCAGCAGCATTAGCGAGTCCTCCTTAATATTTATCCATAAAAAAAGCCGGCTGCTGCCGGCTTTTTCACACATTCGATTAGAGCAGAAGACCTATCTTCTCGTAGACCTTCTTCAGGGTCACTTCGGCGCGGGCCTGAGCCTTCTCGGCACCTTCGTGCATCACCTGATTCAGGAAGCTCTGATCGGCTCTGTACTCCTTGAAGCGTTCCTGCAGCGGCTCAAGCATGCCGACAACCGCCTCACCGGCGGCCACTTTAAGATGACCGTACATCTTACCTTCGAACTCAGCTTCCAAACTCGCAATGCTCTGACCGGTAACACCCGACATCAGGCTCAGCAGGTTAGAGACGCCTGGCTTGTTTTCGACATCGAAACGCACTACCGGCGGCTCGTCGCTGTCTGTCATCGCCTTCTTCAGCTTCTTCATGACCGCCTTAGGATCTTCCAGTAGGCCGATCACATTGTTGCGGTTGTCGTCAGACTTAGACATCTTCTTCAATGGATCCTGCAGCGACATCACCTTGGCACCCAGCTCAGGTATGAAAGGCTCGGGTATGGTGAAGGTCTCGCCGTAGGCATTGTTGAAGCGTGTCGCGATATCACGAGTGAGTTCAAGATGTTGTTTCTGATCTTGACCCACAGGGATCTCGTTTGCCTGGTACAGCAGGATATCAGCCGCCATCAATACCGGGTAGCCGAACAGGCCGACGTTGATGTTGTTGGCATGCTTCTGCGACTTGTCCTTAAACTGGGTCATGCGGCTCAGCTCGCCCATCTGGGTGTAGCAGTTCAGCGCCCAACCCAGCTGAGTGTGCTGAGGTACCTGCGACTGGATAAACACTGTGCTCTTCTTAGGATCGACACCACAGGCCAGGTAAAGGGCCAAGGTATCTAAGCAGGCGTCACGCAGCTTCTGCGGATCTTGACGTACGGTAATGGCATGCAGATCGACCACACAATATAGGCAATCATGACTATCTTGCATCGCAACCCACTGACGTAGTGCACCCATGTAGTTACCAATGGTCAATTCACCTGACGGTTGGGCACCGCTAAGCACAATAGGTTTAGTCATAAAATTTATTGCTCCAATACTATTTGGCTGTCTGTTATCTGCGCCAATACTTCGCTAAATGTGTTACAAACGGCCGTCGGGCCGCTGAGCCCAATATCTTCACCGTAGTTGTACCCGTAGGTCAAGCCGATCGAGGAAATACCCGCCGCTTTCGCCGCTAAAATATCGTTTCGAGAGTCGCCCACCATCAAAAGCTGCTCATCATCGAGCTGCCACGCCTGTTTGAGGTGAGTCAGCGGCAGGGGATCTGGCTTCATCTTCTCCAGCGAATCGCCCCCCAACACCTGATTAAACAGGTGAGCTATGCCAAATGCCTCCAGCAG
The DNA here is from genome assembly GCF_007636505.1 of Shewanella sp. KCT. Lineage (NCBI taxonomy): Bacteria > Pseudomonadati > Pseudomonadota > Gammaproteobacteria > Alteromonadales > Shewanellaceae > Shewanella > Shewanella sp. KCT. The sequence goes on from NZ_LVDJ01000013.1 coordinate 103,459, forward strand.
TGGCACGGTAAACCGATATGGCTTATTGGTGACAATCGCCAGTTGATAACCCAGCGACACCAGCTGCTCGAGTACAGACTTAACACCATCATAGAGGCGGCTGTGCTGCTGCAGGTTTGCCTCGTAATGCTTGCTAAACAGCGGCATGGCGGCATCGATATCGGCCTGTGTTGCCGCCTCACCGCGGGCGAAGGTCAAGGCGCGCTCTACCAGCTTGGCGGCGCCATTACCTACCCAGCTTCGCACCTGATCCTCGTCGCACTGTGGCAAGGCCAGCTCGGCGAGCATGCCTTGAGTGGCGGCGGCCAGATCCGGCACGCTGTCGATAAGCGTACCGTCGAGATCGAAGGCGATCGCCTTAATAGATTGGGCTTTCATATTTAGGCATCGACCTTAGCCAGCTCGCTGCGCATCTCGTCGATCACCGCCTTGTAGTCTGGCTTGTTGAAAATTGCCGAACCGGCCACGAACATGTCGGCACCCGCCGCGGCGATTTCGGCGATATTGTCGACCTTGACGCCACCGTCGACTTCTAAGCGAATATCGAAACCGCTGGCATCGATACGCTCACGCACCTGGCGCAGTTTATCCAAAGTCGACGGGATAAAGGACTGGCCACCGAAACCTGGGTTTACCGACATCAGCAGAATCACATCCAGCTTATCCATCACATGATCCAGATAGTGCAGCGAGGTCGCCGGGTTGAATACCAGGCCAGCCTTACAGCCAGATTCCCTGATCAGCTGCAGGGTGCGATCGATATGCTCAGAGGCCTCAGGGTGGAAGGTGATGATAGAGGCACCGGCATCGACGAAATCGGGAATGATGCGATCCACAGGCTTCACCATGAGGTGCACGTCGATATCGGCGGTCACACCATAATCACGCAGCGCCTTACACACCATAGGGCCTATGGTCAGGTTAGGCACATAATGGTTATCCATCACGTCGAAGTGAACCACATCGGCACCGGCCTTGAGTACGGCCTCGACATCTTCCCCGAGACGGGCAAAGTCGGCAGATAAGATAGAGGGAGCAATTAGAAATGGACGCATGATAAACTCACTAATCTGAATAAGAATTACGCTATTCTACCTTATAGCCAAGCCCAGCCTCTATAGGCGATACCGGATTAAACGTGTTCTGGTTCAGAATTGAGTAAATTTCACTGGCGGCCAATCGCCTCATCGAAAAATTATGTTCAAAATATAAACGCCTTTGCTATAATGCTCTGATTAGGGGTTTCCATGTTCACAGGATGTAGAGATGAGAGATAAGGCCAAAGCTTCAGCCAAGATGAAATCGGCAACGGTATTTACCGTCACCGCCGCTGTTGTTGGCTTTACCGCCATTGGCGTTCAGAGTCTCAGTGAAGATGAGGCCAGCCTGGCCTGCGTGTGCGATAGCAACGCCAGCTACAACTCCTCACTTCCCGCCAGTCACCCAAATAACCGCTGTGCCCAGCAGGCAGATAATGTCAGTTGGAGTAATTGGTTAACGGGTCGAAGCCGCTCTAATCAATTGCACTTTGTCGATCTGCTCGAGCTGCTCCATGGTCATCAAGACACGCCCATGGACGACGTTACCCCCACCAGCAAACAGCGCCTCTAGGCCCTCTCTTGCTGCAACTCTTTCTGAGCACCCTGGCCGCCTTCTTTGGCGTGCAGACAGAGCAAAACCGCGTTCGCGACTTTCAGTCCCGCTCGCCGGTGCCCTTTATTGTGATGGGGATTCTACTAGCCATCGCCCTGGTCGCTTCACTCATCTTTATCGTGAAACTGGTGCTGGCCTAGCCTCGATTAACAGCCTAGTTAATTACCTTAACTAATTCCTTAATTAATACCTTAAGGCTTGGGCTTAATCGTTTTCGCTGTGGTAGCTGTCGTCATACAGTGCCATCAGCTCATCGACCTTCTTACGACTGTTGCCGTTTTGGCTGATATTTCGCTGCACCTGAATGGTGTCGAATCTGGCGCCATGATACAGCTCCCGCGTCAGGGGAATATCATGGTTACTGATGAGCACAGGGATGCCTCTATCGATCGCCGTATGACGCGACTTGCGAGCCAGCAACGCCTGATCGTCCAGGCTAAAACCCGAACCCACATAGGTAGTAAAGCTGGCCGTGGTTGACAGTGGTGCGTAAGGTGGGTCGCAATAGACAACATCGCCTGGCTGAGTCAGATCGAAAGCCTCTTCATAACCTATGCACTTAAACTCGGCCACCTGTGCCTTATCGGCAAAGGCCTTGATCTCCTCTTCGGGAAAATAGGGCTTCTTGTATGAACCAAAGGGCACATTGAAGCCGCCCTTCGAGTTGTAACGACACAGACCATTAAACCCGTGGCGGTTCATATAAAGAAAATAGACAGAGCGCAGGAAGGGGTCCCGGGTCTGATTGAATTCACTGCGCACCTGGTAATAGACTTCTTTATCATTCTTGGCTTCGACAAACATCGCCTTGGCCTCTGTGATATATTTTTCAGGTGTGGATTGCACTATCTGATAGAGATTGATCAGATCTTGATTGATGTCGCACAAGAGATAGCGCTTGTATTGGGTATTGAGAAATACCGAGCCTGCACCAACAAAGGGCTCCACCAATCTGTCACCTTCGGGAAGGTGCTGGGTGAGCGCATCAACCAGTTTAAATTTTCCGCCAGCCCACTTTAAGAAGGCTCTCTGTTTTTTAATCATCTAAATCGATTGAGTGCACAATGAAAACAAGTTGTCGATTGTACTCTGTTTATTAATGAATTTCACGGCTCACAGACCCTTGTTGCAGCTCATAGCCGGATAAATCTACCCAGGCCCTCACCCAGGGTGACGGTAACTGAACCGTCTGGGCTAAATCGATCGCCGCCTGCTTACCCGCCTGCCTGTCTGTGTATTGGCCATAGAGGAGCACCCAGTAGCTTTTATAGCGAGCAATCTGCACCTGATTAGCATCGGGCAGCTTGGCAATGGTGGCATCGAGGGACTCAAGACGTTTCACCGTCGCCAGCTGCAGTGTATAGCCTTCTGGGTGTGGCAATAGGGCTGTCGAAATCTGACGCCTACGAGACTCCATTGGCTCACTTACCTGTGCAGCAGCAAAGATTTCGACAGGCTTTTGAGCAGCTTTCAACTCGGCAGGTGACTCAATCTGCTGCTCCTGCGTTTGTGTAGAAAGCGCTTCAGATTGTGAATGCTCCAGCTTGGCTTCTAGCTGAGGTTGTGGAGTCTCATCTGACTGAAGATCAGGCTGAGCATTTACCTGCATATCAACTTGGCCATCAGCCAGAGTTTCTAATTCTTGTTCTGGCTTTGCTTCTGACTTTGTGCCTAGCTGCGCTTTCTGTTCAGTGATATGGGCCGCAAGTTCGGCCTCTTTACTCGCCACTTCATATGATTGTGATCGCGCATCAAAATAACCACTCAACAACCGTCGACCATAGTGTGTGTTAAATCCTGCAGCGCGAACGGCCGCAACCGTCTGCACCTTAGGCTTGGCAATCATCTCTTCAGGTTCATCCCATAACCAATAGAGACTGGCAAGCAGAAATACCGTGCAGGCTCCAATGGCCAAATAGACAGGCCAAGGCCTTTTCTTAGGCGCTGCAGGCTCACCATGCAATGCCAGATAGAGCAGATTCACCACTTCGGCCGGTGTCCCCTGCTGACGTTGGAGTTGATCTTTGACTATCTCCCGTGGCGTGAAAGTAGTCTCCTCGCTGCGATGCAACAGGGTGTAATACAGCCCCTCACGTTCCGGTAAGGTTAACGGCGAAATGGCGACGGGCAACAAAAGTGGACGCTGAGTCTCAGGCAGCTGAGCTAAGATCTGATTCAAGTAGTCTGCCGGGGCGGTCATTGTCAGTGAGAGTTTTCTGCCCGCTAAGCTCAACTGACTCAATATGATACATTCCGCCCACAGCTCTAGGGGCAGGTATTGGGCATCATCGAGCACGATATGGCTGTGTGAGGGTAAGGCATCACCGAGACGCAGCAGGGTTTCAGGCAGTGGCACTTCGTCGTCGAAAACCGGCTCGGTTAACAGCTGAACCAGTATCTTACGGCGGATCTCGGCGCTATCGACATGCTGAGGACACACGACCAAGGCCGAACTGACGTCATCCAAGGTGTCCACCAGCGCCGTGGTGAGTGTGGTCTTGCCTGCGCCAGAGTTACCCGTCAACACAGTCAACTGCTGGCCATAGAGCACCACATGCTGCAGCCTATGTAGCAGAGACTCCTGACTGGGTAAGAGAATAGCTGTTTGAAACGTCACTTAATCACCACACAAACTAGGCGCGGCTAATGACCTCTTGCAGAAGGGACTCGGAAACCTCGCCATACACCTCTGCCTGACCTATGGCCTTTGGCAGAACCAATCTGAGTTTTCCATTCAGCACTTTCTTGTCACGCCGCATATGCTTAATGAACTGTTCGAAGTTCATCACCTCAGGAGCCTGCGTTGGTAGGTCAAATGCCTCGAATATCGCTTCGATTCGACAAACAATTGACTTATCGACCAGCCCCATCTTAGATGCAGTTTGTGCAGCAAGTACTGTGCCAGCTGCCACAGCTTCGCCATGGAGCCAGATACCATAGCCCATCTCGGCCTCTATGGCGTGACCAAAGGTATGGCCAAGATTCAACAGGGCGCGTACGCCTTGCTCTGTCTCATCTTGCGCCACGACGTCTGCCTTGATCTGACAGCATTTGGCGATGGCGTAGGTGAGTGCAGTCTCGTCCAGCGACTTGAGCGCCTCGACATTCTGCTCTAACCAACTGAAAAATGAGCCATCCCAGATGATGCCATACTTAATCACCTCGGCCATGCCTGCGGCAAATTCTCGGGCCGGCAGAGTATGTAAACATGCCGTGTCTATGGCAACCATCTTAGGCTGATAGAAGGCGCCTATCATGTTTTTACCCATGGGATGGTTGACGGCAGTCTTGCCCCCCACGGAAGAATCGACCTGTGATAACAAGGTCGTTGGGATCTGAATGAAATCTACGCCGCGTTGATAACAGGCGGCCGCAAAGCCTGTCATGTCGCCGATTACACCACCACCCAGGGCAATTAATACAGAATCACGCCCCATGTTCTGCGCCAGCAGTGAGGTAAAAATCGCATCCATCTGCGACAGTGTCTTGTATTGTTCGCCATCGGGTAAGATGACGGGATCGGCACATAGGTAGGAAGCCAATAGCGCCTGTACCTTAGCAAGATACAGAGGCGCTATTGTGTCATTAGTCACGATAAGAATTTTTTTGCCCTGAAGATAGCTTGAGAAGTGTTCGCTATTTTCGAGGAGATTCTGGCCAATAAAAATAGGGTAACTGCGTACTCCAAGTTCAACCTGAATCTGTTCCATTCTACCGCCTAATATTTAGAAGCCTAATTGGTCAATAATTTGATTTGCAACAACTTTTGCGCTTTGCTCGTCAGTTTTGACTATAACATCGGCAATCTCTTCGTACAGAGGATTACGGATCTCAGCAAGCTTTTCTAACACTTCTCTTGGGTCGTCAACCTGAAGTAGTGGACGACGCTTGTCACGCTGCGTACGCGCAACCTGCTTATCGATAGTGGTTTCCAGATAGACCACGATGCCACGAGCAGACAAGTTGTTACGAATATCTTTACTCTGAATGGAGCCGCCGCCAGTTGCTAAAACAATGCCTTGTTTCTCGGTTAAATCGGCAACAACTTGTGTTTCGCGACGACGAAAACCTTCTTCGCCCTCAACGTCAAATACCCACGCGATATCAGCACCGGTACGGTTTTCAATCTCTTGATCTGAATCGTGGAACTCTAAATGAAGCATCTGCGCCAGATGACGGCCTATAGTGCTTTTGCCAGCCCCCATAGGACCTACTAGGAAAATATTACGTTTTTCAGCCATTGCTTTACGTCTGAATCTTATATGGAAGTTTGCCTACGCCAGCCAAAAAATCAGGCCGACCTTAAATGTTACCTTGCTCTAATGAGACTTGACCACGGATTATCTCAGCTATCTCCCCCCAAAGGCAAGTAGGGGGAGTAAATTCTGTGAAATTATACTCAGCCACAAAAAAGCCAGCATATGAACGCTGGCTTTATCTTGGATATGATTCTGATTAGAGCTCTTCAGAGATGATCTTAGGTGTCACGAAGATCAACAGCTCTTGGCGCTCATTCTTGTCGGTGCTATTTCTGAAAAGATAACCCAAGAATGGAATATCCCCCAAAACAGGTACCTTGCTGATACGATTGATCAATTGTTGCTGATAGATACCACCAAGCACAATCGTCTCACCATGATCCACTAACACCTGAGTACCGATACGCTGAGTATCGATAGAAACCGCCTGACCAAGTGGTGTGTCAACCGTCTTACCCTGAGAGTCTTGGGTGATCTCAAGATCTAAGATCACGCGATTATCAGGGGTGATCTGTGGCGTCACGCGCAGCGACAATACTGCCTTCTTAAACTGTACCGTTGCCGCACCACTGGAAGCCGATTCGACATAAGGGATCTCTACACCCTGCTCGATATAGGCCGCCTTCTGGTTCGAAGTGGTAATGCGTGGGCTGGCGATAATCTCACCCTTGCTCTCTTGCTCCAGCGCGCTCAGCTCAAGATCCAGCAGGGTGCCGTCGGCCAACTTAGCCACATGGAAGGCGATACTGGTTGGGTTCGCCACCGCGGCTGGCAGGTTAACATTCAATCTGTCTCCGATATCTGGCACTACGCCATTGGCGATATCGTTGGCACCTTCCAGGCTGCCCGAAGTTCCCTTACTGCCTTGCTGATCTGTGATCCCCCACTTGATACCGAGATCTTCAGACACGTCGTCCTTCACGGTAACCATACGAGATTCGATCAAAACCTGGCGAATCGGGATATCCAAAACCTCCACCAGGCGGTGAATGTTTTCCAGACTCTCTTCGGTATCCTTAACCAATAGCGTGTTGGTTCTGTCGTCCACGGCCACTGTACCTCGAGCCGACAACAGAGATGCATCGTCGCCTTTAAGCAACTCGGCGATATCTGTCGCCTTGGCATAATTTATCTGCAGATACTCAGAATAGAGTGGAGCAAGTTCTTTCACTTCCTGTTGGTTTTTCAGCTCTTGGCTCTCGCGAATTGCGATCTCTTCGGCTGGCGCCACCATCAAGATGTTGCCTTCGATACGCTTATCCAATCCCTTGGTCTGTAGAATCAAGTCCAAAGCTTGGTCCCATGGCACATCGTCGAGTCTCAGGGTAATATCCCCTTCGACCGTATCACTGGTTACCAGGTTGAAATTGTTGTAGTCGGCGATGATCTGCAGCACGGTACGTACCGAAATGCTCTGGAAGTTAAGAGAAAGCGAGCGGCCTTCATACTTCTTCTCTTCCTTTACGACTGCCGCGCGCTCTGCCTTACGCACATTGAGCCTGAATAGGTTGCCTTCCTGCTTGTAGTTGTACTCGTATTGACCAGAGACATCCACCAATACGCGCGCCGTCAACTCATCCTTGAAAGTCTCAAAGCTCTTCACCGGTGTCGCAAAGTCTTGAACATCCATGACATAAAGAAGATCTGAGGCAATATCTGTGTTGTAAAGTTTAAGTTCTAGCTTGGCACCCACCTGCTCCACATTGGCGGCCACCGATGAGTTATTAAGTTTTACCAACAACTCACCACCACCATCGCCGGTGCGATGGAAGTCGATGTTTTTGATGCCGTTAACAAAAGGATTCGCGGCGACGTCACTACGACTGGCAACCTCATCGTTAATGGTCAGGCGATAGGTGTTTCCCATCACCTTGCCTTGATAGGCCTTTACCTTAGCCAGATCCACCAGCACCTTAAGCTGTTCGCTTTCCTGCAGTGTGGACATGGACTTAACACCGACGTTATTGATCGGTAGGACATCTTTTTCCAGCCCAGACAAACTATCGTCGAATCCAAGGATGATCTGCGCCGGTGAAGCATTGAGATTGATCTCAGGCTCCTTCACGGCATCCTCAAACACCAGTTGTAACTCTAACTGATGATCGACAATCGAATGGTATTTGACATCAATCAGACGGTTCGCAGCTGAAGAATACGGCGCCACACCCAATAATAAAGCCAAGCCAAAGGCCACTTTAAACAGGGGCGACTTTTTTAATAAAACGCTTTTCGCGGCAGAAGATTCCATTATTCCCTCATCCTTCGCTTTGTTATTCACCAGTCAGTTCCATGTTGCTCATTCTTTCAGCCCAGCAACCTGTCCCATCTGGAATTAATTCAACTATTTCGACCATTTGCTGTGTAACTTTAGCAATTCGCCCGTGATACAAACCTACGTATTCGCCCACACCTAGACGATATACGCTGCCATCATTAGTCTCGATTAAGGCCCAAATATTCTTATCTTCGCTCAAGGTACCGCGCATCTTTAAATTGTCCAGCGCATAGGTTTCTAGACGGCCCTTGCGGCGTTGCAGATCTGGCTGTAGACAATCTTTGGTCGTGTCGACCACCTCTTCGGTTAATTCTCTCGAAGGCGGTACGAAGGGACTGCGCATCAACTCTGCCTGATAGGCAAAATGTTCAAACTTAGGAGGCTCCTTCAAGGGGGGCACGTGCGCGACATGTTGAGCCTTAGTGGTCGTCACAAATAACTCAAGATCGCTGCGATCCCCCATACAACCTGCTAGCATCAAGCCCACGAATAGCAAAGGTAGCTTCTTCATTTCTTCGCCCCCTTCGCCGCATTATCTTTCGGGAGCTGGGCTCCCTCTTTGAAACGATAGGTCTTGGCCAAGATCTCCATGGCGAGTTCACCGCTGTCACTGCGCTTGATAACGAAATCATGCAAGCTCACGATGCGCGGCAGTTTAGCCACACCACTGACCAGATGTCCCATCTCGTGGTAATTACCCGTTACCGACATGCTGATAGGAAACTCGATATAGAAATCGCGCTGTATCTCTTCTTGCCACTCCAGGCTCTGAATCCCCAGACCCGAGTCGGTCGCGACGAAGGTTAAATCATCGAGCAGGCCAGGCATCTCATTCTGCGACGGCAACATTTTCAGCAGCTCGGCAAATTGAACTTCCATGACCGCCAGCTGCTCTCGATACAACTTAAGATTAGCCGCTAATTGGTATTTCGCTTTAAAATCATCCCGCAAGGTGATCTCTTTGTCTTGCTCACGCTTAAGCACATCGATGGCATCTGAGACAAATAAAAAATAACCTGCAACGAAGATAATGATGGCCAGGAAAGACGCGAATACCACCTTAACCTGGGTCGGCCAACCGCCAATGTTCTCAAAATCGATATCATTGAATTCACTCAGATCGAGTTTCATTTGCTCGCTCCTTGTGTCGCTTTGGCATTATCTGCATCTTCTTCACCGATAGAGACCCTTAAACTGAAACGCTGTAGCTGACGCATCTCATCATTCTGCGAGACGATCGACTGCATGTTGGGATCGTGTAACCACATTGAGGCCTTAATCTTACGCATCATGTTGGCGACGTTGTTGTTAGACTCACTACGCCCCTGGATCCACAGCAAGCTGCCCTTCTTTTCGATGCTGGAAAGATATATTCCCGGCGGTACGACACGCACCAACTCGTCCAATACATGGGTGGGTAAGTTTCTTGCCTGTTGCAGGTTTAATATGATCTCGGTACGACGCTCGATATCTTTCTTACGCTCACGAATCTTTTTAATTTCGGCAATTTGTTTTTCTAACAGCTGAATTTCACCCTGCAGATAGGCATTTCTACCTCTCTGCTCCTCGGTCATCATATCGAGAACCGTTAAGGCTAAATAAACGACTAATGCCGCGCCGATAAATACAGCAGCTAATATGCCCAGATAATCGCGTTTTTGTTTTTCTCTTGCTTCTTCGCGCCAGGGCAATAAGTTTATGTTCGCCATTGAGAGTAACTCCTCAGCGCTAATCCACACGCGACCATGTATTTATTAATATTGGGCTGTAGTTGTGTCTTCACTTGCTCGTCCGCATGCAAGCAACCCAAGAAAGGGTCGGCAATGATGGTATGTACGCCGAGTTCATTCGTGAGCAGATTAGCCATGCCTTCCAGCTTTGAGGTTCCGCCACATAAGACGATATGATCGACCTTATCCTTGCCACTCGAAGTGCAGTAAATCTGTAAGGTTCGCTTAATCTGTTGTAGCAGTTGCGTCTGGAAGGGCGAGAGTACCTCGAACATATAATTGCGTGGCAAATCACCTTCGAGCTTGGCCTTCTCCGCCTGCTCATGAGACATACCGTAGAAAGATAGGATCGACTGGGTAAACTGCTCACCACCAAAGGCCTGTTCGCGGATAAAGGTCGTCTCCCCCTTCTCCACCACAGCAAAGGTGGTCATGTTCGCGCCGATATCGACCAGGGCGACGACCTTATTTTCGGCGCCATCGGGCAACTGAGCGGCGACTAACTCGAACGATCGTCCCAGCGCATATCCTTCAACATCAATCACTTTGGCTTCGAGATTGATATCGTCCAGACTATCGACTCTTGCATCGATATTCTCGGTGCGACAGGCACTCAGCAACACATCCACCTTGGAGGGGTCGGCACTGTTTACGCTGAGAGTTTCAAAATCTATGCTGACTTCATCGAGCGAATAGGGGATAAGGTTGTCGGCTTCGATCTCGATCTGCGTCTCCATCTCCTCTTCACTGAGTGAAGCATCCATGTAGATCACCTTGGTCATCACAGCCGATCCCGAAACCGCAGCCGCCGCATATTTTACACTCTTAGGCAAAGATCGTTTGAGCAATCTTAAGGACTCCAAAACCGCGTCTGAATCTCTTATCTCATGATCATTAACGGCGCCTTTTTTAACTGGCACCGCTGCGTGACTCAAAATTTTATAACCATCAGCAGTCTTACTCAGCAGTATTGCTTTTATCTCGTGGGAACCAATATCGATCCCGACCATCTGCGGAGCCTGACGCTTCCATAAATTTGAAAGCATAGTCCATCGTCACTTTTGTTATAGTTTCAGGAATTAGATTAGCACAAAATCAACTCGTTATAGATATTTGTACAAAATGTTTGTAACTTTTACAATTGCCATTTTTTTGACAACCATTTTTGCTTCACCAATAGCTGCTCGCCTTATATACTATTGTGCCTGCTAAATTTATTGGAATTATCTGGTGAAGTGGTTTAAACGAATTACCATCGCTCTATTTAGCCTAGCCCTTTTGGGAATAGGTGCAATTGCTGCGGCCTATTTTTATGTGCTGCCGGACCTCCCCGATGTTACCACTCTTAAAACCGTAAAATTGCAAACTCCATTACGAATTTACAGCGCTGATGGCAAATTAATTTCACAATTTGGCGAAAAACGCCGCATTCCAGTCGAATATGAGCAGGTACCGCAACAATTGATTAATGCGGTGCTCGACACAGAAGACGCCCGTTTCTTCGAACATAAGGGGATCGACCCCATCGGCATCATACGTGCCGCCGTGATTCTGGCTACCACAGGTAAGAAGAGTCAGGGGGCGAGTACCATCACCCAGCAGGTTGCCCGCGGTTTCTTCCTCTCCAGAGAGAAGACCTATATTCGCAAGATCAAAGAGATCTTTCTCGCCCTGAAAATCGAGCAAGCCCTGAATAAGAAAGAGATCTTAACCCTCTATCTCAACCGCTCTTTCCTGGGTAACCGCGCCTACGGTGTCGGCGCCGCCGCTCAGGTCTACTATGGCAAGGAACTCGAAGAGCTTACCCTGCCAGAGATGGCCATGATTGCCGGTCTGCCACAGGCGCCTTCTGCCGCCAACCCTATACGTAATCCAGCCCGCGCGATGAATCGTCGCAACTGGGTACTCAGCCGTATGCTGGAGAAAGAGAACATTACCCAAGACGAGTACCAGGAAGCGATAAGAGCGCCTATCACCGCCAGGTACCATGGTGCCGAGGTAGAGCTCTATGCACCTTACATCTCAGAAATGGCTCGCGACTATCTGGTCGAAAAACTCGGTGAAGAGGAAGCCTATACTGGCGGTTACAACGTCTATACCACTGTCGACTCTCGCCTGCAAATGCTGGCCCAAGAGGCACTGCGCAACAACGTCTACGCCTATGACGAGCGCCACGGCTATCGCGGCGCGACTAAGGTGTTATGGGACGCAGAAGGCGCGAGCAAGCTAGATGAGGCCCAAATCGTCACGCAGCTGAAGCAGACTCAAAGCTTCCAAGGGCTCGAGCCCGCCGCCGTGATCGAGGTTGCCGAGCAGAGCGTCAAGGTTATCAATACGAAGGGCGAAACCCTCACCCTGGAGTGGGAAGGACTCAAGTGGGCGCGCAAGTTCATCAGCAACAAGCGTCAGGGCAAGGCACCTAAAACCGCTGGTGAGATCCTCAAGGCTGGCGAACAGGTCTGGATCCGCAACAACGGTAACATCTGGCAGCTGTCGCAAATTCCTGAGGTGGCCAGCGCCATCGTCTCGCTGGATCCTAAGGATGGCGCCATCAAGACCCTAGTGGGCGGCTACAGCTTTCACACCAGCCAATACAACCGTGTCACTCAGGCCAAGCGTCAGCTGGGCTCCAACATCAAGCCCTTCATCTATACAGGTGCGCTTGAGAAAGGCTACACCTTGGCTACGCTGATCAACAACGCGCCGATCAACAACGCCGACATACGCCAGGGCACTGCGTGGCGACCTAAGAACTCACCCGATAAGTACACAGGGCCGACACGCCTGAGAGTCGGTCTGGCACAATCGATCAACGTCATGTCGGTACGCGCCATGCGCTATACCGGGCTAGAAAGTGCTATCGACACCCTGGTCAAGTTCGGTTTCGACCGCGATGATCTACCACAAAATGAGTCCCTGGCGCTGGGCTCACCTTCGGTGACGCCGCTGCAGGTGGTCACCGCCTTCTCGGTATTTGCAAATGGCGGCTACCGGGTCGCGCCTTACTTTATCGACCATATCGACAATGCCTACGAGCAGATGGTAGAAGAAGCTAGCCCTACGCTAGCCTGCACACCTGAGTTAGCCGAGCCACAGACGCTGCCAACGGACGATCCTTTCGCTGCGATGGCGCAGGAACTACCTAGTCAGGAATTGGCAAATCAAGAGGTATCAGGCCTAGAAGTCGCGAGCCAGGAGGCTAACGCCGATGATCCTAGCTGTCCGAGCACGGCTCGCCACGCACCACAGATCATCAGTAAACAGACAGCCTTCCTTATCACCGAAGCCTTGAAGAGCGTAATCTGGGGCGGAGGCGATTGGAGCAAGGGCACAGGATGGAACGGCACCGCCTGGCGCGCCGCCCGTGTGGTAAACCGTCACGATATCGCGGGTAAGACAGGTACCACCAACGAATCGAAAGATACTTGGTTCAGTGGCTTCACACCGACGCTGGCAACTACCGTATGGGTCGGCTTCGACGATCACAGCATCGAACTGGGGCGCACCGCTTGGAACACCAACGGCGCGAAAGATCAGATCTCGGGTGCCGAAGCCGGTGCCAAGACCGCCGGCCCAGGCTGGAACGAGTTTATGAAGAATGCCCTCCAAGGCACGCCTGAGCTACCTTCTCCGCCACCGGAAGGGATAGTTTCGGCCCGTATCGACCTGGCCACAGGCAAGTTGAGCCGTAAGACAGACTACACCACCAAGTTCGAGTATTTCATCCAGGGAACTGAGCCGAAGGAATTTGCCACCGAGGCGCAGACTCAGGAAGATATCTTTATCGACGATTCGGTAGAAGATCTGTTCCAATAACCTTCAGATGGGCTGGTGTCACTCACCACCAGCCCAGTCAATTCTACTGGACTTTAGCTATTTTTCAGTGAGTTCATAGCGCCAATTTTTTGGTGCGAATAAAACTTTAGATGTAAAAAAACCTGCGACTGCAGGTTTTTTAATCGATTGATTAGACAGAATTTATCTAAACTAGCCCTTGGCAGCCAACGCAGCCTTCACCTGAGTGAGTGAGGTACCACCCAGCGCCTCACGTTTTGCCAGACAAGAGTCTATCGTCAGACATTGATAAACATCTTCCTGGATGACACTGGCGAACACCTGCAGGCTAGCCAACTCGAACTCTTCGATAGGTTTCTTCTGGGCGATCGCCTCGACCACGACCTCACCCACCACATGATGCGCCTCTCTAAACGGCATGCCTTTGGCCACCAGGTAATCTGCAAGCTCGGTTGCATTGGCATAACCCTGCTGGGCCGCCGACAGGGTATTCTCTCTGTTGACCTTTAAGCCTGAGAGTACCAGAGCCGCCATCTCCAGACAAATAGACCAGCTGTCCATCACGTCAAACAGGCCCTCTTTGTCTTCCTGCATATCCTTGTTGTAAGCCAGAGGCAGTGCCTTCATGGTGGTCAGAATGCCCATCAGGCTGCCATAGACACGGCCCGTCTTGCCACGGATCAGCTCAAGCGCATCTGGGTTTTTCTTCTGCGGCATCAAGGAAGAGCCAGATGTCACCTGATCGTCCAGTTCGATAAAGCCCGCCTCACCGCTATTGAAGAAGATCAAATCTTCGGCCATGCGGCTCAGGTGCATCATGCTGATGGCTGCATCGGAACATAACTCGATCACATGATCCCTGTCAGACACAGAATCTAAGCTGTTAAGGGTTGGCGAGGCGAATCCCAATGACTTAGCCAGCGCGTATCTGTCCATTGGATAAGCGGTACCAGCCAGCGCACCCGTGCCCAGCGGACAGGTATCGAGACGCTGCAGACAATCTTGCAGACGGCTGATATCACGCTCAAACATCTCCACATAGGCCAGGCACCAGTGACCGAAGGCCACAGGCTGCGCCCGCTGTAGGTGAGTGTAGCCTGGCATGACGGCGTCCAGCTCACGCTCAGCAAGTGACAGTAAGGCTGCCTTTAACTGTGCCAGCAGTTCGAGCAGGGCTTGGCCCTCCTTCTTGCACCAGAGCTTAAGATCGGTCGCCACCTGATCGTTACGCGAGCGGCCTGTATGCAGCTTCTTACCCAGGTCACCGACCTTGGCGATCAAGGCCTGCTCGACGAAACTATGAATGTCTTCGGCACCGGAGGCCAAGATGGTCTCTGGCTGATCCTTCACCTCGGCCAACAGTTCTTGCAACGCCTGCTTGAGCGACTGACACTCCTCCTGGGTAAGAATGCCCACACCTGTGATGGCATCGGCCCAGGCAATGGAACCGACAATATCTTCTTCCACCAGCCGATAATCGACCGGCAGGGAATCGTTGAAAAGTTTAAACAGTGCGCTGCTCTCTTGGCTAAATCTTCCGCCCCATAACGCCATCTCACTATCCTCTTAAATCTGCTCTTAAATTTGCTCGTAAATCTGCTCTTAAAATAAAGGAGCGTTCGCCGCCCCTTTATTACCTAGTCGACTCTACTTAACGTTTAGCGCCCGGATACGGCTCGCCAATGAATAGAGACGAATGAAGCCTTCCGCATCTTTCTGGTTATAGACTTCGTCTTCACCAAAGGTGGCAAATTCCTCAGAATACAGACTATTAGGAGAACGTTTCTTCACCGCCTGCGCCTGGCCCTTATAGAGCTTAAGTACCACTTCACCGTTCAGCAGGTTCGCCAGTGGCTGAGAGGCCCCCAGCAGCGATTCACACAGTGGGGTAAACCAACGACCGTCATAGACCAGGTGCGCCATCTTGGCACCTACCTGCTCACGCCATTCTCGGCTGGTCTTGTCCAGTACCAGCTCTTCGATTGCTCTGAGCGCGGCAAACATTACTGTGCCACCTGGCGTTTCGTAACAACCACGAGACTTCATGCCCACCAGACGGTTTTCGGTGATATCGATGCGGCCCACGCCATGGGCGCCGGCAATCTCATTAAGGGCCATCAGGGCACCATAAGGAGTGTATGACTGACCATTAACCTTAGTAATACGACCAGCTTCCATCTCAACCGACACATACTCTGGCTCATCGGGCGCATCTTCTGGCGCAACCGTCATGGTCCATACTTCTTTGCTAGGCTCATTCCACGGATCTTCCAGCTCACCACCTTCGTGGGAGATGTGCCAGGCGTTGGCGTCACGGCTATAGATCTTGGTGGCCGAGGCGGTCGTCTTGATGTTGCGCTCAGCCAGATAGTCCAGCAGATCTTCACGGCTCACCATGCTCCACTCACGCCAAGGAGCGATCACAGTAAGGTCCGGTGCCAGGGCGGCAAAACAGCCCTCGAAACGCACCTGATCGTTACCCTTACCGGTACAACCATGACATACGGCGTCTGCGCCCACTTTACGTGCCACTTCCACCTGTGCCTTGGCGATAATAGGTCTGGCCATAGAGGTGCCCAGCAGATAGGTGCCTTCGTAGATGGCGCCTGTCGCTATGGTGGGGTAGATATAATCGGCCACCAGCTCCTCTTTCAGATCCACGATATGGCACTCGGACGCACCCGAGGCGATAGCCTTCTCATGCAGCCCTTCAAGCTCCGCCTCGCCCTGACCCACATCGGCGCAGAAGGCAACGATCTCACAGTTATCATAGGTCTCTTTTAGCCAAGGAATGATCGCCGATGTATCCAGACCACCCGAGTAGGCCAATACCACTTTTTTTACCGATGCTTTGTTGTTTTCGATAGACATTTCGTTTTCCTAAATACTCAATTCGTTGGCCCAATCACCATTGGGAAAATTCGTTAACTCAGTAGGGTCACCAACACGGCATTTTGCGCATGCATGCGGTTCTCTGCCTGTTGCAAGATCAGTGAGCCGGCCCCATCGACCACCTCGGCAGCCACCTCGACACCACGGTAAGCGGGTAGGCAGTGCATAAAATATTTGGCTCCCGCCTTGTTCATCATATCGGTATCTACATGATAAGGCGCAAATTTGGCTTTGATCTCATCTAGACTGGCGTTGTCTCCCATGGAGATCCAAGTATCAGTATAGATGGCATCATGGCCGGCGATCGCCTCGACATCTGAGCTCAATACCAACTCGCCACCATGAGCCTCGGCAATCGCTTGCGCCTCCAGCACCACCTTACCGTCGGGGAAATGCCCCTGCGGGCAGATCACCGTCATCTTGGCACCCAGCAGCGCCGCGCCATACATGAGCGAGTGGGTCACGTTATTACCATCGCCTACATAGGCCAGCTTTACCTTGCTGACATCATCGAACTGCTCCGCCAAGGTCAGAAAATCCGCCAGCCCCTGACAAGGATGGTACATGTCCGACAACGCGTTGATCACAGGCACAGTGCCATGTTCGGCGAGCTGCTCTATGGTCGAATGGGCAAAGGTTCTCGCGACAATGGCATCGGCCCAACAAGAGATGTTGGCGGCAAAGTCGGATACCGGCTCACGCTTGCCCAAGGCACCATTTTGCTGATCCAGGTAGAGACAATGACCACCTAACTTATTGATACCGATATCGAAGCTTACGCGGGTTCGCAGCGATGGCTTCTCGAATAACATCACCACACTCTTACCGTCGAGTGCCTTGCGATAGTCTTCTGGGTTGGCCTTGATCGTCTTCGCCAGGGCGAGTAAGTCGATCAGCTGCTGCTGGTTAAGCTCTTTTATCGATAGTAGGTGATTCATATATCTACTCCTAGATGAATACTGCTCTCATGTTCCGTTTAATTAATGTGGCATGACCTGAGTGCCGATAGACTCGCCCTTCTCCAGCGCGCTCAACTGTTCGGCGTCGCGCCATGAGGCCACCTGTACCGGCTGCCCCATCCACTGGGCAACCTCTAATGCCGCCTCGACCTTGACCTTCATCCCCTTCTCGATGACGCCTAACTTGGTCAGTTCATCGGCGTGGGCCTTATCCAGGGTCTTGATCAGCTGTCCCTTACCATCGAGCACGCCGCTCACGTCAGACAGCAACACCAGCTGGCCTTCCACCAGCTTGGCGATCACGGTCGCCGCCTGATCGGCGTTGACATTCAGCAAGTTGCCCGCATCATCTACGGCAATCGAGCTGACAATTGGCATCCAGCCCTGGGCCAACAGGAAGTTCAGATAAGTCGGGTCATTGGGCGACACTTCACCCACAAAGCCAAGCTGCTCATCTTTGATGCTGCCATTGACTATGGCGCCATCGCACAGGCTCATGCCCACAGTCGTGATACCCGCCTTGATGGCACTGGCCTGCAAGATCTTGTTAGAGGTACCCGCCAGCGCACCAACCACAATAGGCACCTGCTCTTCGGGGGTGACACGCAAACCGTCCAGCTTGACCGTCTCCATGCCATTGGCCTTGAGCTGCTCGTCTACCAGGCAACCGCCGCCATGAACCAAGATGACAGATTGGCCCGACTTGATGATGTTGGCCGCGCTCGCCATCAGGCGTGCCAGCCCCATCTCACACTGCATCAGGGCGCCACCCACTTTAAGCACTAAGGTTTTCTTATTTGCCGACATAGCTACTTCTCTCTCACAGGTGACAATATTAATAATCGAAATGAATCTTTATGCATTGATGCGCCTGACTCGCCGCACCTTTCATCAGATTGTCGATAGCGCTCGCCACCACCAGATAGCCATTGAGGGGATCATACTTCCATCCCAGCAGGCAGTTAGGGGTATGCACCACATCGTCAACCTTAGGAAATTGATTATGGTACACATTCACCAGAGGTGCCGACTCATACACCTCATAGGCCTTGGCAATATCGGCTTCGCTCACCCCGGGCTTCATCTGCACGGTAATGGTAGCCAGAATGCCACGCTTAAAGTTGCCCAGGTGAGGGGTGAAGATCACCTGCTGCCCCAGCTGAGTCGCTATCTCGGGTTGATGTCTATGACCCAGCACACCGTAGGGCGTTAGGCTCACCTCGCAGAAGCTGGTGTGCAGCTGCGCCTTTCTGCCGGCACCTGTTACGCCGCTGACGGCGTTGATCACCGGCAGGCTGTCTGTCATCAGATCTTTCAGGGGTTTTAACGCTGTTAGTGAGGCTGTGGGATAGCATCCAGGCACGGCAATCATCTTGCTGGCGGAAATCGCCTCGGCGTTCCACTCCGTCAGACCATAGACGGCCTCGGCCAACACCTCTGGGTAGATATGCTCGAAACCGTACCATTTGGGATACTGTTCGCTATCAGAAAAACGGTAGGCGCCGGAAAGGTCGAACACCGCCAGACCCGCCTGATAGAACCAGGCCGCCAGGTGCAGGCTCACACCATGGTCGGTCGCCAACACCACGGCATCGGCCTCATCGACTATGGTCTGCTTGGCCTGCTCTGTTAGCGGTGCCAGGCTAAGATCGATATGGCTGTAAACCGGATACAGGCTAGCCAGAGTTTTGCCCTTATCAAGACTGTTTTCAGAAACATAGAGGCCTTGAATCTTAAGCTGATCATCGGCCTGGATCAGTGAAGTAACCTGAGCACCTGTGTAACCACTGGCGCCAATTATCGCTATGCTTTTCATACTTTATGACTTCTATATTGTGTTAACGGTAAAAAAGAGAGGGGCACTGCTTAAGCCCTGGTATAGATACCAATATGACAAGATTATCGTCGCAGGAAGTGATTACAGCTAACCTTATATGCAAAAAGTAAGAAGAAATTGTTCATTTTTTATCTCTAAGTTAAGCCTTTAATAATGGCGCTCGTTTTAGCTGTTTGATAGACTAACACAACAAACTAATTATGCAATAATATTGAATAGATATTTTTAAATAAAATTGGTGATTTGAGTCAAATGATGAAAACCTTTCCCGATATCAAGCAATCCTTTCGCGAGCTGATCGCTACCCCGTCCATCAGCGCCCTGGAAGCCGAACTCGACATGAGCAACCAAGGCGTGGTGACCCTGCTGAGCCAGTGGCTCACCGATCTGGGCTTCGACTGCCAGATGCAGGCCGTCCCCGACACCCGTGGTAAACACAATCTTCTGGCCAAGATCGGTCAGGGACGCGGTGGGCTGCTGCTGGCAGGCCATACAGATACCGTCCCTTTCGACGAAGGCCGTTGGAACCAAGATCCCTTTACCCTAACGGAGAAGGATAATCGCTGGTATGGGCTGGGCAGCTGCGACATGAAGGGTTTCTTCGCTCTGGTCATAGAGGCGGTGCGCCAGATGCCAACCCAAGATTTCGTTCGGCCGCTCTACATACTCGCCAGCGCCGATGAAGAAACTACGATGAATGGCGCCAAGGCCTTCGCCCAATCTAAGGCCATCGCACCTGAATATGCACTCATAGGCGAGCCCACCGGCCTAAAGCCTGTCTATATGCATAAGGGACACCTGGCACAGGGCATCCGCATCACGGGACGCAGCGGTCACTCTTCGGATCCGGCCAAGGGACTCAACGCCATAGAGATCATGCATCAGGTGATAGGCCAGCTCCTCAAGCTGAAGCAACACCTGACGGAGCACTACCGCGAAGAAGCCTTCAGCGTGCCCTATCCCACCATGAACTTTGGCCATATTCACGGTGGCGACGCCGCCAACCGCATCTGCGGCTGCTGCGATCTGCACCTGGATATCCGCCCCCTCCCCGGCCTGCCGTTAGAGGTCTTAGAGCAACTTCTGATCCAATATCTCGCCGAGCTGAGTCAGCGCTATCCTGGCGCCATCAGCATAAGTCAGCTCTATCCCGGCTCCCAGCCCTTCGCGGGACAGGCAGATGCGCAATGGTCACAGCTGGTCGCCCAGCTATCGAATCAGGCCCCCGAGGTAGTCAACTATGCGACCGAGGCTCCCTATATTCAGCAACTGGGCTGTCAAACCTTGGTCTGGGGACCGGGCAGCATAGAGCAGGCACATCAGCCCGATGAGTACCTGGACACCGCCTACATCAACAAAACCGTCGACTTGCTAAAACAGTTGATTTACCACGCCTGCATAAAGGCGCCATAAAAAATTCATGCAAGGTGATATAGAACACATAAGCATACGATATGAAGATATGCCGTATTGACCTAAACCTGATAGCCTAGGTATGGTGATTGATTAACTCGTGGGTATGGAGCATTTATGACAGATATGTACGCGTCGCTGCGATCCAATGTGGGCACATTAGGCCAAATATTAGGCGATACTATTCGCACACACATGGACGAGCCCTTTTTAGATAAGATTGAACAGATCAGACACCTGGCCAAGAGCTCACGCCAAGGCAACGATACTGCCAGGGAACAAATGCTTACCCTACTGGCCGCCTTACCCGACGAAGAGTTGGTACCATTTGCCAAGGCCTTCAACCAGTTTCTCAACCTGGCCAATATCGCCGAGCAGTTCCATACCATCAGCCGCAACTGTGACGAGCTGGTCTGCGTGCCCGATCCTGTGGATCAACTCCTGGGGCGCATGCTAAATGGGCGCATTGACCAAGATAAGATGCTCGAGTGTTTGCAGACACTGGATATCGATCTGGTGCTTACGGCGCACCCGACCGAGATCTCCCGTCGCACCCTGATCCAGAAATACTCCGCCGTGGTCGATTGTCTCGCCACCATGGAGAACCCGCAGCTCACCGAGCGCGAGAAGAAACAGAATCACCTCAGACTCAGGCAGCTTATCGCCCAGATCTGGCACACCAACGAGATACGCCACGAACGCCCAACGCCAGTGGACGAAGCCCGCTGGGGACTGAGCACCATAGAAGCCTCACTCTGGCAAGCCATTCCCGACTTTCTGCGCCAGCTCAACGAGCAGGTCGAAGAGCGCACCGGCAAGCAGCTACCCAGCGACATAGCCCCCATCCGCTTCTCCAGCTGGATGGGTGGCGACCGCGACGGCAACCCCTTCGTCACCGCCAAGGTCACCCAGGAAGTATTGGATCGCAACCGTCACACGGCGGCGCGCCTCTACCTCAAAGATGTGGTCTTGCTGGTCAACGAACTGTCGATGGAGGAGGCCAACGAGGAACTACTGGCCCTCACAGACAACAGCCACGAGCCATACCGCGTGGTGCTGCGGGAGCTAAGACAGAAGCTACGCGACACCATAGATTACCTAAATGCCCGCCTCGAGGGGCATTCACCCGAGGTGGATCTCGATAGCCTTATCTGGCATGAGGATGACCTCAAACAGCCCTTGACCCTGCTTTACCGCAGCCTGACCGAGTCGGGCATGAGCCTGATCGCCAACGGCCTGTTGCTGGATATGCTGCGTCGTCTGGCCTGCTTCGGTATCCATATGTTGCGCCTGGATATCCGACAGGATGCCCAGCGCCATAGCGATGTCATCGCCGAGCTGACCCGTTACCTGGGCCTTGGCGACTTCGACCACTGGGACGAACATGAGAAACAGGCCTTCCTGCTGCGGGAACTAAGCGGCAAGCGTCCGCTGATCCCCCATAACTGGGAACCGAGTGCCGAGGTCGCCGAGGTGATCAGCACGGTCAGATTGATCGCCAGCCAGTCGCCTAAGGCCCTGGGCTCCTATGTCATCTCCATGGCCAGTCAACCGTCGGATGTATTGACTGTGCTCCTGCTATTGAAAGAGGCAGGATGTCAGCATCCGATGCGGGTTGTACCACTGTTCGAGACCTTAGAGGACCTCAACAACGCCGCCAGCTGTATCTCGGCGCTATTCGCCATCGACTGGTACCGCGGCTACTGTAAGGGCAGCCAGGAGGTAATGATAGGCTACTCAGACTCGGCTAAAGATGCCGGCGTAATGGCGGCCGCCTGGGCTCAATACAGTGCGCAGGAAAAACTGGTGAAAGTCTGTAACCAGGCAGACATCAAACTCACCCTGTTCCACGGTCGTGGCGGCACCATAGGCCGCGGCGGCGGACCAGCCCACAAGGCGATCTTATCGCAGCCACCGGGATCGGTAGATGGCCGCATCAGAGTGACAGAGCAAGGCGAGATGATCCGCTTCAAGTTCGGCCTGCCTAAGCTGGCAGTGCAGAGCCTGGCGCTCTATACCTCGGCCGTGATGGAGGCCACCCTGTTGCCGCCGCCAGAACCTAAGCCGGAGTGGCGCGAGGCGATGGAGAGACTCGCCAGTGACTCGGTCACCGCCTATCGCGCCATAGTGCGTGAGGAGCCAGATTTTGTCGCCTACTTCCGCGCGGCAACTCCTGAAGTCGAGCTCGGCAAGCTACCACTGGGTAGCCGCCCCGCGAAACGTCGGGTGGATGGCGGTATCGAGAGCCTGCGTGCGATCCCTTGGATCTTCGCCTGGTCGCAGAACCGTTTGATGCTCCCCGCCTGGCTAGGCGCCGGCGAAGCGCTGCAGCAGGCTGCCGACCGTGGCGAACTCGCCCTGTTAAGGGAGATGGAGCAGCAATGGCCCTTCTTCGAGACACGCATCTCCATGCTCGAGATGGTCTACGCCAAGGCCGAACCTAACCTGGCTAAGTACTATGAGACCTGCCTGGTGCCGCAAGAGCTACATCATCTCGGCGAAGCCCTACGTAGCCGTATGGCGACAGGGATCAAGGTGGTCTTGGAGCTGACCCAGTCCGACGCCCTGATGTCGCATACTCCATGGAATCGTGAGTCGGTAGAGCTTCGTAATCCCTATATCGACCCGCTCAACTTCCTCCAGGCCGAACTCCTGGCGCGTACCCGTAAGGAGCAGGCTGGATCAAGCAATGTCGAGCTGGCACTGATGCTCACCATCGCCGGCGTGGCGGCGGGCATGAGAAACACGGGTTAATGAAAAGCCTAGCCCTAATAGGCGTGCTGATGCTGAGTTTGACTGCATGTGTCAGTCAATACAGCATCAGCGAGCGCCAGCTCACCAACTACCTGAACGACGAGATGCATTTCGAGGTCAAAGAGGGCAATCGTTTCTTTGGCATAGAGATGAAGATCAATGATGTGAAGGTCAAGCTTGGCCACAAGGCCGACACCATGGCGATCACGGCTAACAGTCTGATCAAGGTGGCCAACCCGCTGATGCCGCTCAATGCCACCATGACGGCCGAGTTCGAAGCCAAACCTTGGTATGATGCCGACCAGCACAGTCTCTATCTTAAGGAGCTTACCCTGGTCAGCCTGAGATCTGCTCCAAAGGATCTCGAGCAGGCCATAGGCCAGGTGAGTCCTCAGATCATGGGATTCATGACCCACTTCCTCGAGACCCAACCTGTGTATGTGCTCGATACCCAAGAGGGTAATCAGGCGCTTGTCGCCGAGATGACCAAACGTATCCAGGTCGTTCCGGGCAAGATTAATCTCATCTTTAAAGATTAACCTCGCCGCGTAAGTTCTTCTATTTAAGTCACCTCTGTTTGAGGCATGTCGGTTTAAGGCGCCATTATGCTTGGCGCCTTATCTAGTCTATCTTGCAAATCGCGGATAAGAGGAATAGTCCACCAGAACGGGCGACTCCTGCAACTCACGCCTGAGCATATCCAAGGCAACGGCCGTGCTCAGCAGCCTTACCAACTCCCGGGAACGCGCCGGAAACTTAAGCATCTGGCTATAGACGCCTTGCCGAGTCGCCAGGGCGATCGCCACAGTGCCAACCGGCTTTGCCTCGCTGCCACCATCGGGCCCGGCAATGCCACTGGTCGCCAACGCATAGTCGCTGTCTAGCAGGCTTCTTGCCCCCTTGGCCATCTCCTCAACCGTGGCGATAGAGACTGCCCCATGGTCATCTAGGGTCGCGGGCTTAACCCCCAATACGCGCACCTTAGACTCGTTGCTGTAGGTCACCAGCCCCTGATCCAGGTAATTGGAGCTACCGGCAAAGGCCACTAGATTGTTGGCGATCATGCCACCGGTACAGGACTCGGCAATACTCAAACGCTTACCCGAAGCCAGCAACCCGTTGTGGATCACCTGTGCCAGTGAGGTAACGTTGTGGCCGACGACCGCATCGCCTAGACGAGCGAGCACCTCAGCCTTGACCCTGTCTAATTCGCCGATAGCTGCTTTCCCTCGGGCAAACAACTTAATCTCGATATAGGGCATGAAGGAGCGATAGCCTAAGGTCATGCCATCCGGTAAAGGCATACCCTCTAGCTTATCGGCCAGTGCCGATTCCCCCTGACCTATGGTCAGTAGCTTCTGCACCTCGACTTCGACATGGCTATCGGAAATCTGCTCCACAAAAGGAATGAACTGCTCGGTCACCATCTTCTTAAACTCGAAAGGCACACCGGGAGTAAAGAAGAGCCAGGCACGATTGAGCTTCACTCGAAAGCCACAAGCCGTGCCGACAGGATTGTCCACCATAATGGCCGAAGCGGGTAACATCGCCTGTTTCAGGTTGCTCTCTGGCATGTGTCGACCGTTACGGGTAAACCACTCTTGAATACGCTCCCGCCACAGGGTGCACTCGACCAGAGGCTCGCCCTTGGCAATGGCCATCGCCTCGGAAGACATATCATCGCTGGTCGGGCCGAGCCCGCCATTGACCAGGATGACATCGGCGTGCTCGCTACGCTGACGAAACACCTCGACCAGATCGTCCAATCTATCGCCTACCGTGATCCGCTGCTGCATCTCTATGCCGTGGTCCATCAAGGCATTTGCCGCCCATGCCGCATTGGTATCGACTATCTGTCCGGACAACACCTCTTCACCGGTGCAGATCATTTCTATTTTCATATCCATCCTTTGAAACTAAGCCATTTCACTTGGCCATAAGGTAGGTAAGGCCGCGTGGAATAGCAATAGACAATCTTGCGGCTCGCTCGATATTCATGCGACTTGGCGTTATGCGGTGTTTACAGATTC
Source organism: Shewanella sp. KCT (assembly GCF_007636505.1). Lineage (NCBI taxonomy): Bacteria > Pseudomonadati > Pseudomonadota > Gammaproteobacteria > Alteromonadales > Shewanellaceae > Shewanella > Shewanella sp. KCT. The sequence goes on from NZ_LVDJ01000013.1 coordinate 129,056, forward strand.
TTTAGTTCTAAGCAAAAACGAACCCATTTCTAAATGCAAACTAGACTCAATAAATAATTAACCCAATTCGGCAATAGGTAGAATGATTATGTATAAACTCGCAGCCATGGGCCTATTAGCGCTCAGCTCCTTGTCGCTGAACGCGGCTACGGATATGTTTCTCAAGATAGATGGCGTCGATGGCGAGAGCCTGGACGCACAACACCGCAACGAGATCGATGTACTCGCCTGGTCTTGGGGAGCAAGTAGCGATATGCGACGCACCTGCATTCAAGATATCAGTGTGACCAAGTATGTGGATAGCGCCTCACCCCAGCTCCTCATGAACCAGATGAGCCACATGCAATACCCTAGAGCGACGCTGACGGTGCGCAAGGCGGGTGGAACGCCTCTTGAGTATATAGTGATCGAATTACGCGACGTATGGGTCTCAAGCCTGTCTACCGGCGGCTCAGGCGGCGAAGATCGCCTCACCGAGAACATCACCCTAAACTTTGAAGAGCTCAAATATCAATACACGCCACAAAAGGCAGATGGCAGCGGTGGACCTGCGATCTCGGCCACCATCACAAGCGAGAAATGCAGATAGGCGATGAGAGACTGTATTCCTATGGCTTAGTGCATGAGCATTTTGAAGAGACAGAAACGAAAAAAGCCTCTGCACTCTTATGTACAAGAGCATGCAGAGGCTTTCGTCTTAATGTTGGTGGGCGCATATCGCAAAGCGATGTGCTCATGCGCGCGAAGTGAAACGAGCTGGGGAGGACGGGACTCGAACCCGCACTCTCGCTTTCTATTAAGACAGAGCCTAAAACTCCATGGAAGGAGTGAATGCTGTAGATTATCTGGAATTCTGCTCTCGACCACAGGCTTTTTGCACACAACGAAAAAAGCCCTAGCATTGCTGCTAGGGCTTTCATCTTAATGTTGGCGGAGCGGACGGGACTCGAACCCGCGACCCCCGGCGTGACAGGCCGGTATTCTAACCAACTGAACTACCGCTCCTTTAGTAAAACGCTTACGCGGGATACTAAATTAGGCGCCTGGAAATGACCTACTCTCACATGGGGAGACCCCACACTACCATCGGCGCGATTGCGTTTCACTTCTGAGTTCGGGATGGGATCAGGTGGGACCACAATGCTATGGTTTCCAGACAAATTCTTACTGGTTAATTCTTCGTCTGACGGCATTGTTTCCTCGCTGCAGTGCTCATGTAC